>JAKOZM010000013.1 GCA_029779995.1 Actinomycetes bacterium
CCCGGTATGCCGTCGCCCGGGGTCGTGCCGACCAGGCCATACCCCTCGAGCCGCTCCGCCTCGGTCCCGGGGAAGTCGGGATCGGCGCGCAGGTCGTCGAGGTCGAGGGTCCACAGGTCGACGTCGAGCCCTGCCTCGGTCAGCTCGCGCGCGGAGCGGTGCTGCAGGTCGCTCTCGGCGTCGGTGCCGGTGACGCTCGGCACGCGGACGAGATCGACGAGGTGGTGAACGAGCTCGGCGGTGTCGAGCGCGTCCAGGACGCGTTGTTCGGCTGCGGTCAGGTCTGCGCGGTTCACCACGCGAGGGTATGCCGTGCCGCCCGACCGGCTCCCGCATCACCGCCCCGAAGTTGCATCAGCTACGGCGGCTCGCATCGCTGAGTAACTCGGCGACCAGGTCGATGTCATCGATGACGAGGCCCGCGGCGCCGGCGCTGCGGACCCATGCGAGAGTCTGCGTCCGTCGCCTGCCGAACCACAGTTCGACATGTAGTCCGATGTCACGAGCGACGGCATTGTGCACCGCTCGGATCTGCCCCAACGCAACGTCTCTGGTGCCAGCACCGAAGGCATGTTCGGTGTTCGGTCAATACCGAACACCGAACAAGCACCTACAAGGCAAGTGCGGGGAACTGCTGCACCGAAAGGTGACAACCGATCTGTGGTGCCGAAAGGTGCCTCTGGAAGGATGTTGCTGTGCCCAAGGGCCCTGGCATGGCCCTGCCGACGTTCGTGGACCGAATGCTCCGAAATGGCGGGACAAGCTGCAGGCCGACCGCGACCGCGATGTCCGCGCAGCCGACGAACTGAAGGCGAACGGTTGGCGTGTACTGCGCGGCTGGGAGTGCGAAGTGCGTTGCGATGCCCTCAAGGCTGCCCAAGCGGTTGCCGCCGTCGTTCAGGAGGCGACCGGTTCAAGTTCTGGCTCTGGTTCGGCCTGACGCGTCACGCACCACTTCGCCAGCGGGCATTCGTCGCAGGCGCGAGTCTCTGGACGGCACCGGGTGGACGCGAGCAGACGGATTGCCGCCATGCGTGTCGGCGCATCCGGGCCACTACCGACGAGACGTGCCAGGTCCATTCGACCGTCCGTCAGGCGGTTAGTCTCGTGCGACTTCGTCCCAGCTACCCGAGCGGCGAGTCTGAGCACCCCCTGCGAGCGGAGCAGCACGTCCTCGTCACGGAGCAGGTCGTATACCCGCCGCTCGCTCTCGTTGAGACGCACGAGGTCCGCCGCCTGATCGGGAGCCATCCAGATGCTCCGCTTCCGCTTCAGCACCAACAGACGCCCCAGCGCCAACTTGGCCTTTCGGGACACGCCCTGCAGTGCGTTGTCGATCTGCTCGGTGTTGAAGTACGGCAACCCTCGTAGATGCTGCAGCGCTGCGGCGATCTCAGTCAGGTTGTGATTCCCATTGCTCAGCGCGGCCGCCGCCATTGCGACCGGTGGTGTTACCGAGGGACCGGGCAGCATGAACCACAGGTCAGAGTCCCGCTGTTCATGTCCCCACTTTGCCAGCGCTTCCCGTGCCTCGAGCCACGGGGGGGGCGCCTGCACGACGCCGGCGGCTGTCGGTGCGACTGCCGTGGCTGCTGCTTCACCGAGCAGCGGCGGCACAGCGTTGCCGATCTGTCGGAAGGCGTCGCTGCGCGTCCCGGCGAATCGAAAGCGGTCAGGGAACGTCTGGATACGTGCCGCTTCACGGACTGTCAGTGTCCGATGCTCTTCCGGATGGATGTACCAATAGCCGTCCTTGGCGATGTGCGCGGTGATCGAGCGGCTGAGCTCGCGCCAGTCCAACCTCTTGTATTTGTCGGTGAACGAGTCGGCCGTATAACGACGCAGATGCTTGGGGATTTCCGAGTACAGGGTCTTGGAGTCCATGAGCTGGAAGATTTCGAGGTCATCACTGCGAACGCCCCGCGTCATGTGATCGTGGATCACATCCCTGGGCGCGCCTTCGCGCATTCGGCTCAGGAACGGCGACGGGTCGACCGGCTCCGCGTAGGCCAGCGAGCGACCTCCGACACCTCCAGCAAGGCTCGGCAAGTCCCCGATTCCAGCCCGCAGGTCGGTGATGTCGCCAGCCTCTTGGGGCCACGCAAAGTCATGCCCGTCGTTGCGGGCCAGCAGGATCAGCCGCTTGCGGTGCTGCGGCACGCCGTACTTCCATGCATCCGCGATGCTCACGTGTGTGGCGTAGCCGCGCGACTCAAGTTCGTCGACCATGATCCGGATGACTCGGAAGTCGTCACCCAACCCCATGTCGGGCACGTTCTCCATGAGGATCGCGCGCGGCTTCAGACGGACGGCAATTTCGAGGAACGCTCGCCAGAGTTCCTTGCGCACGTCCACGACGTCCCGAACACCGGCCTCGACCAAGCTGCGGATCTTGCTGCGGCCCGCCCGACTGAACGGCTGGCACGGCGGTCCGCCTGCGACAAGATCGACGGAGATACCCTTGAACCGAGCCACAAAGGCATCCCGAACGTCTTGGTCCCCGAGGTCCAAGTCGAGTGCCAGGCCCGGAAAGTTGTGTCGGTGGGTCTCCAGCGCAGGAGCATTGTGGTCCACAGCCGCGGCGACCGACCAGCCAGCTGCCTCGATCCCGGCGCTCAGGCCGCCAGCACCCGAGAACAAGTCGATCGCAAGCGGCCGACCAGCCTTGACCTGCTGCGCTGCCCATGCGCCAAGTTGCTCTTCACCCACCGCCTCGGGGTGCGGCGCAAGGCGTAGGGCATCACTACGCTGGCCGAGCAGCGGTTGGGTCGACACGCTTCCTCCTCCGGATGTTGGGGACCAGGACAACACACTTGTGGGGGGCAAGCAAGCCGTCAAGGGGTCCAGCTTCCTGCCGTCGCGTCCGTCCGCCAGGCTGCACAGGCGGCCATATCCAACTGGTATGAGATGTTCGCGATGCCCGCTGGCAGGCCCCCTGGAAACTGTTCCAGGGTCAGCCTCGGAAAGCCCTCAGCCACACGGTAGAGCGCCTCATCGATCACCCGAAAGCCGGTGTCGCCCTCACCCCGATCCGCAGGCGTGTAACCACGCTGCGCGAGTTTAGCCATGAGTTCGTTGCGGCTCACCGGGACGGCGCTCAGAGCGCTGCGAGCCGCCGCGACTAAACGGTTCACAGTGTTGGCCGCCAAAGCATCCCGCGTGATTCGCAGGCTGTACAGGAACAATTGCCCGGTCTCTGGATCACTGAGCTGGTCGAGGTGCTGGATGGTGTGCATTATCGCGCCGGCACGGGAGGTCGTTTTGACCTCGACGGATATAGTCGGCCACTGGAAGTCATGTCGAGAGCCGTTAGAGCCCTCCCACGCATGGACTGAGGCAGCGCTCGGGCTCGCCCAGCGGTTCAGGAACCACAGCTCACCGAACAAGCCGACGGCGTCCGTTGCCGACAGCCCGCTGGGGTCGACGCCCCAGAACCATCGCCACTCGCGGACGGCGGCGGCGAGAGCCGAGGTCCTGCGATCGACGGGCTCTCGTACAACGGCGGTCGCGATGTCGGCTGCCACGGTGGCGAATGTCTGCAAGGCCCCACTGTCGAGGCAGGACAGGTCGACGTAGGGCGCGTCATCCCGGCCAGCCACCCGGTGACGCCTGATCGAAACACTCAAGCCGTGCGTATCCTCCAGCCCAAGCTCGCTCAGACCGTCGACAAGCACCAACAGGTGCTGGTGGTCAGCGTTGTCCCGCGCTACCCAGACCCCACTACCGGGCGCCAGCTCGTGCGCTTCGAGTTGGTAGTTGGCAACCGGCGTTGGCAACGTCGCCCAAGCCTCAAGGAACTCTTCCGGCGTCATGACGGGCGACCGGACATGGGGGCCGACACGTACTCGACGGTGGCGTCTGACCTGCTGAACGGGAACGACAGTGCGTACTGGATGACCGTGGGCACGTCATCCGGCATCCCGAAGAGTGGCAGGCGATTCTTCCCTCGTCCGTCTGGCATGGATGCCGGGCTGATGGGATAGATCATCAGAACGCCCTCAGCCGGATCCCGCTGCTCGCGCTGACGCACGGACTTGGCAAGACCGGGGAACTCACGGTAGACCTGATCCGCGGAGGCAAGCGCCTCGTCAGACAACCCGATGAGTTCGTCGCTCGGGTCGGTGACGACACCCATCGAGGTGGGATCCTGCTTCATCCGGGTACGGGAGATGAGTGGCACGCGTGCTCTGCCGTGAACCGCTAGGTCCTCGCTCCACAGAGGGTCTTCTGACGGAGTGGTACCGCAGGCAAGCAGCACCCGCCAGCGCACCAACTCACCACCCTTGATCTGCGTCTGGATGTAGTCCATGAGCGAGTCTGCGTCGAACTTTCGCTCGTCACGCACCGAGAATGAACGCAGGAACTCCAGTACAGCGGCCGGCGAAACGTTGGACCAGCTTGGCTTGGGACTGGCCGGCTCGTCAGGGGCTCGAAGCGTGGCGAACAGTACCCTTGCCGCGGTCAGGTTGTCTCGTAGAACCGTCTGGCCGACCCCTGGCAATCGACCATTCGCTAAGGCGTCTGGGACGCGCAGCGTCTGAATCAGTTCGCCGGAGTAGCTGAGGTTGCTCACCTCCGCGTCCTGCATCTTCTTCGGCTGGGTGACTTTCATGACGGCGTGCTTGCGCACACGGATTACGAAGTCGGTCGGAGTCAGCCGGTCGCGTTCATACCGAGCCACCTGGCTGCGTAGGTCGGCCTCCGCGGTGGCCAGGTCGTGGAAGTACGACACCAACTCCTTGGTGCTGTACAGGCGCGTCAGGTCGACGTAGCGGCCCCGGTAACCGAACCACCGCGCCATCTGCAGCAAGGTGTCGTAATACAGCGTCGAGCGGACATAGAACGACACGAGCAGTCCCTCGATCGTCAAACCGCGGCTGAGCTTGTTACCGCCGATCAGTACGGCCTTGAGAGTGGGCTCCGCGTCGAAGTCCAAGTCGTCGGCGTGGTCGGAGTTCAGCACCCGGATGGCGATGCCGTCACGCAATAGCCGGTCCACGAATGGCTCGATGTCGGCGAACGTCGCCTGTCGGCCAATGTCGATGCCGGCAGTCACCCGCATGAAGCTGTCATTCCAGCGCTGCTCCAGCTTAGGCCGGTATTCCTGGGCGTCGTAAAGCCAATTCTGGCGAATGGCAGCAAGTTCGGTCTGGACATCTGGCGCGAGCTGGTTCTGCAAAGCCCGCTGCATGTCGGTATGAATCAGCATCGTGCAGGGCTGATCCTTGCCAGAGCGCTGCAGCAGCGCACCCGAAGCCAGGATGTAGTCAACCAAGGCTTGACGCAGCGTTGGCGGCACTACCGGCACAAACCCGGCGCGCTTCTTTCCTTTGGGCGGGAGGATAAGCGCGATGTCCTTGTCGGGTACGAACTCGATGACATCCAGTCCGTCCTCATCACCGCTGCCTACCTCGCCGGCGATGGCGTCACGTCCAAATAGTCGAGTTGAGCCGACGTACTGGTCGCCCGGCGGGTCGGGCAGGTTGATGATGAAGTGCCGCGGATACAGGTCATCGCCGGCCTCGACATCGTAGGCGTCCTGGTTGACGAGGACGTTGGCGAAGGGAGTGGCCGTGTAGGCCACATACGCCGACTTGTTGAACCGATTGATGAGCATGCGGATGTTCTTGTTGATGGCAGTCGGGCTGACCTCCTCCGCGGAGAGGTGGTACCCCTCGAAATCCCGGCCATCCCCTGCGAGGTCCAGCTCGTCCTCAGGGTCCGGCTCGCCGCCCGCACCTCGGCGGTTTCCACCGGTGTTAATCGACGCTTGGTCAGCCTCGTCGTCGATCACCAAGACAGCAACGTCGTCCGGTACCCGCTTCTCCATCCAGGCGTTGAGCCATTCCAACCGGCTCTTGTTCTTCTTGACGACCAAGATGACTTGTTCATTGCCCTGCAGCACCGCGGCATTGACTCCACTCTTGGCGAAGTCCTCCCATAGCCCCGGGCCCGTCATCCATTGCCACCGCTTGCCGGCCTCCGGCTCACCGACGCCATTGACGTGCTCACGACCAAGGTCGCGTTCGAGACGCATCTGCGTTTGACGGCGAAGCGAGTTGTGAAGGCCCGACAAGACGATGACGATCTTGTATCCGGCGTCCGCCGCTTTGGCGATGAGGGCGGAGAAGTTCTGAGTCTTGCCGCTCTGCACGTGTCCGATAACCAGTCCGCGGATGGCAAAGCCATCCTTGGAGCGTGGGTCCTCCAAGTGGGAGAGGATCCGGTTCGTCGACTTGTCCAAGCTGTCGACTTCGAAGTCGGCGCGTCTGAGCGTGTAGGCCAAGAAGTCACGCTGGCGCCGCCAGTAGTATCCCTCTGCAGGGTTGTGGTCTTGGAACCAGGCCCGAGGGCCGCCCTCGGCCAACACGCCAGGCTCCACCACAGTGATGGTCGTTGATGTTTGCTGCTCATATGCCCGACGCACCCCTTCGTGGTCGGCGGTAGGGATCAGCATTCCGGCGACCGCGATGGCCTCGTCGATCGTGCGACCCTCCCGCATCAGAACGCGCGCCAGCAGCAAGTGCTGCGCGATCCGTTCACCATCCGAGGTCATGGGCCACCTCCGGGGACAATTCTTTGAGGGCCGTCACGATGCGCGCTAGGGCGTCGACCTGACCGGTCGCCTCAGCGGCTCGCTCCAAGAGCATGCGCGCTGTGGTCGACGATGCTGTGACCGTCGTCGATGGCGCTTGGGACTCAGGCGGCGGGGTGGCGATCGGTGGCGCGATGGGGGGGAGGCCGTACGACGTCGCGATGCTCCGTGGGCCTACCGCGCCTGGCGTGGCCGTCGTCGGCATCGTCTGGGTCGGAACTGTCGTACGGGTGGGCGAGGGCCGCGACAACTTGTCGCTGCTGCGATAGCGCGCTTGGGCTGCCGAGACAACCGTACGAATCACCGGCTGAATCTCCTCCCTCAGGTCAGCTGGCAGCTTCACGATGGCCTTCGAGATATTGATCCCGAAGGCTGCGTCTAGGTCAGTCGAGAAGACCAGCGCGACACGGGCCAGCTTGGTGTGCTCATCGTTGGTCCGCAGTCGATTCCAGCCGCCCCACTGGATGAGCCGATCGGCGCGGTAGATGTACAGACCCTGTTGGGTGTTCCACTTGTTCGGGCCGCTGGCACGGTTCCAGGCCGCGCTGTCCGAGAACTCAGCCTGCCCCGGTAGGACGTACGGGTGCAGCGACACGATTCCTTGATGTCCCTCAGACACGACTTGGTAGTAGGAGGGTGCCATCGAGTCGGTCGCCGGCTCATCGGTGCAGAACGGATCCCACGGCTCGACGGGCGAGCCATTCACGAAGATGTCAACCGCCTGGCGACCACGAGCCTTGCCGCTGATGAACCGGTGAAACACCATCGCAAGGTGCTGCGCCACGACGTCGGCGTGCTCCAACATCTTCTTCTTCGCCCACTGCCCGGACGGATCCTTATAGGTCAGGACGCGGTCAAGTCCCTGCCACAACACAACGGTGCCGGTCGTCTCTTGGAGGGGATCGACGAGCGCCGCGGGGCGATCTTCTGGGTCGATGATCAGGATCTCCCACTTGTTGGTGCGCTCGATGTGATCAAGGTCGAAGGCACGCGCTTCGATGCGGGCCCGCTGCGGGGCGATCCGACTCGCGACCACTAAGCGGCGGCACTGCGAGATAGACGCGGTCTTCAGACCGAAGCCGAACTTCCCCAAGTCGTCTTCCTCGTAGGCGCGGTCTGATCCGATCCGCAGACTCTCCGTGATGGTGCCGGTGTCCATCCCCTCACCGTTGTCGGCTATCCGAATCCAAGAGTCGGCGCCATCGAACACTAGGTCGACGTACACCTCAGTCGCCGCGGCCTCGATGCTGTTGTCGACGATGTCAGCGATGGCCTGAGGCAGCTCATAACCGATGTCCCGCAAGGAGTGAACGGTTCGGCCGGCGGCCGGGATGACCTCAGCGACCTTCATACGAGTCGAAGCCACAACAGCATTACCTTCCTCAAGTCCACACCATACGATGTCTGCTGTCAGCAGCCTAGGACCTGCCACCGACAAGGGTTCGCACCTGGACCGACTTTGCGTGGATATCGGCAATGCGGCTGATCCCAATTGAGGGTGTAGTTGGGGTCTGAATCCACCGACAACGAGGAGGGAGCCGTCGATGTAGTGCGCGAGGCTTCGGAAGCCGGGGGCGGACCCACGTAGGTTTTCCAAATCGGCCGTTGATCGCCTCCGTTGGATGTACCGGGTCGGTCGAAGTGGGCTAGGAAGTCGTCTGCCGGAGCTCGTCGACGCCCTCAAGCGAACCTCGCCGCCTACCCTCCCGGCGTCGGCGGTCGACTCTTCGTCAACCGCGTCGGCCGAGCCGGAATCCCGGTCGCAGCCCCTACACATCGGCACAAAGCATGGGCATCGTCTACCGCGTGTGGGACCGCGCTCGAAGCCAGGTCTTCAACGAGGTCCCGTATGCGTCGGTGCTGGCCAAACGACCGTACGACCCCCGGCACGCGGCCGTGTCCCTTTGGCTCAATGCGGGCGTCCCGGCAACCCCGGTCGCGGAGTGGGCCGGACATAGCGTCAAGGTCTTGCTACGGGTCTACGCCTCATGCGTGGTGGGTCGGGACGAAGCCGCACGTCAGCGCGTCGACGCCGCACTCCGGGAGTCCACGACGCTGGCGCACAACCCCCAGATTTCCCCACTATTTCCCCAATGACACCCGCACACGGCCGTCCAAGGCCATCGCCAGCCGGACTCGTCCGACGCCCACGAAGAAGGCCTCTGACCGGCGTTTGCGCTGGTCAGAGGCCTTCGCTGCACGTGGTGGCAGGTCAAGGATTCGAACCTTGGAAGCTTTCGCGACGGATTTACAGTCCGCTCCCATTGGCCGCTCGGGCAACCTGCCGTGGTGCGCATGCGAGGATAGCAGCCAGCCCGGCGGCATACGAAACTTGCGTGCCAGCCACCCACCAACCCGGCGCGGCCCGACCCCAACCCACCCGGCCAGCGCCCCGACCACCAGGAGAACCGACCCATGGCCGACAGCTCGTTCGATGTCGTCAGCAAGTACGACAAGCAGGAGATCGCCAACGCCGTCAACACAGCAGCCAAGGAGATCGCCAACCGCTACGACTTCAAGAACGTCGGCGCCTCGATCGAGTTGTCCGGCGAGAGCATCGTCATGAAGGCCAACTCCGAGGACCGGGTCAAGGCGATCCTCGACGTCCTGCAGACCTGGCTGATCAAGCGCAAGGTCTCGCTCAAGCACCTCGACGGCGCCGACAAGACGCCGCGCCTGTCAGGCAAGGAATACCGCCTGGACGTGGGCCTCAAGGAGGGCATCAGCCAGGAGGTCGCCAAGAAGCTCACCAAGCTCATCCGCGACGAGGGCCCCAAGACGGTCAAGGCGCAGATCCAGGGCGACGAGTTGCGGGTGTCGAGCAAGTCCAAGGACGACCTGCAGTCGGTCATGAACCTCCTGCGCGGCCACGACGACATCGAGGTCGCCCTGCAGTTCACCAACTACCGCTGACCGCGCCGAAACTCACGACCAGCCACGACAGCCCCGACGCCGCAGCCGGACATGACTCGCGCCGACCGCCTCGGTTTCTGGGTCGTCCTCACGGCGATCAGTGGGCTGCTCATCGAGAACGGCACGTCCTCCTCGCCGTGGCTGTTCTTCAACCCGTTCGGGCTGCTCTACGTCCTGCCGCTCTACGGGCTGCATGTCGTGCTGCTGGCCCGCGCCGTCCTCGCGGCCCCGCGCCCGAGCCTCCCGATGCTCTACGTCGCCGGCGCGCTCCTCGGCCTGTACGAGGCCTACGTCACCAAGGTCCTCTGGTCACCCACGTGGGGGTCGACCGACGGTGCGGTCGTCGGCGGGCTGCACGTCTTCCAGACCGCGGTACTCGTGCTCTTCGCCCACCCGGTGCTCGCCTTCATCGCGCCCCTCGTCATCGCGGAGGCCCACCTGGTCGGCCGGTCCGGTGTCATCGCCGGTATGCCGCCCCGCCT
>JAKOZM010000018.1 GCA_029779995.1 Actinomycetes bacterium
GGGCGCAGCCGCCGGCCGTAGGCGTAGGGCAGGCTCAGGGCGCCGGTGCCGAACGTTGCGGTGTCGTCGTCGTCGAGGTCGGTCTCCAACTCCAGGGCGTCCGTGTCGGCACGGTCGGCCCAGGTGACGCCCCACATGGGCAGGTAGGCGGGCTGCTCGGTCCAGGCCCACCACGGGTCCATGAACAGCACATTTCCGTCCCACTCGGTCCAGGACCAGCCCAGATCCGATGCCAGCGCGTCGATGATGTCCATCACGGTTTCGTCGCTGCCAGGGTCGACCGTGGCCTTGCGCTGCGACGGCTGGGTCCAGCATTTGCCGCCGGCGGCCTTCGCCCGGTTGGCCACCCAGACTGTGGAGCGGACACCTTTGGCCTTCTCGGCTTTCGCCTTGCGCAGCCTGCGTGCCAGTTCCGAGCGCGCCCGCACATCCCAGGCGATCGCCGTCTGCCCGAGGTTCGTCTGCTTCACACCGCCGACTTCCCACCGTCCGTCGCCGGTGACGATCGACGTCCCGGTCAGGCCCAGCTGGGAGCGGGTCATCTGCCCTTTGGTGTCGGTCAGCGCGACCGTCATCTCCCCGGCCTGCCCCAGCCCGTAGGCGACGGTGATGTCGCCCAGCACGTCGTCGGGCAGCGCCAACCGGTCGCCGTTGACCAGCCACATGTCAGCCGTCCAGGGCGTTGACCGGTGGCAGCAGGTCGGGCCGCCGTGACCCGATGCGCTGCGCCAGCCTGACCCGCGGGGACCGGCGGGCGGGGCTGGTCGCGTCGCGCTCGGACAGCCCGGCGGGCGGGGCGGGGATCGGCGCCCCGTTCGGGGACAGCACACCCCACCACTGCTCGAGGGGCTGCTCCGGGTTGACGCTCACGTGGTCCTGCCCATGTTCTTGGCTTTGCCGCGCGGCACCGGCCCGACGACCGGTGACGCGTCGGAGTCCTCGGTCAGCTCGATGTCCGCGGTCGAACGGGTCGGTTTGCCGGGCGCGTTCTCTTCGGTGTCGGTGAACGCCAGCCCGGTGATCCGGAAGGCGCCCATGTGTTCGGCGGACAGGGTGACAACGATCGGGTCCTCGGAGCGCGACAACTGCCGCAGCAGCCGCTGGTATGGCGCCACCGGACGGCCGGCGTCGTACAGGTCCGCGGCGAACGACAGTTTCTCCAGGTTCTTGCCGGTGCGGATCAGCAGCGGGGCGCGGCCGGGCCGGTCGACAGCCTCCCACACGTCCTGCACGTCGGTGGTGGACCTGGCCACGGGGATCAGGGGCAGGCGCAGCAGACCCGCCTCGCGGGTGAACATGCGCATCCGCCGGTCCCCGGCGTCCCTGGCGGCGGCCTCGGCGGTGCCCTTGATGAGCACGGTGACACTAGCCATGGGGCCACCCCTTGCCGCGGCGGCGGGAGTCGGCGGCGGCCTCGGCCTGCATCGCCCGGAACACCGCCCGCACGTCGACGCTGCTGCCCGGGTTGTTGATCGTGGCCTGGTAGTGGTGATGTGTCTCGGTGACGGTGCCCGCTCCGGGGACGGCGTGCAGATGGCGGTCCGGGCCGGACCCGTGGAACGCGGCATAACCGCCGCCGGCCCTGACCCGGTTAGCGTAGGCGTTGAGTCCGGGCCCGGTCACGTCCAGGGCCCGGCCCCGGGCATGATCCGATCCGGGAGATCCGAGATTGTCGAAGCGCAGACCTGAGGTGACCGTCTGGGTGCCGGCCAGGCCGGCGGACAGCCGGGCGTGGGCCATGCCTAACGCGATGCCGGCGCCGCGGGTACGCGGCGACGCGGTGTCGCCCTCCTGCTTCTTGCGGCCTCTCCTGCCCGGAGGGTTCTGGGCCGCGTCCGTCGCGGCGTCGACGGCATCCCAGGCTGATGTCAACGTCACTTCGACGCTGGCCCGGACCTTGCGGCCGTCGATCTGCTTCAACGCCCGGTCCAGGGCCAGTGTCCGCTCAGACGCGTTCTTCGTCTTGGTCGACAGGGTGTCGAACCAGGTGCTGGCTTTGTTCGCCTGCTCGGATGCCCCGCCGAGCCCGTCGGCGAGGCTGGTCGCGGCATCCGCGGTGGTCTGCGACACCAGACCCGTCTTGGCCAGGATCTGCAGCGTCGTCGCCGCGGCACCGGCGAGATACCCCAAGCCCTTGAGCACGACGGACTGCCACTTCATCCACACAGAGATCCACTTGAAGATCCCCGAGGCGATCGCCTGCAGGACCCCCACGATCAGCCACTTGTTCCGTTCGATGGCCTTCGTCGCTGTTTTGAGGGCCCCCGGAATGTCCATGCCCATACCGGTGCTGATACTCATCACCACGTCACCGACGGCCTCTTGGAGGTTCCCCCAGGCGACCTGCGTCTTGGCGATGCCGTCCGCCTGCGCCTTCGCCGAGCCGCCCACCTGGCGGCCCAGCTCCTTCATGATGAGCGCCTGGGCGCCGGCGGCATCACCGGCCGCAACCATCGCTTTGACCTGGTCCTGCTGCTGGGCTGTGAAGGACACCCCGATGCGCGACAGGGCGGTCAGCCCCTTCACGGGGTCGTTCAACGCCTTGCCGACCATGACAGCGCTGGACTGCAGATCCTTGCCGAACGCGACGGACAGATCCAGGGCGAGTTTGTTCGCCCGGGTGAGGGTCTTGCCTTGCACGTTGCCGAAGGTCAGCAGGACGTTGGTCATCTCGCGGATGTTGTCCCCATCGATACCCGAGATGCTCTCCAAATGGTTGATCATCTTTTCGAGGGCAGCCGGGGCTTCGGTGCGGCCCATGGATCGCATCACGGCGACGGTCTGCGCGGCTGCCTTGCGCGCCGAGCGCGCCTCGTTCACCGAGGAGGACAGGAACGTGAACGCTCCGGACAGCCCGGCGATAGCAGCGGTGACACCGGCGGCGACACCGGTGACCTTGCCCCAGCCGGCGGCGAACGCCGACCCGCCTCTGGTGGCTTTCCCGTGCGACCTGTTCAGCCGGTCGGTTTCGCGGCGGTTGCGCTGCGTCGCGTTCGTGGCCTTGTCGAGTTCCTGCGCGGTGTCCTTCTGGACCAGCGCCCAGCGTTTCGCCTCGACCCGGGCTTTGGCCAGGGAGTCTGTGAGCCGTTCGACGTCGCGACGGCCCTCTCCGGTCTGCTCGAGGGCGTCGGTGGCCTTACGGACCTGCCGCTCCAGCGTCTTGACGTCCGTGCGGGCATCGCGCAGGGCGCTCTCGGCCTGGTTCTTGGCGGAGATCAGCAGCTCGATCTTCTCAGCCACCGGTCACCACCCTTCTGGGTTCTGGGTTTGGTTGACTGGGCGTCCAGCCGGCGTTCACGGGCCTGCGCGCAGGCCCTCAGGATGTCGAGGCGGATCTGGTCCAAGGCGAGGATGTCGAGGGGGCTGATCGAATCGCTGAACAGGGCGGCGAGTGCTTCAGCCTCCCTGATCGCGGGGAGTCGGCTCAGCCCCTTACCGAAGGGTCCTCGATCGTCTCCACCTCAGCGTCAGTCTCGATCTCCTCCTTGACGAATCGTGCAGCCAGGGAGTCCACGACCGATGGGGATTCGAACAGTTTGAGGACGGCCTCGGCCGAGTCCCGCGCGCCGAGATCCTTCAGCAGGCGGGGGTCGGCGAAGGCAGACGCGCGTTCCTTGCGGCAGTCGATCATGTGCTCGCCGCCGTGCAGGATCCCGACGGTGTAGCGGGCCAGGATCAGCGCCGCGTAGGCCTCGCCTTCTTCGACGTCGAAGATCTGGGCCCGCTTCTTCGCATGTTTGCCAGCCTCGCTGGTGATGTACTCGCGTGAGGTGGGGACGCGCAGATCCAGTTCCCACGCCGCTTTGTCCGGCTCCGGGGACAGCCGCACGATACGTTCGTTGAGCCGTTTCTGCTCGCGCAGCCCTGCCCGCAGGATTGACTGGAAGTCGTCTGTGAACTCGGTGGCGGTGTCGGTTGCCACATCGACGACCCCGAAGGTGATGTCGTCGCTCACGCCGGGGCCGCCAGCACGATCTGCAGCATGGCCCGCTCACCAGAGTCCGCGTCGATCTCCGGTGGGGTGACCGCCGCCAGGCGCAGACCACCCTTGGATGACCACCCGCCCGGAATCGGATTGTACGCCCCATCCAAGAAAACCTTGGTCAACGTGATGTCGACCCCGTCGAGGGCGCCGGCGTGCAGCTTGTCCTCAACCGCGGCGTCACGCTCGGCGACATACTTGCGCGCCAGGGTGATCTGCCCGCGGGTACGCCGCCCGGAGGTGAGGATGTCGGCGCCGCCGGACTCCTCCCGGCCGCTGCTGATCTCCCACTCGCTGCCCTCGTCGGACATCGTCGCCCACGGGCCTTTCAGCAGGGAAAGCGGATCCTCAAGGCTGACCTGGATCCGGTCCTGTGTCGTGTTCGTCATCGGCTGCTGCTCCTTACACCAGGGCGGTGGCCGCGTCGGCCACCGAGATCGAGAAGAACGTGAACTCGGCGATCGGTGACAGCCGCAGGCCCACCTTGATGGTGATGTTCCCGGCTGCGATGTCCTCTGGGGTGTTGACCGACGGGCCCGCCTGCACGACGTAGCCGGGGTCGACGACAACACCGTTTTCAACTCTGGCGTACAGGGCACCGGCGGCGGCCCGAACAGCCAGCATCCCTTCGATCGCCCCTGCCAGCTGGGCGATGGCCAGGCCACGGCCGTCGATGTTCGACCCCCGGAACGATTCGTTCAGGGCGTCGCAGGCGGCCTGGACAGCGTTGACGGTGTCGGCGTGCTGCACCCCGTCCAAGTTGGTGTTGCCACCCAGGCCGCGCACAAGCTTCCAGCTGTAGAACGCGGTGCGGCCGGCGACGGTCCGGGCCACGGACACCCCGGCGGCGTCGAGTTCGGCCCAGTCCGCGTCGAGGATCTCGTACTCGGGGGTACCGATCGGGATCGCGCCGGAGCCGACGGTGATCAGGGACCGCTGCGGGCCGTACGCGGAGTGCGCCGCGGCGCGACGCCCGGCAGCGACCCCGGCCAGTTCGGCGGCGGTGCCGTCGTCCAGCACCAGGCGGGGCCACAGGATCGTGCACCTGTCTGCCCCGGCATACCCGGCGACCGTCCCGTTGGCGGTCAGCGCGCTGTCCTTCGTGGACCCGGCGGGCAGGGTCAGCAGACCGATCCGGCCGGTGGCGTCGCAGTGTTCCGCGATCGCCTGCCAGGTGGCCGACGTGGACCGGCCCGGGGCCAGCACACACATCCCGGAGCCGAGCCCCAATGTGGTGGCCAGCATCCCGGCTGCGGTCACGGACCCGTCGGAGGCGGTGCCACCTGACAGGGTCACTGTCCCGGCGTCACCCACCGCGCCGGTGACCCGGACCTTCGAGCTGTTGGCGTTGATCGCGGCGAACAGTTCCGCGCCGGTCGCGGCGGTGAACCGTTCGGACACCCCCGGCCCGGCCAGGGTGAACACAGGTTTCTGCCCGGACGGCAGGGCCAGGGTGGCGACCCACGCGTTCGCGGCGGAGCCCGGATAGCGGGCGGTCACGGTGAGGTCGTCGATCACCCCCGAGGCGGAAGCCGCGGAGGACCCCACACCGCGCACGACCCACGCTTCGGCCAGGCCGCAGGCGAACGCCTGCTGCAACGCGTCGTGCATGTCCGCGCCGCCTGCGCGCTGACCGAACACAGCCCTGTACTCGGCCATGCCACGGATCAGGGTCGGGGTGTTGCCGGGGCCTTCCCCGGCGGTTCCGACGACGATGGCACGCCCGGTCGGGACGGCGCTGGAGGTTTGGGAGGCCTCCAGAACATCAATGGAGAAGCTGGTGCGTGCGCCCATGAGCGCCGTCCTTTCAGGAGGTGGTGGGGAGAGTCTGCGCCGCGTCCACAGCGGTCACATCGGTGGTGATGGTGGAGATCGGGAAGCTGATCTCGTCGAGGGTTTCCACCGCGACGATCCGCACGGTGATCAGCCCCGCGGCCAGCGGCCGGGAGGCGGAGTCCTGCTTGCCGGGGCCGGTCTCCTCGGTCAGCTGCCGGGCGTCGATGCTCACCGTGCCGGTGACATCCGGGCGCCGCAGGCAGATGTGGCGCAGGGCCAGCAGCACCCGGTCACGCCCGATCGAGGCCAAGGTGAGCTGCCCGGACTGCGGGGACACCACCAGCACACCGAGGTCCAGCTGGTAGGTGCACGTCCACTCGGTGCAGGCGCCGCCCTCCTCGGCCTTCATGCCCAGCAGTTCCGCGCTGGTCACGATCACTGACGGCAGCTTGTCGGACCGGTCGGGGAACTCGTCGGCGCACATCACGTGCGGGTCGGGCGGCCACACGGCCGGCTCGTTGTCCACGTCGACCGGTGGGACCTGCGCCCGGACCTCCGACAGGAAGCCCGGGAGCAGCTCGATCAGGTGCGCCTCGGTGAGCCTGCGCACACCCTCATGGCCGAGCATCAGGACTCCCACGGTTTCACGATGTGCTTCGCGATCAGGTCACGGACCTGGGCGCGTTCACCCTTCGTGAAGGCGGGCAGCGGGTCACGTTTCGGCATCCGCTTGGTGCCGTGCTTGTGCAGCACCCAGTGCGGGGCGGTGCGCCCGGCAGGCCCGAACACCGCATACTTCGCGCCGGCCTTCGCGGGCCGCGCATCGGTGACGGACCGTTTCAACAGCCCCGTGCGCACCAACGTCCGCCCGCCCAGACCCTCCCCGCGGCGTGCCACGATGTAGCGCGGCGACAGCGGCTTCCACTTCGGGCGGCCACCCTTAGCGAACAGGTCCTTCTGCCGGCGCGCGAACAACTCGCCCACGTCGGGCCACACATCGTCGAGGTTGTCCGCCCCGCGCCCGACCCCCTCGAGCTTCTTCAGGAGGCGGGAGGATCCCTTGACTTCGACTTCGCCGCCGATCA
>JAKOZM010000085.1 GCA_029779995.1 Actinomycetes bacterium
CAGAGCATCGCGCAGGCGATCTCCGGCGGGCACGGGTCCACGACCACCCCGTCGGGGTCGGCACCAGCCTCACTCTCTTGGTACACCTGATGGAAGGCCACCAGTTGCCGGGCGTGGAAGAACCCGATCATCGCCTCCGCGGCTTTCGCGACCTCGAGCGGGTCACCGTCGGGCAGCATCGCCTCCCACGCCGCAACCATCGAACTATCCATACCCCAACCATAGAACAGAGGTACGACAAAACAAGCCGCCCAACAAGAACTGTGGACGGACGGATAACCCACACCCGGGCGATGAGCACCGCGCGGAGATCGACCAGCGGCGTCGCGAACGTCAAAGCCCACACTCACCGGCACGGGCGTAGCACGTCTGCCCGCTCGACCTCAGCGGTCGCTGGGCCAGTCCTCCAACGTGTCGAGGTACATCTGGCGCACCTCGGTGATGCGCTCGTCGAGGTTCTCCTTGGTCCAGTCGTCGGTGGGCACGGGGGGGAGCACGGCCACATCCACGGTGCCCGCGTGGATGACCATGGAATGCGCCGCCATGATCTCCCCGCAGTTGCGCATGACGATCGGCACGACCGGGACACCCGCCTGCATGGCGATGTGGAACGGGCCCTTCTTGAAGGGCAGCAACCGCGGCGTCGGGGAACGGGTGCCCTCGGGCGCGATCGCGATCGACCGGCCGTTCTTCAGCGCCTCCACCGCCGGTTCCAGACCCTTGCGGGCCGCCTCGGTGTTGGACCGGTCGATGTAGGCCACGTCGGCCAGGTACCCGATCGGGCCGAAGAAGGGGTCCTTCTCCAGGGACTTCTTGGCGACTCCGGTGAAGTCCTTGCGCAGCAGCGCGGCGAGGACGAAGACGTCGAGCTGGCTCTGGTGGTTGAACAGGAAGACAGCTGGGCGCGTCTCCCAGACGTTCTCCTCCCCCACGATGTTCAGGCTGACCCCCGCCGCGGCCAGCGCTAGCTCCGAACCTGCGCTCGCCGCCAGGTTGGCACCCAGCGAACGGCTGCGGTTCAGGACGGCCAGCCCGGTGGCCGCGGCCACGGAACCGACAAACAGGCCCATGGCCGCGGCACTGCGACCGACGTCCAGCAGTGACGTGCTCGGGGGAGCCTTGAACCGCGACGCCGGCCAGCCGCGCTCTTTGGCGATGAAGCGCAACTCATCGTCGGGGTTGAGGGCGACGGGGTGGCCCACCGATTCCAACAGCGGCAGGTCCTCGGGCCCGTTGGAATAGGCGAAGGACAGGTTCAGATCGATCTCATGCTCATCGGCGTACTCCACGACGCCGTCGGCCTTCGCCTGACCCCAGCGAATGGGTCCAGCCAGGCGGCCGGTGATACGGCCATCGTCCACCTCGATCTCGGTGCAGATGATGTCCTCCACGCCCAGGTCCTCGGCGGTCGCCTGCACCTGTGCGCGGGTGGCCGAGGATGCGATGGCGACGCTGTGCCCCTTGCGAAGGTGGGCCTCGATGAGCAGTCGGGAGTCCGGGTAGATCATGCCGGCGATCTTGCGCGCGAAGATGTTGCGGGCCCAGGAGTCCAGCTCGTCGGCCTCCTTGCCGGCCTGGGCCTGGACCCCGATCCGCATCATCTCGGAGACGTCGTGGCCGCGCCGCTCGATGTTGACCGCCTCGCGGACGCTGGTGACGACCTCATTGACGCTGATGTCCCCGCGCCGCAGCCGGTACTTGAAGAAGGCGGCGGCCGAGTAACCGTCGATCAGGGTGCCGTCGAAGTCGAAGAAGGCCCCAATGTGCGGGCCCTCCTCCGAGCTGTCGACCTGCTCCAGCAACCACTCGATGTCAGCCACGGTTGTCTCCTCGCTGGGCGCGTTCGATGAGCACTGGCTGGCCCATGGCCCCGGCAATCACCCGCAGGTCATCCACTCTGCGCACCGCGGTGCGCAGCTCCTCCGCGAAGGTTCGGCGACGGGCGCTCAGATCCGGGCCGGCCTCGATGAGCTTCTGGTTCTTCGCGTACTGGAACACGTTGACGAAGTAGTCCTTGGAGATGGACTCCGGGGTGTGCAATGTCCGCTGCAGCCAGCGCTGCTTGGCCAGCGCCAAGGAGGTCGCGACGATCGTCTTCTGCTCCACGGGGGCGTCGCCAGCTTTGGCCAGCTCGTCGGCGAAGACGCTGTAGGCCTCCAGGAACGGGCCGATCACCCGATGGGCGAGGACCAGCTTGAGCTTGATCGCATCCTCCAGGACCTGCTTCGGGGTGAAGCTCTGTTGCTCCCAGCCGGGCCACATCAAGTTGTATTCGGCGGCCATCTGAGCACCGAATTCTTTGGTCGATGGGAAGAAGAAGTCGAACTTCAAGATGTCCTTGAGCCGCAGCGCGTACTCCCAGGCGGCCGTCTTCACATCGGGCGCGTTGTCCTCAGCCGCTTGCAGGATCGCCAGTTCAGCGATCGCCCGGTTGATGAAGAAGTGGATCACTGTGTTGCGGTAGAAGGCCGCCTCGTGCTGGTGATCCAGACTCACGTAGAAGACCCGCTCGGTCGGGCCGTCGAACTGTGTGACGACCCCCTCCTGCACCAGATTGCGCAGGGTGTCGCGCAGGGGTCCCTGGTCCTCGAGGTTCACGTTCTGGGTCATGGGCAGATTGCGCGCTCGGATGTAGTCCAGCAGCGGCGCCAGGATCGCCCTGCCCTCCTCAACCGTGATCGCACGGTCGCCGTTGTCCAGCACGGCGAAGGTGAGCATCGAACTCGGCGTGACCGGGGTGACGGCATTGATGCGGTTGGCTGTCTCGAAAGCGACCTTCGGGACGGCCAGCCGCGGTCGCAGATGGCCCTCGGCGTCCTCGGTCAGTTTCAGGGCATCCCCCAAGCTCAACGGCTCCCCGAACCGCAGGTATGCCTGCCCCAGGCGGCGGGACTGGGAGCGGGCGAAGTTGTACAGCCAGGACAGCGACTCGGCCTTCTTGGTGCCACCGGCCTCCTCGGCGCTGATCGCGCTGACCTCGTGCTGTTGGTCGTAGATCACGGAGGTGGGGATGATGTGGACATCGTTCTCGGGGTGCTCGGCGAAGGCGTCGATGACGTAACTGAGGATCCCGTACCGCGGCGGGCGCAGTTTGCCGGTGCGGGTGCGGCCGCCCTCGATGTACCACTCGAGGTTGTGTTTCTTCTGCATCAGGTAGGACAGGTACGCCTTGAGGACGGCCCGGTACACGTGGTCTTCGCGGAATTCCCGGCGGATGAAGACGATGCCGTTGCGCCTGCCGATCTCCGACATCGGCCACAGCGCCAGGTTCGACCCGCCGAGGGTGTTGTTCGGTGGGAACCCGTACTGGTCCAGCGCGTATCGCAGGACGAGCGGGTCGAGGTACGAACGGTGGTTGGGCAGGAAGATGAGGCCACTGGTCGTGTTGAGGTCGCGCAGCGCGGCGACCTCGCTGGGGATGTAATCGACCTTGTAGGCGCGGGCCATCCAGCGTGAGAACTTGTCCCAGGCGTCGACGGTCTTCCCGCCTGGGATGGCAGCCATCTCCTTGAGGCACCCGTATGCCTCCTCGCTGAGCTTCGAGACGGGGCGGCCGGTCTCTTCAGAGAGCCGTGCCAGGGTGCGGTGAAAGTCAGGGGTGTCGAGGATGCGTTCCACGTGGCGACGTTAGCCCTGTTTCCACATAGGTCGCTACCTCGCCCGCGAGATGTTGGCTGCTAGATGACGATGACGTAGATGGCCACCGCGTGGCACAGGGCCGCCACGATCGTCAAGGCGTGGAAGACCTCGTGGTAGCCAAAGGTGTTGGGATAGGGGTCAGGCGTACGCGTTGCGAACACGATCGCACCCACCGTATAGAGCACCCCGCCGACGACGAGCAGGACATTGGCGTACATCGGCGCCGAGCTGGCGAGGTCCGGGAGAACGGTCAGGGCCACCCAGCCGAGGGTGATGTACAGCGGAACGAACAACCAGCGCGGGGCCGTATGCCAGGTGAGGCGGGTGACGACGCCGGCCAGTGCACCGCCCCAGACCGCGGCGAGCACGATCCAGGACTTCGACCCCTCCAGGACCAGTAGTGCGATCGGCGTGTAGCTACCGGCGATGAAGACGAAGATCATGGAGTGATCCACGCGTTGCCACCAGGCTTTGACCGCTGGACGCCACCTGCCCCGGTGATACGTGGCGCTGACGGCGAACAGCGCCGTGAGCGTAACGGCCCAGACCCCGCTTCCGACGCGGGCCCGCGCCTCGTTGGCCAGTACCAGTGCGACGACTCCGATGACGGCGGCGACCGGTGCGGCCCAGGTGTGCAGGACCCCGCGCATGCGGGGGACGGGGACAGCGGTGCTCACTGGACCACCGTACGCAGTGGTGGCGGATTGCGGTAGGGCAGTTGAGAAGCATCACATTGCGGCCTGCGCCGGTATGATCCCGAATGCTCGTGCGGCCTGGTCCGCGGCTGCTGGCCCGGCGACGATCCGCACGAGGAGAAGCCCGTCCAATTGCGCCAAGAGTGCCATCGCCTGATCCCGGCGCTGGTCCGGATCCGCGACGTCAACGCGCGGCTCCAGCCACGTCAGCCATTGATCGAGTAGGACAGGGGCCAACTCATCGAAGGGCGACCGATGGACAGCGGCCTGACCGATGATCTCGAAGAAGATCGCGATCAATGGGTCTGCCTGAGGTTGAGCCAGCACTGGCCACGAACGCTGCAGGAGGTCGTGTGCGGGAAGCGGACGGTCACCGAAAGCCGTTACCAGCAGGTCCTGCAACTCCCGCCCAAGATCGTCCAGAACCGCACCCATGAGGTCCGACTTGCTCGGGAAGTAGTACACGACTGTGCGGTCGTTGGTTCCCACAATCCGCGCGACGCGCCCGAAACTCAGCGCACCGAGGCCCTCGGCGCGCGCCAGGGCGACCGCTGCCGCAAGCATGTCTTCGCGCTTGTGCAGGTATCCCACGCGGCAAAGCGTAGCGACAACTTCAATTTGGCATTAATGTAGTGGCAACTACAATCTGGAGGTTGGTCATGAAGTCGGGATTCGCTTGGGGTTATGGCGTCGGCGTGGTTGTCGCCGTTGTATTCGCAGTGATCATCAGCCTCATTCCTTCGGCGATGTTCACCGATCCGGCCGGCTACGCGGTCCTTCTTCTCATCGCGGTCGTCGCGGCCCCGCCGACGGTCTGGATGCTGCAGTGGGTCGCGCATGGCCGCGGCGTTGACCCGACGTCAACCGTGGTTGGCGGTATGACAGGCGCCTTGACCTTTGACGGCCTCGCTCTGTCGTACTGGCCGGGTCTGTACGGCCAGACCGGGGAGGCACTCACTGCCGTCGCGACCATGCTGTTGGTTGCCTTCGCCGGCATCGGCATTGCCGCGCACTTGATGCGGGCCTTGCAGCCTGCGCCACTTGACCCTTCACAAAGTTGACACTAGCGTCAAGTTTGTGAAGATCCTCGTCGCCAATCGTGGAGAGATTGCCTGCCGGGTGTTCCGGACCGCACGCGCCCTCGGGCACACGTCCGCCGCCGTGTTCACTGCTGCCGACGCTGGCGCTCTGCATACGCGTAGCGCGGACGTCGCGGTCGCGATCGGCAGTTACCTCGACGGCCCGGAACTCATCGCCGCCGCACACCGGGTGGGTGCGCACGCGATTCATCCCGGTTACGGCTTCCTCAGCGAGAACCCCGACTTCGCGTCGGCCGTCACCGATGCGGGCCTGCTGTGGATCGGTCCGACGCCGGCCAGCATCCGGGCGATGGCCCTGAAGGTGGAGGCGAAGACGCTGGCCGAAAAGGCCGGCGTACCGCTGCTCACATCGGGCACCGATCGCTTCCCTGTGCTGGTCAAGGCGTCCGCCGGAGGCGGCGGAAAGGGCATGCGGCGAGTCGATGACCCCGCCGACCTCGAGGAGGCCGTCGCCGCCGCGAAACGGGAGGCGGCCAGTGCTTTCGGCGACGACACGGTTTTCATCGAGCGGTATCTCGAGCATGCCCGGCACGTCGAGGTGCAGGTGTTCGGTGACACCCACGGCAACGTTGTGCACTTGTTTGAGCGCGAGTGCAGCATTCAGCGCCGCCACCAGAAAGTCGTGGAGGAGAGCCCGAGTCCAGGCATCACGTCAGATCTGCGCGACCAGATGACCTCTGCCGCCGTGAGCTTGGCCCGAGAGATCGGCTACGTGGGTGCCGGGACGGTGGAGTTCATGGTCGCCGGTGACGAGTTCTTCTTCTTGGAGATGAACACCCGGTTGCAGGTGGAACACCCGGTCACTGAGGCGATCACCGGCGTGGACCTCGTCGAGTGGCAGATCAGGGTTGCATTGGGTGAGATCCTGCCCGTCAGCCAGGACGAGATCGTGCGCAACGGTCACGCGATAGAGGTGCGGCTGTACGCCGAGGACCCCGCCAACGGGTACCTGCCCAACACCGGGACGCTGCGGGAGTTCGACCTGCGCCCGGCCGCCGGTATCCGCGTGGACACCGGGTTTGTGGCCGGTGACACGGTGACCGCGAGCTACGACCCGATGCTGGCCAAAGTGATCGCGCACGGGCCCACGCGTGAGACGACGGCCCGCTGCTTGGCCGAATACTTGCGGGGCGCCGGGATCGAGGGCGTGATCACGAACAAGGAAAGTCTGGCCGCGGTACTCACCGAACCGGACTTCCTGCGCGGCTTGACCACCACCGACTACTTGGACACACACCCGCAGACACTGCAACCGCCATCCGACACGACCCGGCACGCGCTGGCCGTGCTGCGCAGCCTTGACCATGACTCCCCCGTCGCCCCGGCGGGCTGGCGCAATGTCCCCGCGGTTCCTGAGTGGCGCAGCCTTCGGGTGGCGGGGCAGCCGATCACCCTGCGCTGGACCCGGTCTCGGGAAGGTCTGCATGTGCAGACGGTGACCGGAGACCCCCTGCTGGGCGAAGGCACCGATATCGGGCTGGTCCGCCTGGACCATGGTGTGGAGATCGACGGCATCTTCACAGCGGTCGAGGTCGGATCGGGTACGGTGCGCGTCGGCGGGCGCACGCTGTCCTATGAGCTGCTGCCGCGCTTCGACGAGAGTGCCCATCAGTCGGATGCGGGAGGTCCCACCACGCCGGTTCCGGGGACCGTCACCGATGTGCGGGTGGCCCCGGGAGACACTGTGACTGCCGGTCAGATCCTGGTCGTCCTGGAGGCGATGAAAATGGAGCACACGATCACTGCGGACACCGACGGTGTGGTCGCAGCGGTGCACGTGCGGGCCGGGCAAGCCGTCGACGCCCACCATGTGGTGGTCACCCTGGAGGAGTCCTCGTGAAACGCCCAGTCCGTATCGCCAACTGCTCGGGGTTCTTCGGGGACCGGCTGGCCGCCGCCCAGGAGATGGTCGAGGGTGGCCCCATCGACGTGTTGACCGGAGACTGGCTGGCCGAGCTGACCATGCTGCTGCTGGCGCGGCAGAAGATGAAGCACGGCACCGGCTACGCGCGCACCTTCTTGCAGCAGATGGAGGTCGTGCTCCCCACATGTCTGGACCGCGGCATCAAGGTCGTGTCGAACGCCGGCGGCCTGGACCCGCAGGCGCTCGCGCAGGCGATCCGGGACCTCGGGACGGGCGCGAAGGTGGCGACCGTTATCGGCGACGATCTGCTGCCGCGCTTCGCTGAACTGGGCCCGTGGGACAACCTCGACACTGACGAGACCTTCCAGTCGCACCCGCTGAGCGCCAACGCCTACGTCGGCGCGCGCGGCATCGTCGCGGCGTTGAATGCTGGCGCGGACGTCGTGGTCACGGGCCGGGTAACCGACGCCGCGGTGGTCATCGGACCGGCGGCCTGGTGGCATGGCTGGAACTTGGACTCCCCCGCCGATCTGGACGCCGCCGCCGGTGCGCTGGTTGCCGGGCATGTCATCGAATGCGGGGCCCAGGCCTGCGGTGGCAACTATCCCTTCTTCCGGGAGGTTCCGGGTCTGGAGCACGTGGGCTTCCCGATCGCCGAGATCGCCGCTGACGGCACCTGTGTCATCACCAAACATCCCGGCACCGGCGGCCTGGTCTCACCGGGCACCGTGACCGCGCAGTTGCTGTACGAAGTCGGCGATGAGCACTACCTGAACCCCGATGTGACGGCTCGGTTCGACACCATCGATATCGACCAGGTGGGCAAGGACCGCGTGCGGCTGTCCAAGATCCGCGGCGAGAGCGCACCCGAGACACTCAAGGTGGGCATCAACTACCTCGGCGGCTTCCGCAATTCCATGACCTTGGTGCTCACCGGGGCAGAGACCGCAGAGAAGGCCGACATCGCGATCCGCACGATCTGCGGGGTGGGCCTGGCCGAGGCGAAGGTGCTCAGCCCCATGGAGTTGGGCCAGCGCAGTCGGCTCGGTGTGCGCGAGATGAGCGTGTCCTACATTCCACCGGCCAGCGACGATCCCCGCGATGTCTCGGCCGCGCAGGGCCGGCTGACGATCACTGTGAAGGACGACGACCCGAAGAAGGTTGGCAAGGCGTTCACCCGGCCGGCCGTGGAGTCCGCGTTGGCGACGTATCCAGGGATGTTCCCGACAGCACCGCCGTCGGAGGGGGCACCCTACGGGGTGTACTGGCCGACGACCGTCCCGGCAAGGGAGGTGCCGCTCACCGTGGCGGTTGACGGTGAAGAGGTCGCCGTCGTGGCGTCGGGGCTCGCGGTGCCGGCCGCCCCCATCGCTGGTGTGAAGGCCGTGCCGACCGATGTCATCATCAACGGCCCGTTCCATCGCCGTCGGCTGGGGACGTTCGTGGGTGCGCGTTCGGGGGACAAGGGAGGCAATGCCAACGTGGGCTTCTGGGTTCGACACCCGGCGGAGGACATGGCGGTCGCGCTGGCCTGGATGGAGGTCGACGCACTCAGCGCTCCAGAGGTGGACGCCGAGCACGACACCGAACAGGTGTGGACCCAGGATGTGGATCTGGATGTGGATACCGAGGCGCTGGACCTCGCCGATTCCCGCTACGCCTGGCTGTGCGAGTTCCTCACCCGTGAGCGGCTTGCCGAGATGCTGCCGGAGGCGGCCACGCTGCCAGTCGAGGTGCACTACTTCCCTTCGCTGCGGGCCATCAACGTGGTGATCAAAGGCTTGCTCGGCCGGGGGGTGTCCGAGACGACCCGCAGCGACCCGCAGGCCAAGGGTCTGGCCGAGCAGTTGCGTGCTGTGTGGGTGGACGTTCCAGAGGATTTGTTGTGAAGCGATCGAGTCGGTGAACCCGCGCACCGAACGCGGCCGACGCACGCGCACGGCGTTGCTGAGCGCTGCTCGGGAGGCCTTCGAACAACGGGGTTTTGCGGAGTGCCGGATGAACGACATCGCTGACGCTGCCGGCGTCAGTCATGGCACGGTCTACACCTACTTCGGCTCCAAGGAGGCGATCCTGGGTGGGGTCATCGACGAGTTGCTGGTGGAGTTGCAGGACGACCTGCGGACCAGCTCGAGGGATCCGATGGCGCGCATCGAGGAGGCCAACCGTCGCTATCTGAGTGCCTACCGCCAGAACGCCCGGTTGCTGCAGGTGGTGGAGCAGGCGGCGGTGACCGACCCGGATCTGGGGAAACGGCTCGACGAGTTCCGGCGCAGGTACCACCGGCGGGTGAGTGCCGCACTGCGCCGGCTGCAGGACGACGGTCGCGTAGACCAGCAGTTACCTGCCGATGTCACCGCAACGGCGTTGTGCGCGATGGTTGAGGGGTTCTCGCGGTACTGGCACGAGCCGCTCAGCGATGACATCAACCGCACCCTGACTCGGCTCTGGCTCAATGCGCTGGGCCTGGCCGCCGCGGCCTGACCGCCTGCGGGTGTCCACATATCTGGTTGGCGCTCGACCATGATCAACCAATGTTGGATATGCCACGCGGTGCATAAAGGCCTTTTCGGACACGAAAGGGGCGTGTCGCTGGTTGAGAACGACTGACTGAGCCGCTGCGTCAACCAGATGTGGAGGCCGACTGGCCAGGATCGGCTTGACCACCCACAAACTTGACACTAGCGTCAAGTTCATGAGGTTCACCGAAGAACACGAGCAGTTCCGCAAGGCCGTCCGGCAGGTGGTCGACAACGACATCAACCCGCACGTGGAGCAGTGGGAGGCGGCTGGGATCTTCCCCGCCCACCAGGTCTTCTCACAGTTCGCGGCCATCGGTGCTTTGGGTCTGGAGTACGACCCGCAGTACGGCGGCCAGGGCGCCGATCACTCCTACACGCTGGTCTTCGGCGAGGAACTCGGCCGGATCAACTGTGCCGGTGTCCCGTTGGGGATCGCGGTGCAGGTGGGGATGGCGACTCCGAGCCTGGCGAAGTTCGGCACCCATGAGCAGAAGAAGCAGTTCCTGGAACCCGCGATGCGCGGCGAGATGGTGGCCAGCATCGCCGTGTCCGAACCCGATGCCGGGTCCGATGTCGCCGGCATCCGCACCAAGGCGGTGCGTGACGGCGACGACTGGGTCATCACGGGGCGCAAGATGTGGATCACCAACGGCACTCAGGCCGACTGGCTGTGCCTGCTCGCCCGCACCTCCGACGAGGGCGGCTACGGCGGGATGAGCCAGATCATCGTGCCCACGCAGGCCCCCGGATTCAGTGTCGGGCGCAAGATCGAGAAGATGGGCAACCGCAGCTCCGACACCGCCGAGCTCGTGCTTGATGCTGTGCGGGTACCGGTTTCCAACACCCTCGGTGAGGTGGGCCGCGGGTTCCAGCAGCAGATGGCGCAGTTCCAGGACGAGCGCCTGATCGGCGCCTACATGGCTGTGGCGAGCATGCGCAAGGCGCTGGACAAGACCAAGGAGTACCTGCGGCAGCGCGACGCCTTCGGCAAACCGCTGCTGGCCAACCAGTACCTGCAGTACAAGCTCGCCGAGTTGTACGCCGAGGTCGATCTGCTGCAGGCGTTCTGCCACTCCTGCGCGCAGACAGTGCTGGAGGGCGGGGACGTGATCCGGATGGCCACGGTGGCCAAACTCAAGGCGGGCCGGCTGCAGCGCGAGGTCGCCGACACCTGCGTGCAGTTCCATGGCGGCATGGGATACGCCGAAGAGATGTGGGTGGCCCGCTACTACCGGGACGCTCGCCTAACGTCCATCGGTGGCGGCGCCGATGAGGTCATGCTGCGGGTCATCGCGATGCTGGAAGGGATGGGTCGCAAATGAGGTACGAGGTCACCGACGGTGTCGCGACGCTGACCCTTGACAACCCCGACGCCCGTAACGTTCTGAACGCCGACACGATGGCGGCGTTGTCCGACGGCCTGCAGCAGGCAGCCGAGGACGCCGCGGTGCGGGTCGTGGTGCTGACCGCCGAAGGGCGCGCGTTCTGCGCGGGTGCCGACCTCAAAGGAGCCGCGGCCGCAGACTCAGGATCCTTCACAGCGGCGGGACCGCTGGCACTGGTGGCCGTTCTCGAGGAGATCCTGGACCACCCGAAACCCACCATCGCGCGGGTGCAGGGCCACGTCGCCGGCGGGGGCAACGGCCTGGTGGCCGCTTGTGACCTCGCCGTGGCGGCAGATGACGTGCACTTCGCCTTCTCCGAGGTGCGGGTGGGGGTGGCGCCGGCCGTCGTGAGCGTGGTGTGCCTGGACAAGATGCACCGCCGGGACGGCATCGAGTTGTTGCTGCTGGGTGAGCGGGTGTCCGCCGAACGTGCGGCCAGCGCCGGCCTGATCAACAAGGCGGTGCCCCGGGCCGAGCTCGACGGTGTTGTTGACGGGTATGTCGACGCCCTGCGCAAGGGGGGACCTCTGGCGTTGCGGGCGACGAAAGACCTCTTACGCAAGGTGCCCGGGATGGAGCGCACCCAGGCGTTCAGCTGGACTGCGGAGGCCAGCGCCCACTTGTTCAACAGCGAAGAGGCGAAGGCGGGGATGACGGCTTTTCTGACCCGGCAGCCCGCACCTTGGCTCACTGAGTAGTCAGCGGCCGCGCTGACTGTGCCCTTGACCCTTGCCGAGCGCATTGCCGCAGACATGGCCGGTGGGCACCTCGAGCGGCTGAACTTGTCAGTGGGGCGTAGGTAGGGTGCGTGGTACTGACAAAACCGCTTGTCCGGTGGCTGTCGGGGAGCCTTCAGCGGTCGAACTTGTCAGTGGGGCGTACGAAAGGTGCGTGGTACTGACAAAACCCCTCGTCCGGTGGCTGTCGGGGACCCTTCAGCGGTCGAGCTTGTCAGTGGGGCGTACGAAAGGTGCGTGGTACTGACAGAACCCCTTGTCCGGTGGTTGCAAGGGACCCTCCAGCGGCTGAACTTGTCAGTAGGGCGTACGAAAGGTGCGTGGTACTGACAACCTCTCGTCGGGGACCCTTCAGCGGTCGAGCTTGTCAGTGGGGCGTACGAAAGGTGCGTGGTACTGACAAAACCCCTTGTCCGGTGGTTGCCGGGGACCCTCCAGCGGTCGAGCTTGTCAGTGGGGCGTACGTAGCGTGCGTGTGACTGACAAACCTCTGGGCAGGTAGGCCTCCGGGCACCTCCAACCGCGATGACAGCGTTCCTGACCCGGCAGCCCGCGCCCTGGCTCACCGAGTAGTCACTGGCCGCGCTGGGGGAGACTGGTCCCATGAACCTCGCCGAGCGCATTGCCGCAGACATGCCCCGCATCCGCGCCGAGCTCGAAGAGTTGGTACGAATCCCGGGCTGCGCCTTCCCAGGCTTCCCCGAGGCGGAGATCGATCGGGCCTGTGCGGCGGTGGTCGGGCTTTTCGAGGCTGCCGGCTACGCGTCCGTGCGGCGCGTCGAGATCGACGGCGGGGCGCCGGCGGTCATAGCCGAGAGTCCCGGGCCGCCGGGCAGTCCCACCGTGCTGCTGTACGCCCATTACGACGTGCAACCCGGCGGTGACCCCGACCTTTGGCAATCCCCTGCTTTCGAACCGCAGGAACGGGGCGGACGGCTGTATGGCCGGGGCGCGGCGGACGACAAGTCCGGGGTGGTGATCCACGCCGCGGTCATGCGCGCCTTCGACGGCCAACCCCCGTGCACCGTGCGGGTCGTCGTGGAGGGTGAGGAGGAGTGGGGCGGGCCTTTCGTGGACTATCCGCGCACTCATCCGGAGGTGTTCGCCGCCGACGCCATCGTCGTGGCCGACGTGGGCAACGCGCAGCTGGGCGAACCCACGTTCACGACCGCCTTGCGAGGGATGGCTGCGGTGACTGTGGAGTGCCGCACGTTAGAAGGCTCTGTGCACTCCGGAATGTTCGGCGGCCCGGCCCCGGATGCGCTGATGAGTCTCATCATGCTGCTCGCGACGCTGCGCGATCCGCGGACCGGCCAGACCACGATCGAGGGCATTGCGGGCTTCGAGTGGGACGGGGCGCAATACGACGAGCAGGTGTTCCGCGACCTCGCGGGGGTGTTGCCGGATCAGCCGCTGGTCGGTCAGGGCACCGTTGCCAGCCGCTTGTTCTCCGAGCCGGTGGTGAATGTCACGGGCCTGGATGCCCCGCAGGTCGACGGTGCGATCAACGCGGTGATCCCGCATGCCCGCGCGCGAGTGTCCCTGCGGGTGCCGCCGGGCCGGGATGCCGTGGCGGCCCGCGAGGCGCTGATGGACCACCTGCGCCGGCATGCGCCCTGGGGTGTACAGGTCAGCGTCACCGCCGAGGCAGTCGGGCAAGGGGTGCGAGTCGCTACCGATGGTCCGGCTTATGCGGCGGCTCGGGTGGCGATGGAGGAGGCGTACGGCAAACCACCGCAAGAGATCGGGGCGGGCGGATCGATCCCCCTGATCGATGCGCTGCGGGAGGCGGTGCCGGATGCCGAGATCCTCTTGTTCGGTGCCCAGGATCCGTTGGCGCGCATCCACGCTCCCAACGAGAGCGTGGACCTGGCCGAACTGCAGCGGGCTGTGGTGGCTCAGGCCACCTTCATCGAGGAGTTCGCCCGGCACGGAGTCCGAAGGCCGGTCGTATAGGCAGCGACTCAGGAATTTCTGCGCACGTGCCGATAGATCGGTGTGACGCTACTCGACCGCTCTGTGACCGCTCAGGAAATGACGCCCACACGCCACTCATGGGGCTGGCTCGTCGCCGCGGCAAGCGGCATCGGCATCATCTCCGGTTCCATCACGATCGTGGACAAGATCGCCCTGCTGAAGGATCCTGCTGCCGGCTCCTTCTGTGACATCAGTTCCACGGTCGGTTGCACGCCCGTGCTGCTCGCTTCGCAGTCCAGCGTGCTCGGTCCACCGAACGCCCTGCTCGGGGTCATCATGTTTGCGATCCTGGCCACGGCGGGCCTGGTCGATGGCACCGGCGGGCGCCTCACACGCGGGATGACCACCGGTCTGCTCGGTCTCACAGTCTTCTTCGCGGCCTTCCTCACGTGGTACATGGTTCAGGTGGCCTTCGTGATCGGGTCACTGTGCCCCTTCTGCACCGTCTGTGCAGCCGGGTGCTTAGCGACGCTGGTCGGCGTGAACCGCATGGCCGCGGCAAACGGCCTCCCCGTGGCGCGAAGCCTGGTGCGCGGCAACCTCGACGTTCTCGTGGCCGTTGGCTGGGCGATCATCATCGCTGCAATTCTCTTCAGTGGTATCTGGTTGTAACCTGACGCAATGAGCCGGCGGCTGATTGTGGTGCTGCTTTCGAGCGTGGCTGTGCTGGTGCTCGGAGGCTTTTTCGCATTCGGTTACGTCACTGCGTCGCCCGCGCAGAGTTACGCCACGTACGCCGCGCCGACGTTCGCCCCGGAGGTCACCGACGAGCAGCGCATCTGGGCGCTCCAGGACGACCTGGGCAACGCCGCCGCAGAGATGGCACAACTGCAGGAGATGGCGACAAGACTGCAGTTTGGCAAGATGAAGGCCATGGGCAACCACCTGCAAGAGGTAGCCGACGACCTGGAACCTCGCCTGGCTGAGATCGAGAACGAGAAGGCGAAAGCGATACTGGCCAGCGGGATCAGCGGTTTGCGCACGGTGGGTGAGGGCTCGGCGGAACTGGATCCGAACAAATCTCTGCAAGGGGTTGACCAAGTGCTGAAGTCCTTTGATGACCTGCGGGAGCTCAATCTCTGATGACCAACCTCCTTGTCGGCCTCGCCATCCTGCTGGGGATCGCCGGCACCATCGTCCCGATCCTGCCCGGCGCCCTGCTCGTGGCGGGTGCTGTGCTGGTCTGGGCCTTCCTCACAGGTGGTACTACGGCCTGGCTTGTGGCGATAGCGGCGGTGGGCATCATCGCCCTGGGACAGTTGCTGAAGTACCTGATTCCCGGCAAACAGCTCAAGGCGACCGGTGTGCCGAACTGGGTACTGTTCGTCGGTGCCCTCGTGGGTATCGTCGGGTTCTTCGTCGTACCTGTGATCGGGCTGATTCTCGGCTTCGTGTTGGGAGTGTTCCTGGCCGAGGCCGCCCGCCTTCGCACGTTCCAGGACGCTTGGCCGACGACGCTGCAGGCGATGAAGTCAGCTGGATGGTCGGTCCTGATCGAGTTTGGCTCCGCTGTTCTCGCGGCCTCCGTGTGGGTCGGGGGCCTCGTCGCGGTCTGACCCCTCTCGGGTCAGCGCAGTGCCCTTAGGTAAAGTTAGGCTTGCCTAATTCCGAGGGAGAACCGATGCGCCTACGACCCATGCTGCTGGGCCTTGCCACCGTGACGCTGGCCTTATCCGCCTGCGCAGGTGCGAACACAGAGGACTTGAACAGCGAAGACGCACTCGTGGTCTACTCCGGGCGCTCTGAAGAGCTGGTCGGACCCCTGATCCAACAGTTCGAGGACACCGCGGGGACCCCTGTGGAGGTTCGGTACGGCGACACCGCGGAACTCGCGGCTCAGTTACTGGAGGAGGGTGAGAACACCCCGGCAGACGTCTTCTTCTCCCAGGACGCGGGCGCACTGCAGGTGATGCAGGATGAGGGCCGCACGACACCCCTGCCGCAGGACGTGATCAAGGCTGTCCCTGCGAAGTTCCGCAGCGCGGACGGCCAGTGGGTGGGAACCAGTGGTCGCGCCCGGGTCATGGTGTACAACACCGATCAGGTCCAGCCTTCGGCCTTGCCGAGTAGCGTGCAGGCACTGACGGACCCTGCCTGGCAGGGTGCTGTGGGCATCGCGCCCACCAACGCGTCCTTTCAGTCCTTCGTCACGGCGATGCGGATGACCCTTGGTGAGGAGCAGACGAAACAATGGCTGGAGGCCATGGTCGCCAACGATGTCCAGCGCTTTGAGAACAACACCGCGATCCTGGATGCAGTCAATGCGGGGCAGGTCGAAGTCGGTCTGGTGAACCACTACTACTGGTACGAGAAGGCCGCCGAACTCGGGGCAGAGAACATGGCCAGCGCCAACGCGGAGTTTGCGCCAGGCGACATCGGAAACCTGGTCAACGTGGCCGGTCTCGCGGTACTACAGCCCAGCGACCCGGCCACCGCGTTCGTCACCTACATGCTCAGCGACCCCGCCCAGGAGTACTTCGCGCAGGAGGTCTCGGAGTACCCCCTCGTGAAGGGTGTGGCCGCCACCGAGGACCTGCCCCCGCTGTCAAAGGTCGAAGGTCCGGACATCGCCCTGGCGGAACTGCGCGACCTCAACGGCACGCAGGAACTGCTCATGGATGTGGGACTGCTGTAGGTGCGCCGTCTGTCGACCCTGCACCTGCTCGCCGGCGCAGCCGCGCTGATCGCCGTCAGCCCGCTGGTCTACCTGGCCGTGCGTACGGCCAGTGCCGGTGCCCAGGAGGTCTGGGACATCCTGTTCCGATCGCGCACGCTGGAGTTGTCGGTGGCCAGTCTCGGGTTGGCCGTAGCGGTGTCCGGGACCTGCATCCTGGTTGGGATTCCGCTGGCATGGCTGGCCACTCGGGCGGCCGTCCCGGGTGGTCGATCGTGGTTGGTCCTGTTGTCCCTGCCACTGGCCATCCCCTCGTTCGTCACGGCCTACACCTGGCTGGCTGCCTTTCCCGGACTGGCCGGATTCGCGGCCGCGTGGGCGGTGTTGACGCTGTCCTGCTTGCCGTATGTGATCCTGCCCGTGGCCGCGGTGCTGTCGGGCATCGATCCGGCCTATGACGATGTTGCTCGCACGCTGGGTCAGTCCCGGCTGCAGTCATTTCGGCGCACCACGGTGCCCCTGGTCCTGCCGGCCGCTGGGGCTGGTGGGTTGCTGGTCGCGCTGTACACCCTCAGCGACTTCGGAGCGGTGAGCCTGCTGCGGTTCGACACCTTCACCCGGGTCATCTACACCTCGTACCGGGCAGCCTTCGACCGGACGTCGGCTGCGGTGTTGTCGCTGGTGCTGGTCCTGCTTGCCTTGGTGTGTATCTGGGCGGAGCGGCGCATCCGCACCCGTCACCAGCAGTGGCGGGTCGGCACGGGGTCCGCCCGGGGCATCGGACGTGTCCAGCTGGGCGCAGCGAAGTGGCCCGCTGTGCTCGCTATGGCCGCGATCGTCGCCGTGTCGGTCGGATTCCCGGCCATCATGCTCGGGCGGCTGCTCATCACGTCGGCCAACGATGGTTTCGCCCTTGGTCAATGGGTCTCAGCGGTGGGCAACACGGCTGTCGCGGCGGGGCTCGGCGCCCTGATCGCGATGGTCCTAGCCCTGCCCATCGCGGTGCTCGCCGCCCGCTACCGAGACCGCAGTAGTCGGATCATCGAATCGACGGCCTTCATCAGCCACGCGCTGCCGGGGGTGGTCGTGGGCCTCTCGTTGGTGTTCATAGGGCTGACGCTGTTTCCTGGTCTGTACCAGACCCTGCTGATGCTGGGCTTCGCTTATGCCGTGCTGTTCTTGTCGAACGCCATCGGGGCGGTGCGCACAGCGACCGAGCAGGTGTCGCCGCAGTTGGACGATGTGGCAAGGACTCTGGGCAAGCGCCCGTTGGCCGCCTGGTGGGCGGTCACGGCCCGGGTCTCCTTGCCGGGAATCCTAGCGGGAGCGCTTCTAGTGCTCCTGACAGCGATGAAGGAACTGCCTGCGACGTTGATGCTGCGGCCTACGGGCTTCGATACCCTGGCCACCGAGATGTGGCAGCAAACCTCGATAGCAGCCTTCGGGCAAGCGGCCCCGTACGCCCTCGGGCTTGTGATGCTGGCGGCCATCCCGGCGTTCCTGTTGGCCCGAATCACCACCGCGAGGGACACCGCATGACCAGCATCACGATCACCGGACTGCAGAAGGCCTTCGACCGGCCGGTCCTCAACGATGTGAACCTCGCCGTGGACCCCGGCGAGATCACTGCCATCCTGGGCGCCAGTGGCACGGGTAAGAGCACCTTGTTGCGTTGCGTTGCGGGTCTGCTGGCTCCCGATGCCGGTGAGATCCGCCTGGGAAGTCTGCTCGTCGACGGCCCCGGCAGACATATTCCGGCGCAGCGTCGGATGGTGGGGCTGGTGCCGCAAGAGGGTGCCCTGTTCCCGCACCTGAGCGTGGCCGAGAATGTTGGGTTCGGTCTGCCTAAGCGGGGCCGGGAGGCCCGGATCACCGAATTGCTGCACCTGATCGGGCTGCCCGGCACCGAGAACCTGCGTCCCCACCAGTTGTCGGGAGGGATGCAGCAGCGGGTGGCCGTGGCTCGCGCGCTGGCGCCGCGGCCTGCCGTCATGGTGCTCGACGAACCCTTCTCGGCGCTGGATACGGGACTGCGTGAGGACGTCCGGCAGGATGTCCTCGCGGCGATCCGGGCTGATGGCACCACGGCTCTGCTGGTCACTCATGACCAGGAGGAGGCCTTCTCCGTGGCCGATCGGGTGGCCGTGATGATGGCCGGCACGATCGTGCAGCATGCGACCCCTTCCCGGCTGTACGGTGAGCCCACCACGCTGGCCGTGGCCCAGTTCGTGGGCGACACGGTGGTTCTATCCCAAGACCAGGCTGAGGTAGTTGTGTACCGCCCGGAGCAGCTGACACTGGACGCTGGCGCCGCTCTGGGCGAGGGACTTGTGACGGGGATCCGTTTCCATGGCCACGACAGTCTGGTGGGGATCGAGGTGGGCGGCCAGCGAGTGCACATGCGCACGCTGGGGGCCCCCGAGGTGAAGGTGGGTGAGCAGGTGACCGTCTACGCCAAGTCGCCGGGCATGCGTTTTCTGGCTCTTCGCAGTTGAGGGTGTCGTGCCTGCCCCTTGCGCGGGGGACCGTGGTCTGACCGCGCCGCCCCGCGCGTCGTGGCCCATGGGCGGTTTCACGCTTGCGCCGATGTGGAAACCGAGCCGTTCGGGGTTGTCCCCAGGGCTGTGGAAACGGGGCCATGGAAATGTCACACCCTCCTCGTAGGTTTGGGGTGTCACCGAGGTTGGTGGCCGTCAGCTCGTGGAGCGCCGCCGCAGGGGAGCCTTCTTTTCTGGTTTCGGCATGGATCGTGTGGGTGGGGGTGTGACTGATGGGGTTCTTTGATATTCCGGCCGGGGCGTTGCGCGCTGGCATTGCCGTGGTGGCCCCTGCACGGTTTCACGCTGCCGCCGATGTGGAAACCGACTCGTTCGGGGTTGTCCCCAGGGGTGTGGGTCCGGGCGCCCGGAAATGTCAGACCCTGCTCGTAGGTTTGGGGTGTCGCCGAGGTTGGTGGCCGTCAGCTCGTGGAGCGCCGCCGCAGGGGAGCCTTCTTTTCTGGTTTCGGCATGGATCGTGTGGGTGGGGGTGTGACTGATGGGGTTCTTTGATATTCCGGCCGGGGCGTTGCGCGCTGGCATCGCCGTGGTGGCCCCTGCACGGTTTCACGCTGCCGCCGATGTGGAAACCGACCCCGTTCGGGGTCGTCCCCATACCTGTGGAAACGGGGCCATGGAAATGTCACACCCTCCTCGTAGGTTTGGGGTGTCACTGAGGTTGGTGGCCATCAGCTCGTGGAGCGACGCCGCAGGGGAGCCTTGCCCCTGGTTTCGGCATCGACCGTCGTGGGTGGGGGTGTGTGCTGATGGGGTTCTTTGAGGTGCCGGCGCCGGCGTTGCGCCGCGCCCAGCTGGCTGATGAGTTGCCGGTGGAGATTCTGCCGGTGTTTGAGGAGTTGTCCGCGCTGGTGCTGGGTCTGCCGGACCCGGCCGAGCTGAGCGTGGAGCAGCGCCTCGGGACGGTGCAGGCTGCGGCCCGCCTGCAGACGATGCTGGAGGCCTACCAGACCCAGGTCGCCGGGGTGAGCGACGCGCAGCGGGATTCCCGGTTGTTCGCCGCCGGCACGACCGGGTCGATGGTGGCCGCGTTGACCGGGAACAATCGGGCCGTCGGCTCAGCGATCGTGGGCCGGGCCCGGGACCTACGGTCCATGCCGCATGTGGCCGGTGCCTACCGGGCCGGGGAGATCACCGGCCGGCATGTGCACCTGTTGTGCCGCGCCGCCGGGCGCCTGCGGCACTTCCCGGTGTTGGAGCCGGATCTGGTCGCCGCCGCCGCCGTGATCGAACCGGTGGTGCTGGCCCAGGTGATCGACATACTCATCACCCAGGACCGCCGTGAGGCACCCGATGAGGACCTGCGGGGCGCCCGGGCCAAACGCGGCCTGCACCTGTCCGATCTGGGTAACGGGCTGTACCGGGTGGACGGGCACCTGGACCAGATCGCCGGGGCCCGGCTACGCGACGCGCTGGCCTCGTTCACCGACCCGCCCCGCCCTGGGGATGACCGCACCCCCAGCCAACGCCTGGCCGACGCCCTGGACGACCTGGTCAGTGCCGCGCAGGCCAACACCCGACCGTTGGGCGTGTCAGGGGTCACGGTGCTGGTCGACGCCGACCAGCTGCCCGACGGGGCCGGTGCCCGCCTGGAGGACGGCACCCTGCTCGGCCCGGACACCTTCGCGCTGCTCACCTGCACCGCGGTGGTGTCCGTCATCCTCGGGAAACGCCGGGCCGGCAGCTTCATACCGTTGGCGTTGGGCCGCACCCAGCGCCGCGCCAGCCACGCCCAATGGGCGGCGTTGACGGCCCGGGATCGGGGGTGTGTGCGCTGCGGGCAGCCAGCACGGCGCTGCCACGCCCACCACATCACCGGCTGGGCCGCCGGCGGCCAAACCGACGTCGATGCGATGTGTCTGCTGTGCCCACGCTGCCACCGCGACCTGCACAACGGGAGGTTCACCATCGAGATGGTCGACGGGATACCGCGCTGTGTGCCGGCACGGCGAAGAACCTGAGCCGGCCCCAGGGGGGCCGGCCAGACGCCCAGCGTCAGCACAGCGGGAGCCGAACCTCAACCCGGTTTTGCGCAATGAGGGTGCAGAGGTCCCGACGCATCGGGGTTTCCGGTGTTCAGAGCCGGCGATCCCGCAGGACCGGGAACTGCGTGCGCACCCGCTCGGGCAGGCCAGCGTCGATGTCGACGCGCAGCACGCCCGGCTCGTTCAGTTCTGCGAGGACGTCGCCCCACGGGTCCACGATCACGGTTGCACCTCCCATCGGCATCGTGTTGCTGTCACCGGTCGAATTTGCCCCGATCAACCAGACCTGGTTCTCGGTGCTCCGGGCGCGCGTGAGCAGGCGCCACTTGTCGATCCGCGGTGCGGGCCACCCTGTCGGAATCAGCAACGCTGTGGCGCCGGCGTCCACGAGAGCCCGGAACTGCTCAGGGAACCGCAGGTCGTAACAGGTCGCCAGACCGGTAGTACCCAGCGGCGTTTCCACCGCCACGACGTCACTGCCGGCGCTGAGGGTGACCGCTTCGCCGGTGTCGAAGCCGAAAAGGTGGATCTTCCGATACGTGGCCAGCACCTCGCCGGACGGGCCGAAGACCACGGAGGTGTTGTACAGATCCTCGCCGTCACGTTCGAGGAAGGACCCCGCGTGCAGCACACGGCCCGGAGCCAGGTCGGCCATGTGCGACACCCAGGTGTCCAGTGGAACCGCATGGTCGAGGTTCTCCGCGACGGCGAAGGGCCCGACCTCCCACAGTTCGGGCAGTACGATCACCTCGGCGTCGATGTCGGCCACGAGCCGGCGCATCCGGTGGCGACGCTTGGCCGGGTCCTCGTCATCGCGCAGGTTCACCTGCACCGCCGCCACACTGGTCATGCCGTCCAGGCTACCTGTCGGGGCAGATGCGGCCAGGGGAGCGCAAGGTCTCGATCGGTGACCGCGGGTAGGTTCAGAACATGGACGCACTGGTGGATGCCTGGCTCGATGCCATCACCTCCTTCGAAGAGACCGTCATGCAGATCTCTGACAGCGACTTCGCGGCGCCGTCGCTCTTACCGGGCTGGACGGTTGGCGATGTCGTTGCACATGTGACAGCGCTGGAGGCCGAACTTGCCGAACGCGAACTGCCCGATCATGAGCCGGACTGGGAGGGTCTGACGCACGCAGTTGACTCCTTTTCCCGCTACACCGAACGCGGGGTCGATGCCCGGCGCGCGTGGCCGCCGGCTCTGGTGCGTGCGGAGTTGCGCGAGGTGGTCGAGGAGCGCACCGAGCAGCTGCGCTCGGTGCGGCCAGGCGATGTCATCACGGGCATCCGGGGCAGGACGATGCCCGTCGAACAGGCATTGCGGATGCGGTGCTTCGACATCGTGGTGCACGAAGTGGACGTGCGGGATGCGCTGGGGCTTCCGGGCCCGCACCTGGGCGCTGGGGCGCGGGTCTGTCTGGATCAGATGGCCAGTGGTATGGGGTATGTCTTCGCCAAACGAGCCGCCGCCCGTGCGGGGCAGGTGTTGCACTTGGTGGTGCCCGACTGGGTGGACGTGTGGATCACCATGGGGGAGGACGGCCGTGCCCGGGTCAGCGATCCGGGCGAGGCGACGGTGACAGTCACGCTGCCTGTGGAGCAGTTCCTGGGGTTGGCTGCGGGCCGCCGCGGCGACACCGGGTCCGCCGAGGTCGCGGGAGACCCAGCACTTGGCAGGGAGGTCCTCGCAGGCCTCAACGTGGCGCCCTGACGTCAACCAGCCAGTCCGACGCCCGGGTCGGCCAAGAACGTCGCGATGCGGGTCAGCACCTGGGATCCGAGCGCCCCGTCGATGCAGCGGTGGTCGAAGGAGAGGGTCAGGGTCACCACAGGCCGGGCAACGACCCCGCCGTCGACGACCCAGGGTCGCTGCACGATCCGGCCCAGGCACAGGATCGCCACATGGCCCGGCGGCAGGATGGGTGTGCCACCGTCGACACCGAACACCCCCACATTGGTTAGCGAGACGGTCGTCCCAGAGAAGTCCGACGGTGCCAGCGTCCCCGCCCGAGCCGAGTCTGTGGTGGCCGATATGGCGCGGGCGAGTTCGACCAACGAGGTGGCGTGTGGCACTCGGGGTACGAGCAGGCCGCGCTCGGTGGCGACCGCCAGGCCCAGCACCGCCTCCGGATGGGTGATGATCACCTCTGCCTGGGCATCAAATGTGGCATTGATGCGAGGGAACTCGCCCGCTGCCGCCAACAATGCCCACGCCGCCAGGACCGTCGGTGACCACCGCACGTCCGGGTACGTGGCGCGTAACCGCTGCAGCAGTCGCACCGACTCCCCGACCTCCACGTCGAGCCATTCGGTGACGTGCGGGGCCGTGAACGCGGACTCCACCATCGCCTGCGCCATCGAGCGCATGACCCCGCGCACCGGGATGACGTTGTCCTGCCGCTGTGCCGCCGCCCGTTCCACGTCAGAACGAGTGATGATGCCGCCGGGGCCAGTGGGGTCGACGGCCTCGAGGTCCACACCGAGGGTTTTGGCCAAGCGGCGCACAGGGGGTTTGGTCCGCGGCCGGGGGCGCTCGGCGGTCAGCCGTTCCTCCGCGGCCCGGGCCATTTCCAGGCCGCCGTGCCGCGTGGGTTTCGGCTCGCGCCGCCGCCGGCGGGGCGACTGCTCCTCCTGGGCGCCATACCCGACCAGCACCGAAGAATCCACACTCACGAGATCTGCCCCCACCGCCACGACCTCACCGGCCAGAGCATGCAGTGCGGTGACGGTTCCCGTGAAGGGGCTCGGCAGTTCCACCAGCGCCTTGGCGGTCTCGATCTCGCACAACAGTTGGTTGACCTCGACCTGTTCGCCGGGTTCAACGAACCAGCGGACCAGTTCGGCCTCCGTGAGGCCCTCCCCCACGTCGGGCAGTTTGAAAGTCGCCATCACATCCCCCGCACCGTGTCGACAGCATCCAGGATCCGGTTCACATCCGGCAGGTAGAACCGCTCCAGTTTGCTCGGGGGGTAGGGGGCGTGCGGTGCGCCCACGCGCAACACGGGTGCCTCAAGATCGAAGAAGCACTCCTGCTGGACGCGGGCGGCCAGCTCCGCCCCGAGACCGCCGAACACGGGAGCTTCATGCACGACCACGCAGTGCCCCGTCCGGCGTACGGAGTCGAAGATCGTGTCCAGGTCCAGGGGAGAGAGGCTGCGCAGGTCGATGACTTCCAGGCTGACCTGATCCTCCTCGTCGGCCACCCCGGCCGCCTCCAGACACGTGCGGACCATCGGCCCGTAGCACAGCAGCGTCGCGTCGCTGCCGGCGCGCACGATCCGGGCCTGGAACAGCCCCTCAGAGACCGATCCCACCTCGGCCTTGTCCCAGTACCGCCGCTTGGGTTCCAGGAAGATCACCGGGTCGTCGCAGTCGATGGCCTGCCGCAGCATCTGGTAACCGTCCCGGGCGTGGCTGGGAGACACGACCCGTAGCCCCGCCGTGTGGGTGAAGTACGCTTCGATACTTTCGCTGTGATGCTCCACGGCGCCGATGCCACCGCCGAACGGGATGCGGATCGTGATGGGCAGTCGGGTGCGACCGTCTGATCGGAAGTGGTGCTTGGCCAGTTGGGTGGTGATCTGGTCCACGGCCGGGAAGACGAATCCGTCGAACTGGATCTCACAGACGGGCCGAAATCCGCGCATCGCCAGGCCGATGGCAGTGCCGATGATGCCGCTTTCGGACAGGGGCGTGTCGATGACACGTGCGTCGCCGAACGTCGCATGCAGACCGTCGGTGACCCGGAACACCCCGCCGAGCCGACCGACGTCCTCGCCCATCATCAGGACGGTGCTGTCGGCCTGCATGGCGTCGGCCAGCGCGCGATTCAGCGCCCCGGCCAGGGTGAGTAACTCAGTCATCGCCGAGATACTCCTCCCACCAAGCCGACTCCGCGGTCACCAGGGCATGCGGCTCGGAATAGACATGGGTGAACATCTCCTGAGCTGGGGGATCGGGCAGTGCTCGGCATTGCTCACGCAGGCGTTGTGCCAGAGCGTCGGCCTCCCGCTCCAACTCCGTGACGAAGGCCGCATCGGCCGCCCCTGAGCGCAGCAGATAGGCGCGAACCCGCTCGATGGGATCCTTCAGGCGCCACTGCTCGAGTTCCTCCTCGACCCGGTACCGGGTGGGATCGTCCGAGGTAGTGTGGGCACCCATCCGGTAGGTGAACGCCTCGATCAGACTCGGGCCTTGGCCGGCGCGTGCCCGGGCCAACGCCCAGCGGGTCACTGCGAGCACGGCCAGAACGTCGTTGCCATCGACGCGGATGCCTGGGAATCCGAAGCCTTCGGCGCGGCGGTACAGCGGGATGCGGGTCTGGCGGGACAGCGGCTGCGAGATCGCCCACTGATTGTTCTGGCAGAAGAACACGACGGGCGCGTCATGCACCGCCGCCCAGACGAACGCCTCGTTGACGTCGCCCTGGCTGGAAGCGCCGTCGCCGAAGAAGCTCATGACGGCAGCTGCGGCGCCGTCGCGTTGCATTCCCATCGCGTAACCCACGGCATGCAACGTCTGGTCCCCGATCACGATGGTGGGCAGCGCAAAGTTGTACTCGGCCGGGTCGTACCCGCCGTGCGTCACGCCGCGGAACAGCGCCAGTAGCCGTACCGGGTCCACGCCACGACACCAGGCCACCCCGTGCTCGCGGTACGTGGGGAACACGAAGTCGTCGGGGTGCAAAGCCCGACCTGCACCGACCTGTGCTGCCTCCTGCCCCAGCAGCGGCGGCCACAGCCCGAGCTCACCTTGCCGTTGCAGGGCATGCGCCTCGGTGTCGAGGCGCCGGACCAACACCATGTCGCGGAAGAGCCCGCGTAGTTCCTCCCCCGACACCTGCAGGTCAATCTCGTCGTTGTGCAGCCGTTCCCCCTCGGGCGTGAGCAACTGCAACAACTCGGCCATGTGATGAGAGTGCCCTGCTGATCCGTTCTGACACATCGGTCGGATGGTGGATGCGAGCGCTCCGGGCACGCTCGGATAGCTCGGGGTGTCTGTCGGGACGTCCAGCAGCCGAGCTTGTCACTGCGGCGTACATAGAGTGCGTGTCGCTGACAAAACCCCTCGTCGGGTGGCCGCCGAGCACCAGCAACGGCCGGAGGTTGTCAGTGTGGCGTACGAAGAGTGCGTGTCGCTGACAAAACCCCTCGTCGGGTGGCCGCCGGGCACCAGCGACGGCCGAGCTTGTCAGTACGGCGTACATGGAGTGCGTGTCATTGACATAACCCCTCGTCGGGTGGCCGCCGGGCGCCTTCGACGGCCGGAGGTTGTCAGTGTGGCGTACATGGAGTGCGTGTCATTGACATAACCCCTCGTCGGGTGGCCGCCGAGCACCAGCAACGGCCGGAGGTTGTCAGTGTGGCGTACACGGAGTGCGTGTCACTGACATAACCCCTCGTCGGGTGGCCGCCGAGCACCAGCAACGGCCGGAGGTTGTCAGTGTGGCGTACATAGAGTGCGTGTCACTGACATAACCCCTCGTCGGGTGGCTGCCGGGCACCAGCGACGGCCGGAGGTTGTCAGTGTGGCGCACATAATGCGCCTGTCACTGACAAAACCCTCAGGTGGTCGGGCATGGGCCAAGTCCCCCCCGCGGCGGGCGACTACTCAGCGAGCCAGGTGCGGGCTTGAGGTAAGAAGAGCCATGGCGCGATGGCCAGGGCCAGCTTCACTCAGGCGTCAGTGATGCGTCGGGGCTTGTGCTCCAGATGCGCGAAGCCGTTGTAGGTCAGATTGACCAGATGCGCCACGACCTCGTCCTTGCTGGGCTTGCGCACGTCCAGCCACCATTGACCTGTGACTGCGACCATCCCGACCAGCATCTGGGCGTACATCGGGGCCAGGCGGGTGCTGTAGCCGCGGGCTTTGAACTGCTTGGCCAGCAGGTGCTCCACATGCCCGGCGATCTCCACGATCAAGCTGGCGTAACTGCCGGTGGGAACGGGCGAGTCGCGTACCAGCACCGCAAAACCGTCAGTCTCGTTCTCGATGTAGTCGAACAGCGCAGTGGCCGCCTGCTCGAGCAACAACCGGGGGTGCTCGCTGGTCAGGCTGTCGGTGATGCTCTTGAGCAACGACTGCATCTCACGGTCGACGATGACGGCGTACAGCCCTTCCTTGCCTCCGAAGTGTTCATAAACGACCGGTTTGCTGACCTCGGCGGCGGCGGCAATCTCTTCTACGGTGACGGCCTCGTAGCCGCGGTTGGCGAAGAGCTCCTTGCCAACGCTGAGCAATTGCTCGCGCCGCTGCTGGGCGGTCATCCGTACCCTGGTCACGTCCTCATTGTCCGCCGACCACGGATGGGGGATCAGGCCAGGGTACCGCGCAAAACCGTGAGCTTCGAATGAGAGGGGTCACCGTCGAGGGGCTCATCAGAGATGTCCACCGCGGTGAACACCTGCAGGTCTACGCCGTCAGGCACCGGGAAGGTGGCCTCTTTCTCTCCGGGGGACAGAGTTCCCAGCGCGACCAGGCCCGCATTGACGGGATCCAGCAGCCATACTTCGTAGAAGCCGTCGGCGCCGGGCAGGTTCTGTGCGGTGACCGTGACGGTGTAGCCCTCGGGCGTCTCGTTCACGGTGGCCTCGGCCGTCGCGCCGCGGTCAGGGCCTTCGGGCATAGGGGCCAGTGCAGCGCTCGCGACCAACCGCCCGGTGTCCTGACCGTCGACCATCGCTACTGTTCCCGCGCCGATCAGCACGCCGGCGACGGCTGCCGCAGCGACGCCAATCCAGCGGCGCCGGGGTCGCAGGGGCACGGGCTCGGAGCGCATTTGCTCATCAATGCGCTCCCACACCTCTGGAGGCGGTTCCACCAACGCGGCGGGTCCGCCGGAGGCGCGGCCGATGGTGACCACCTCGCGCAACTCCTCCAGCTGGGCAGCACAGATCGGACAGGTTTCGGCGTGTCCGCTCACCTGCGGGCCGACGGGTTCACCCAGGGCGAGCAGCGCCAGATCATCGAGGTCACAGTGCGGCATGAGTCACCTCCAATCGGGTGCGCATCTTGAGTAAGGAACGTCGGATGTGGCTCTTGACGGTTCCCAGGGGCATCGCCAGCCGATCGGCGATCTGCTGGTGGGTGAGGTCATCGAAGAAGGCCATTCGGATGATCTGTGACGACGGTTCACCGAGTCCATCGATCTCGTCGGCGACGCTGATCTGCGCCGACAGATCGACGGGGTCCACCGACCGGTCGGGCAGGGCTTCCATGGGTATCTCGTCGCGCCGCTTGCGATGGTAGTCGGCGATCCGGCGCCGTGTGATCGCCAGCAACCACGCGGGAAGGTTGCCCTGCTCGGGGTCGAAGGTATGACGGGATCGCCACGCGGAGATGTACACCGCCTGCGTCACGTCCTCGGCGTCTGCTTGTGTCGGCAGGGAACGCAGCGCGACGGTGAACACCAATCGCGACCACCTGCGGTAGGCCTCCGCCAGAGCAGACTCGTCACCTGCGGCCAGCAGACGTCCAACATCGGAAACGTCCAACTCGGTCACAGTACGAGTCTGACATCTGACGGAGACCTCGCCAACAGCGGACATCACAAGTTGATCGGAAGCAGCACTCGATCGATGCCATGGGCGATCTGCTTGTTGCCCTTGTTGATGTTGGGCGCAACGACGCGCGGGTCACGCAGATCGGGGTCGTTGTCCTTCAGGCGGATGGTGCCCTTCTTCACCTTCACGGTGATGGTGCCGCCCTGAGCGGTCTCGAGCATCGCGTTGTTGCTCTTCAGCGCCTTCTTGGCGCCGATGGTCGCGTTGGGAACCACGTGGTAGAGCAGCACGGTCTCGACTGTGTCGATACCGAGGCTGGCCACCGCTTCGAAGGCAGCCTGCTCATTGGCCGGCTTGCTGCCCGTCAGGGTCTCGACCAACGGGAAGAACGCGCGGTCCTGGGGGACGAAGGCCGTTGCACGCACCTTGCCGTCGGTGAGTACAGAGACGGCGCTGGTCGGCTTGGCCTTCAGCACAGCGAGAACCGCTTCGGTGACGATGTCGTAGTCGCGGCCGTTGCTGTCGAAGGTGTTGCTGTCCACCAGCACCTCGGACAGGGGCTTGTTGCCCTGCATGGCGAAGGCGGGGGCGGCCATGCCGACTCCGAGGGCGGCGATGGCGGCGGTAGCGATGACGCGTTTCATGAAAGGCTCCTTTGTGGGTGGGCTTACACAAAAGAGTTCGCACCGTGGAGGGGTTTTGGATGCAACCAGATTCAGGAGTTCTTAAGGTTCCGGGATTTCGAACCGGGGCCTGCCCTGCAGCGTGGCAGGACCACACGTGGCGCCCGCAGTTGGGCACTCGTTGCGATTGCACCTGGCGTGTCGTCGCACCTTCTGCCCATTGGCTGCCCTGAGTCGCTCCGGGCTCAGCCAGGCGTCATGCGCAGCAGCCTGCCGTCGATGGTGGTGAGCAGCAGTTCGCCCGCAGCAGTGACCCCGAACGAGGTCAGCCCATCGGCCTGGCCAATGCGGCGGCGCTCCCCGTCCCTGTAGGCCCACACATGACCGCTGATGAAGTCACCGAAGACGTACCAACCCTGCAGCGAGGGGATTCCGCTGCCTCGGTACACGTACCCTCCGGTGATGCTCTCCCCGTCTCCAGAGGCGTGGCCGTACTGCAGGACGGGCCGGGTGACGTTGCGGCCTTTGCAGTTGTCCGCGTTGTACTTCGTCGTGGCCTCCCAGCAGGACCAGCCGAAGTCGAACAGTCGGCTGGCAGCCACAGGCATCCGGTCGACCTCCTCGAATCCGCTCTGCCCGACGTCACCGATCCAGATCCGCGACGTCGCGTCATCGATGCTGAACCGCCAGGGGTTGCGCAGACCGTAGGCGATGACCGGTGAGCGGCGCGGGTTGATGGACGGAACGCAGTACCGCTTCCCACACGTCGGATCGATACGCAGGATCTTGCCGCGCAGATCCTTGATCCGGCCAGCGGCCCGGAACGGATCACCGCCGCCCCCGCCGTCGCCGGTGGAGATGTAGAGCAGCCCGTTGTGCAGCTGCACCTGCCCGCCGTTGTGGTTGGAGTACTCGGGGTGTTTGATCCTGATGATGCGCCGTTCACCGCCACCCTTGATGAACCGGGAGACCTGCAGCGCCCCGGCTGAATCCGTGTACGCCGCGTAGAAGCGCAAGCTGTCGATGCGTGCCATGGACAGCAGACCCTGCTCGCCGTCAGTGGACACCGGGATCCGAAACCAGCGTTTGGTCGCGCCCTTGGGGCTGACCTTGACGATCTGGCCGCCTTTCTGGGTCACGAACATGGTGCCGTTGGGCGCCGAGACCACCCCAGTCGGCTGCGTCAGGTTGGAGGTGACGGGGGTGAGGTCGACGGGCCCGGGTGTGGCAGCGAGGGTCAGGGCAAGCAGTGGGGCGAACATGTCTGCAGGGTAAGCACAGCCACCGCGGACGCGTCCAGCCCGCGATCAGGCGGTGACGGGTTTCTTGTGGGCGTTGCGCCGCCACCACAGGAACGTGCCCACACCTAGGAAGATCTGCGGCACCCAGGAGCAGGCGCGCCAGACCAGCGTCGCTGCCAGGGCATCGTCCTGATTCATCCCGAAACTGACCAACAGTGCGGTGAGGGCCGCATCCACCGTGCCCAAGCCGCCGGGCGTCAGGGGGATCATGGTGCCCAGGCGGGAGATCGCGAAGGCGGCGAAGGCCTCCCCGGCGGACAGCGCGGTGTTGCGGCCGTCGGAGACGGCGCGGATGGCCACGAACAGGATCAGGTACTGCCCGAAGATCATCCCCAGGTTGGAGGCGGTGATCGCGAACCAGTGCTTGGACACCACGCCCACGATCTGGGAGCGGAAGTCGACGACCTCCGTCACGATGTCCATGTCCTTGTGCAAGCGGTGCAGGATGGGGTTCGCCAACTTCTGCCCCCACCCACCGATCCGGCGGGCCAGGGCCTCGCTGCGCAGGATCAGCCCGAACACCAGCACGGCGCCGCCGATGGCCAGAACCCCGACGATGGCCGCGGTCAAGTACTGGGACGGATTGTCGCCCCCGATCAGGAGCGCCAGCACGCCCAGGACCGGCAGGCCCAGCGTCATGAACAGGCTCCAGACACTGGTGATACCGATGCCGGTGGTCGCCGCGGCCGAGGACACTTTGTAGCCGGCGAGCATGGCGTACTGCACGCCCAGGCCCACGGCTCCACCTGCGGGTACCGCGTTGGAGATCGTGAACGAGGTCTGCCGGACGACGAAGGAGGGCCGGTATTTGATCCCCGGGATGGCGGGCATCAGCGGGAAGACGTAGACCCACAGGTTCACCAGGATCGCCAGGACCAGGGCGAGTTTGTAGATGTTGGCCATTCCCTGCACGGCGTCCCAGGCCGAGGAGTAACTGCCCAGTTTCGGTAGGATCCCGGCGAAGACGATGATCAGCGTGACGATCGTTATGACACCGGCGATGATGCTCTTCTTCTTGTCGAGCTTCGGGATCTCTGCGGGGTCGGCGGGTGGCGGGGCCGTCGGGTCGGTACTCACCAGATCACCGTGCCATATCCAGATCCCACACGCGCACCCCCCCGAGGATCCCGGCGACGTTGGGCACGATCGTCACATCATCGCCCAGAGATTCCGTGAGTTTGGCCGCGTTGCCACCTCCGACATAGAGACGGTCCCACTGGAAAACAGGGCGCAAGCCGTCGACCGTGGCCAGGATTCGGCGCGACCACTTCTGCGGGCCGAGCCTCTTCAACTGCCGCTTTCCCATCCAGGTGTCGTAGGTGTTGCCCTTACGCACGGGCGCGTGCGACATCTCCAAGTGCGGGGCGAGTCGGCCGTTGTCGTACACGGCGCAGCCCAGTCCGGTGCCCAGCGTGAACACCACTTCCAGGCCGTGCCGCTGGATCACCGCGGCGCCCTGCACCTCCGCGTCGTTGAGCACCCGCACCGGTTTGCCGAAGCAGTCCTGCAGCGCGGCCGTGGCGTCCCAATGCCGCCACGCTGCATCGAGGTCAGGGTCCTTCTGCGTGTAGGGGCCGTGCAGATTCGGGTAGTGCGGGGTCACGATCACGACCCCGCGGCGGATCATGCCGGGGATCCCGACAGTGACCCGGTCGAAGTCGGGCATCTGTGACGCGATCTCGAGCAGCACCTCGATGAAGCGCTCGGGCGGCAGCGGGTAGGGCGTCTTGATCCGCACCCGGTCGGCCAGCAGATCCCCCCGCTCGTCGACCACCGATCCTTTGATGCCCGACCCGCCACAGTCGATGCCCAGAGTCCGCATGCTCATCAGCCTGCCCTACTCGGACTTCGAATCGAACCCGGGCATGCGCCAGGCACTCACGATTTTGGCCAGCGCGGTGACCAGGAAGAGCTGGCCGATAATTGCCTCCAGAACAGCCAGTGACTGTCCAGGGTTGGCGGCGGGCACGAGATTGCCGTAACCGGTCGTGGTCAACGTGATGAAGCTGAAGAAGAGGAAGTCAGCGGTGGTGCCGGGACCGGCAGCGCCGAAGAAGGCCGGAGCGGTCTGGTACAGCGAGATGGCGCGGTAGGTGAACGCGAACATCATCCCAAGCATGAGGTAGATAGAGATGGCTCCCAGGATCGTCCGGCCATCGACCACGGGTCGGCGGATCAGGTGACGCAGGATCACGTAGGGCGCGATGAGGTACAGCACCACGCTGACCAGCGCGACGACCCGCAGGTTGGCGGCGTCGAAGTCGAAGGCCCTGCCGAAGGCGATGGCCAGGATGTCGAGGACGGCCACAATGATGCAGGCGATGCCGGCGATCCGGCGGGCGCCCGGTGACTCCGAGGCGGAGAACGTCAGCCATAACGTGGCCAATTGCAGCAGCATCACCAGGGACACGGCCGTCGTGCCCTCGACGGTGACGCTCAGGATGTACCCCAGGCAGAGCAGGGCCACCACCGCGCCGTACTTGTTGGCAGCGTCGCGGTCGGCGAACGCCATCGCCTTGCCGATCATCTACAGCGCCGCAGGGTCACCGGGCGCCAGGATGCCCTGGGCGGCCTCCGCGCCCGCCTTCGTCGGTGCACCGCGCAGGATGAACTCAAAGATCACCGCGATCAGGGCGCCGAGGAGCGGACCCACCACGTATACCCAGTAATGGCTGAAGTCCCAGCCGACAAGAGCTGGGGCGAACGAGCGCATGGGGTTCATCGAGGCGCCGCTGACCGGCGCCCCCCACACGGACACCAGGCCGATGTACGCGCCCACCGCGATGCCACCCGCGATGCCGACGTTGCGCGCGCCACTGGCTGTGCCCAGGATCACGCTGACCAGGCCGGCGGTCAGCAGCATCTCCATGAGCATGGCTGTGAGATCGCTGACTCCCTGGCCGGGCAGCGTGGCACCGGCCATGATGTCGCCGAACATCCACTGCAGGACGAATGCAGCGAGGACGGCGCCGATTGCCTGGGCCAGGATGTAGCCCGGAACGCGCCACCAGGGGAAGTTGCCGCGCGCCGCGAACGCCAGCGTGACGGCGGGATTGAGATGGGCGCCACTGACGGTTCCCATGAAGAAGATGATCCCCAGCACCATCATGCCTGGGGCCAGAGCTTTCATCGCCAGCGTGAGATCCGCGCCGAAGGCCTGCGCCCCGACGACCCCGCCGCCGACTGCGACGAGGACCAGCAAGAAGGTGCCCCACGCCTCGCTGAAAGCCCGCCGGTACTCCAGCCGCGGATTCTCGAAGTCCCGTTGGCTCTGCACCACCGCGTCATTCCGGGCGGTGAACCACTCGAGCCCGGGAATTGCCCTATTGAGCAAGGAACGGTCGGGATTCTGCGCACTCATAAGGCCAACCGTGGCCTGATCGGCGGCGCGGATCAACTCGGGGCGGCACGCGTCTGGCGTCAATCGGCACTGTCGTCCGCCAAGACAGCACAACGCCCCGGGCCGCTGCTGCGGACCGGGGCGTTGAAGGTGTTTCTGATCAGAATGCAGCCTCAGGCAGTTCCATCACGTCGAGGTTGCTGAGCTCGGCCGCTGCCCGCTCGCCGGCAAGCAGGGGCAGCCGGTTCTGCGCGAACCACTTGGCCGCAGCCACCTTGCCGGTGTAGAACTCGACGTCCTTCGCGGACGGACCTGCCGCCAGCGCGGCCGTGGCCACCTCAGCCTGCCGCAGGAGCAGCCAGCCGATGATCAGGTCGCCGACCGCCATGAGCAGCCGGGTGGTGTTCAGCCCGACCTTGTAGAGCTCCTGCAGGTCGCCCTGCTGGGACTGCATCGCCCAGGTGCCCAGGGAACCGATGATGCCCTGCACATCCTCGAGCGCCTTGCCCAGCAGTTCGCGTTCGGCGGCGAGCTGGTCGCCGTCGCTGGTGTTCTTCACGGTTTCGGTGATCTCCGCGGCCACCTTGGTGATCGCCTGGAACTGATCGCGGACCATCTTGCGGAAGAAGAAGTCCAGACCCTGGATCGCCGTGGTTCCCTCGTAGAGGGTGTCGATCTTGGCGTCGCGGATGTACTGCTCGATCGGGTAGTCCTGCAGGTACCCGGACCCGCCCAGCGTCTGCAGGGACTGCGCGAGCATCTCGTAGGAACGCTCCGAGCCGACGCCCTTGACGATGGGCAGCAGCAGGTCGTTGATCCGCTCGGCCATGTCGTCCTCGCCGCCGGTCAGGTTGGCCAGTGCGACCTTGTCCTGCCACATGGCGGTGTAGAGCACCAGAGCGCGCATGCCCTCGGCGTACGACTTCTGCAGCATCAGCGACCGGCGCACGTCGGGATGGTGGATGACCGTCACGCGCGGGGCGGCCTTGTCCATCATCTGCGTGAGATCGGCACCTTGGACGCGGTTCTTGGCGTAGTCCAGCGCGTTCAGGTAGCCGGTGCTCAGCGTGGCGATGGCCTTGGTGCCAACCATCATGCGTGCGTACTCGATGACCTTGAACATCTGCGCGATGCCCTCGTGAACGTCACCGACGAGGTAGCCGATGGCCGGTTCCTTCTCGCCGAAGGTGACCTCACACGTGGTGGAGACCTTCAGACCCATCTTCTTCTCGACGTTGGTCACGTAGGCGCCGTTGCGCTGACCGAGCTCGCCGGTCTCGATGTCGAACATGAACTTCGGCACCACGAACAGGCTCAGACCCTTCGTTCCGGGTCCACCGACGCCTTCGATGCCCTCGGGACGGGCCAGGACCAGGTGCACGATGTTGCCGCTCATGTCGTGCTCTGCGGACGTGATGAAGCGCTTGACACCCTCGATGCGCCAGGTGCCGTCACCGTTGTCGAACGCCTTCGCGCGGCCGGCGCCAACGTCAGATCCGGCGTCGGGCTCGGTGAGGACCATGGTGGCGCCCCACTGGTTCTCCACCATGCGCTCGGCCATCTTCTTCTGATCCTCGTTGCCGAGGTTGTACAGGATGCCCGCGAAACCGGGGCCGGCCATGTACATGAAGGCGGCTGGGTTGGCGCCGAGGACGAGTTCAGCCACGGCCCAACGCAGGCTCGGCGGGCAGTTGATGCCGCCGAGGCCCTCGGGGATCTCCAGGCGCCAGCCCTCGGAGTCCATCAGGGCCTGGTAGGCCTTCGTGAAGTCCTCAGGCATGGTCACGCTGTAGGTCTTCGGGTCATATACGGGAGGGTTGCGGTCGGCCGAGGCAAACGTGTCGGACAGGATGCCCGTCGCGAGCTTCTCGGTGTTCTTCAGAAAGTCCTTGGCGGTTTCGACGTCGATGTCCTCGAACGGGGCATGCCCGAAGCGGTCCGTGCCGCCGAAGACCTCGAACAGGTTGAACTCGATGTCGCGCAGGTTGCTTTTGTAGTGGCTCACCGGCTTATCTCCCATGTTCAGCGGTTCGTGGGTAAGAGTTACCCGTCAGTAACTAACTATGCTACTCGCCAGTAACATCTGGCAACCAGCGGGGGTGGCGGGGTCACACGGGCTCCCGCCTGATTCGTTGCCCACCGGATCCTGCGGGTAGTTTGCGCAATGTTGGGGTTGGCTGCGCAGGGCGCCCCCGCCCGGGTACTCACCAGGCCCCGGGACCGCGGGTTCACACGCGGCGAATGGGCACTTGTTGTTGCGGTCAGGTGCCGACTCCGAGTGATTGGGCACTCGTTGTCACGACACGCCGGGACGGATCGCAACGACTGCCCAACGGCGCGCGGATGCGGCGAATCACCTGCGGTCAGGTGCCCACCCCGAGTGAATGGGCAGTTGTTGTTGCGGTCAGGCCCCACCCCCATTGAATGGGCACTCGTTGTCACGACACGCCGGGACGGATCGCGACGACTGCCCAACGGCGCGCGAATACGACCAACCACCGGGTGGCGGCCTCTATTGAACGCTGACCTCGCCGACCTTGGTGGCTGTCATGGTGGCGCCGACGACGCGCCCTTCACCTGTGAGCGAGGGGAACGCGATGTCATCGCTGGGGAAACACACCAGAATGAGCTTGCCCTCAGCGGTGTGGGTGTAGGTCCCTGTGACCGCGATGGGATACAGGGTTCCGTTCGGTAGGTTGGCATTGGAGTCGAGTGCCACTTGGTTCGACTTCACGACCGAGCCGGTAGGGCCCTCGACCCTGCACTTGAGTGACTTCGTTGACCCGTTGGTCGGGCCGACCGAGCCGGTTGCCGTGAAACTGTAGTCTCCCGCCGGCAAGGTCAGCTCGATGACGTTGTTGCCACCGATCACAACGAACTCGCCGATGTCTTTGTCGGTGTCCCGGGCCTTCACAGTGGTCTTGGATGGACCTGCGGGTCCGGCGGGTCCGGCTGGCCCCGGTGCTCCCGGCACCCCTGCGGGCCCTTGGTTGTTGAAGGTGACTTTCTTCTCCTTGGACGTGCACGTCTTACCCGCCTGCGCGTTGATGAACCGCACGGCACCGGTCTTCTTGACCATGCACGCGGTGATGACGCCCGTACTGCTGTCGGGAATCTTTGTCGGGGCGGATGTGGCTTGCGCGATGCCCACCGCGGCCAGAGAGCCGGCGGCGAAGGCTGCGGTGGCGGCGGCCCACGGCTGAACCTTCATGATGTACCTCCTCAAGGTGGCACCGAGACTACGCCGACTGACTACTCAATGTGATGTCTGATGATCGGATCGTCACGAACTTGTGCTGCATGCTCCACCTTTGCTTCGTGGGTGGGATTGGGACAGACTGCAGCACATGTGTCGGCTCTTCGGGATGAACGCGGGCGACCACGAGGCCCATGTCAGCTACTGGCTGCTGGATGCCAGCGACAGCATCCTGGCCGAGAGTCACCGCAACCCTGACGGCACCGGAATCGGCTGGTTCGGTCCCGATGGTCTGCCGCACATCCAGAAGCAGCCGAAGTCAGCATTCGATGATCCGCAGTTCCGCCATCAGGCCACTTCCGTCAGAGCAAACACACTCGTCACGCACGTCCGCGCTGCCACCGCCGGGCATGACACTCTGGTCAACACCCATCCGTTTCTGATCGACGGCTTGATCGTGGCGCACAACGGGGGATTCGGAGACCTGTCAGTCGTCGACCGTGAGCTCGGGCCCTATCGCAAGCACGTGCAGGGCGACACCGACTCGGAGCGGTACGCAGCGTTGATCGCCAAATTCGCCGACGACCACGGTGATGTGGGCCAGGGGATGGTCGCCGCGGCGAACTGGTTGGCCGACACCGTCCCCATGTACTCGTTGAACTGTGTGGTGGCAACGGCCGGGAATCTGTGGGCCTTGCGCTACCCCGATCAGCGCGCCCTGCACATCACCCGGCGCTCGGCGGACTTCTCCGGGGACTCTGGGGTCACCCATCATGAGGTCCGCGGACCGGAGGTGGTGCTCGTCGCAAGTGAGCGCCTCGACGGCGCCGCCGACTGGCGCATGCTGGACCCGGGCGAACTCGTCCACATAGGCCCGGACCTGCAGGTGACTTCACGGGTGGCCGTGGACCATCCGCCGGCCCATTTGCACCTCCTCGACGAACCCGATCCGAATATCGATGTGTAAGGCACAAAGGAGCACCTAATGGCAGGCAAGAGAACTCTCGCAATCGCGGCAGGGTTGGCGGCGTTCGTCGTCGCCCCGGTCCCCGCGCAGGCAGCCGATGGGCCCCCGGCGCAGGCGGCCAAGGGCGGCAACCTGACGGTCATGAGCCAGAACCTGTACCTGGGTGCTGACCTGTTCCCGGCCGTGGATGCTGCATCGCAGGGCACAACGGCGTTCCTGCTCGCGGCGGCCAAGGTGTACCAGCAGGCGATGGCTTCGGACTTCGAGACCCGCGCCGATGCGTTCGCCAAGACCGTCAAAGCCAGCAAGCCCGACATCATCGGGCTGCAGGAGGTGACCAACTGGATCGCGGCGCGTAAGGACCCGGCCAGTGGTCCTGCTCTGCAGAATCAGGACTTCCTGGCCATCGTCAAGAGGGCCTTCGCCGCGCAGGGTTTGACCTACAAGGTGGTCGGGATCTCAGACAACGCCGCCATCGGGCCGTTCCCGTACGTCGACCCAGCCACCAACTGTGGGGCTCCGACCAGCGTGCTGCCCACGGAGTGGCCGTGCCGGATTCAGATGAAGGATCGGGACGTCCTCTTGGTGAACACCCAGACCAAGGCGCTCAAGGTCACCAAGAAGTCGGTCAAGACCGGCCTGTTCACCAAGCAGCAGACCTTCGCAGTCGCGGGGCAGACGATCTCGTTCTCCCGTGGCTATGTCTACGCCGACATGACGTACAAGGGCGCGCCCTTCCGCATGGCCAACACCCATCTCGAGGTCGGCGGGGCCTCGGAGGCGATTCAGAATGCGCAGGCCGCCCAGTTCGTGAAGATCGTGCGAAAGGGAGCGAAGTCTGTCATCGCGACCGGTGACTTCAATACCGATGCCTACGGCACGTACTCGCCGTCGTCCTACACGACGTTGACCAAGTACTTCACCGATGCGTGGAACGTCAACCGTGATGGGCAGGGGTTGAGCTGCTGCCAGAACGCTGAACTGTCCAACCCCGTCAGTGAGAACACGACACGCATCGACCTGGTCCTGCTGCGTGGCAAGGTCACGTCGAAGAAGAGCCGTAACACCAACATCACGCCGTTCCGCAGTGTCCCGGTGCCGTTGTGGGAGTCCGACCACGCTGGCCTGGTGAGCAAGGTGCGGGTGAAGTAGGCGCGCGGTTGGGCGACTCGGCAGGTTCGCCCCTTTCGTTCAGGATCGCCGGTTCGGGAGGGGCGATCCTGAACGAACGCGGCGAAGGTGGTTTGCGCGCGGCCCCAGTGCTCCGGTCTGTGGTCGTCCAGCGCAATAGGCGCTTCGGCATGCGTGGACGGCGCTGGCGGCAACATGTGCTGGCCGGCCGGCAACGATCGAGCGTTGGCACGCGGCAGCACGGTGCGACTAGCCTTGTCCCATGCCCGTACGCAAAGTTGCTCTGCTCACCGCTGGGGGTCTCGCCCCGTGCCTGTCCACGGCCGTTGGTGGCCTCATCCAGAAGTACACCGAGGTCGATCCGTCGATTGAGATCATCGGCTATTTGAACGGGTACCACGGCCTGCTTCTGGGCAACTCGGTGCCGGTCACCCAGGAGGTCCGCGACCACGCCTCCGTGCTGCACAAGTTCGGTGGCAGCCCGATCGGCAACAGCCGAGTGAAGCTGACCAACATCGCCGACTGCGTCAAGCGTGGTCTGGTGCAGGAGGGGCAGGATCCGTTGGCGGTGGCGGCCGCGCAGCTCACCAAGGACGGCGTCGACGTCCTGCACACGATCGGTGGTGACGACACGAACACCACCGCCGCTGACTTGGCCGCCTATCTGCACGAGAACGGCTACGAACTGACCGTCGTCGGTCTGCCCAAGACCATCGACAACGACGTCATTCCCATCAAGCAGTCGCTCGGGGCGTGGACCGCAGCCGAGCAGGGCTCCATCTTCGCGCAGAACATCATTGCCGAGCACTCCTCCAACCCGCGGATGCTGATCATCCATGAGGTGATGGGTCGGGCCTGTGGCTGGCTGACCGCCGAGACCGCTGTCCGCTACCGCAAGTGGCTCGACGAGCAGCAGTGGAACCCCGGCATCGGCCTCGATCGCAGGCAGTGGGACATCCACGCGGTCTTCGTGCCCGAGATGACTTTCGACATCGCCGCTGAGGCCGAGCGACTGCACAAGGTGATGGACGAGGTCGGCTGCGTGAACATCTTCCTGTCCGAGGGGGCAGGTGTCACCGAGATCGTCGCCGAACTCGAAGCCCGCGGCGAGGAGGTCGGTCGCGATGCGTTCGGGCACGTGAAACTCGACACGATCAACCCCGGCCAGTGGTTCGGCAAACAGTTCGCGGCCATGCTCGACTCCGAGAAGACCATGGTCTGGAAGAGCGGCTACTTCGCCCGCTCCGCGGCCTCGAATGCGCAGGATCTGGCGCTCATCCAACAGTGCACCGACCTCGCGGTGGACGCCGCGTTGCGCGGTGAATCTGGCGTGACTGGACAGGACGAGGAACGCGGCGACGAGCTGCGCGTCATCGAGTTCCCCCGGATCAAGGGTCACAAGGCGTTCGACATCGATCAGCCCTGGTTCGACGCCCTGCTGGCGGGTATCGGGCAGGCCAAAGGGGAGAAGGCCCACGGCTGACACGCAGGAGGTTCGGCACAACCGCGCTCTGTGGACGCTGGTCAACCACCGCTACACCGCCACCGCAGCACCGGGTATGTGGGCGCGCGACGGGATCCGGTGGGGGCTGTTCGGCCTCCCCGACTTCGTGCTGCCGCCCTTGGCGGGCAAAGTCGTGGTCGAACTCGGAGCCGGGACGGCATTCTTCTCCGCTGCGCTGGCCCGCGCCGGGGCGACGCCCATCGCGGTCGACCTCAATGAGGATCAGCTGGCGACCGCAGCGCAGTGTCAGAACAGCTTCGATCTCGCGTTCCCGCTGGTGCAGGCGGACGCTGTCAGGCTGCCACTGCGCGACGACTGCGCCGACCTGGTCGTCAGCGAGCACGGCGCCAGTGTGTGGTGTGATCCAGCCGAATGGGTTCGGGAGGCCGCCCGGGTGCTGCGCTGCGGGGGCATCCTCGCCTTCCTCGTGAACTCCGCGCTGTCGACCCTGTGTGTGCCCGACGTGGGGCCGGCGACGACGCAGTTGCAACGGCCTCACAGGTCCCTTGGACGGATGGTCTTCGACGGGGTGGAGTACCACCCGAGCCACGGGGACTGGATCGCCGTTCTGCGTGCCAACGGCTTCGTGGTCGAATCCCTGCATGAGCTCATCGCGGACGCGGCCAACCAGCAGGACTTCTACGAGATCGCTGACGACGAATGGGCGCGGCACTGGCCAGCCGAGGATCTGTGGGTCGCCCGGCTGACTTAGGCTCGTGGTCGTGACCGACATGCGTGCCTCTGATGCCGACCGGGACCGGTACGCCGGGATCTTGCAGGAGGCATACGCCCAGGGGCGCCTGACACGCGACGAGTACGAAGAGCGCATCGACGCATGTATGAAGGCGAAGACCTACGCCGAGTTGGAGCCGCTCGTGCTGGACCTGCCCCGGGCCAACCTGCCCATGGTCCGCCCGGCCGCCGACATCGTCCCCGTCAGCAGCAGTAACCCGCCGATGGTGGCGATCTTCAGCGCCGTGGAGCGCAAGGGCGCTTGGGCCCTCGCGGAGGACAGCGTGGCCGTGGCCGTGTTCGGCCAGGTGAGCCTGGATCTGCGGCAAGTGACCTTTGAGGCGGCCAACAGCGAGATCAAGGCGTTCGCGATCTTCGGTGGGGTGGACATTCTGGTGGAGCCCGGGACGGTGGTCGAGTGCACCGGCGTGGGGGTCTTCGGGGAGTTCAACCGGTCCGGCAAGATCGCGGAACCACGACCTGGGTCCCCGGTGATCCGGGTTACCGGACTGGCACTGTTCGGTGCGGTCACGATCAGGGAGAAGGCGCGCAAAGTCAGCTGAGGTTCGCGCGTAGCCGCTGCCGAGCGCCTTTTCGCTATGGTTCACCGGTGGAGAACTCGAATGGTGCCGTTGCCAAGCTCCTGGGCATCGCCGCGGTGGTTGGCCTGCTGGCAGGCGGTGGCGCAGTGGCCTTCCTGGCAGCCGAGCACCAACTGCAGAAGACAGTGTGGAGTGACATCCCGCAATCCCTCGGTGGCACCCCCGGGTGGTACATCTTCGTGGTTCTCATCGCCGGCGCCGCCGGTGTCTTCCTCGCCACGAAACTGCCTGGTCACGGTGGACACCGCCCGCTCGATGGCCTCGGTTTCAACATCGGTCCGAAGGAGATCACGTCGGTGGTCGTGGCCGCTTTGGTGTCCCTGACGGTCGGTGCTGTGGTCGGGCCGGAGGCGCCGTTGATGGCTGTCGGATCGGCGCTGGGCGGATTCATCGCCATGCGAGCCCCCGAGCCAGCGCGGAAGGTTCTCATGGTCGCGGGTTCCGCGGCCGCCATCACCATGATCCTCGGCAATCCCATGATCTCGGCCGTGCTGGTGCTGGAGGGGGCAGTACTCAAAGGCAGCCCAGGCGGCAAGAAGGTGATGCTGGCGGCGCTGCCGGTGCTCATCGCGATGGGTTTCGGATACCTCGTGCAGGTGGGAGTGGGCGACTGGAGCGGCGTGGGGCAGTCCCAGCTGGCCGTGCCTGGCCTGCCGGTCTACGAGACGGTGCAGGTGGCCGACCTCGGCTGGGCCTTGGTGGTGGCGCTGGCCGTCGCGATCCTGGCAGTACTCGCCGTCGAAGCCGGCACTGCATTCCAGGACCGCATCTCCAGCACACTGGTGAAACTGCTCATCGGTGGCACGATCGTGGCGGCCGCCGCCGTCATCACGCGGGCCATCACCGGTGAGGGTGTCGACACCATCCTGTTCTCCGGTCAGGAGGCCATGACAACGGTGCTCGGGTTGACCTCAGTGTCGGTGTTGATAGTCATCGGGATCGCAAAGACGATCGCCTACTCCGTGTCCCTGGGGGCGGGGTTCCGCGGTGGCATGGTCTTCCCATCGGTGTACCTCGGAGTAGTGATCGCCACCGCGGCCGACCTCATGCTGGACGGCGTCAATCTGTCGGCGATGGTGGCCACGGGCATCGCCGCCGCGGTGGCCGGCGTGATGCGACTGCCGTTCACCGCCGTGCTGCTCGCGCTGTTGCTGTGCTCCGGTGCCGGCTTGGCGGTCACCACGCCTGCCATCATCGGCGCCGTGGTCGGCGTGCTGGTCAGGGCAGCCGCCGATGCCCGCTTGGCCAAGGACGAGGCGCAACCGGCCGGTGAACCACTGACGGCAGGGTAGTCAGCGGGCATGGCCCTCGTGCGCACTCTGGCCGTGCCCGTCTTGGTGTGATCCCGCACCACCGCCAGGGGCTGCAGAAGTCAGCGTAGGTGGGTGCCGCCCCGCACCGCCCGGGTGAGAAAGCCCACGACCCAGGCGGCGGCCACCGTGTGCAGGGCGATGACGGCCGGCGGTACGCCCTGGATGGAGGCCAGCCACAAGCCGAGGCCGAACAGCAGGACCCAGATCTGCGGGCGTTTCGTGACCCGGGCCGCGACGTAGGACGCCAGCGCCGCCAGGACGGCGACCCCGACGCAGACGAGGACCACGGCCAGCGGGCGGATGGACTGCCCGTCGACCGAGGTGTCCCAGCCAGCGGCCCGGGCCACAAGCAGCAGGACCACGTCGGTGAGAGCGGCCGCCACACCGGCGGCCGCACCCACCCGCAGCAAGAAGGATGCCTTGACCGGGCTGGTCGCCCGCCGGCGTGGTCCGGACAGCCGTCGCAGGGCAGCCGGGTCGAAACTCACAACGCAGGGAACACCCGGCCGGTGTTCTCCTCGAACTCGTAGATGTCGGCAGGCGGACCCACGATGGATGGGTCCGGGATGCCGACGACCTCCTGGTTCTTCTCCGGGTAGTTCACCCGGCTGAGCACCCAGCGCATGGCGGCCAACCGTCCCCGCTTCTTGTCGTTGCTGCGGACCACCGTCCACGGCGCCCATTCCGTGTCGGTGTACCAGAACATCGCCTCCTTGGCGGCCGTGTAGTCGTGCCATCGGTCCAGGCTCGCGAGGTCCATGGGGCTCAGTTTCCACTGCCGGACCGGGTCGATCCGACGGATCGTGAACCGGGTGATCTGCTCCTTGCGCGACACCGAGAACCAGAACTTGATCAGGATGATGCCGTCACGCACCAGCATCCGCTCGAACTCGGGAGCCTGCCGCATGAACTCGTTGTACTGGTCGTCGCTGGCGAAGCCCATCACCCGTTCGACGCCCGCGCGGTTGTACCAAGAGCGGTCGAACATGACGATCTCGCCCTTGGTCGGCAGGTGGCGGATGTACCGCTGGAAATACCACTGGCCAGCTTCGCGCTCGGACGGCTTCTCCAGCGCGATGACCCGGGCACCGCGGGGGTTCATGTGCTCCATGAACCGCTTGATGGTGCCACCCTTACCTGCGGCGTCGCGGCCCTCAAAGACCATGACGATCCGCTGCCCGGTCTCCTTGACCCACCCCTGCATCTTGAGCAGTTCGATCTGCAGCAGGCGCTTCTGCAGTTCGTACTCGCGCCGGCTCAGCCGGGTGGTGTACGGGTACCCCTCGCGGAAGGTGTCGATCGGGGTGCCTTCGGGGCCGATGAGGACGGGATCGTCCACCTCGTCCCAGGTGCCGGTGGCGGTGAGGCCGCGGCGTTCGATGGCGTCATCATCGAGATCCTGCAGACTGCTGATGATCTCCTGCAGATCCATCACGGCTTCGATGTCGAGGTAGTGATCGTCGTTCACAGGTTCATTCTGTCCCCTCTGCGCCCGCCGGTCAGCGCGACGGCAGCGAAAAGCGCGCCGTCAGGACTCGCGGTTGGCGACCCGGGCCTGCACGGACAGGATCCAGCCGACCAGATCCTTGTTGATGCTCGACTCGATCTTGCCGTTGATGGGCCACGGCACGCCGTGGGTCTTCGTCTCGGTGACCACGAGGTAGGCGACGTGGTCCCCGTCCTGGGTCAGCGTCGCCCGACCCGTGCAGGTCGCGGCTGGCGTGCCGTTCAGCTCAACAGTGATCTGACCGGTCGCATCGTCCTGCCACTGCTGCTGCCAGACGAGATGGACCTCTTTCGGCAGGAACTTCTGCGCAAGGCTCGGGATGCCGGCCTTGTCGGTGCGGAAGGCCCACGGCATGGTCGTGGTGACCACGTCGGCTTGTTCCTCGACTTCGATCGGGCCGGGGGTGACGCCGACCTCCTGGGCGAAGGCTTCAAGGAATGCATGCTCGTTGAGCAACTGCTGAACCTTCTCGACAGTGGTGGACTCGATCACGGCGCGGTGTTCCATGAGTTGATTCTGCCGGGTATCGGGGCCCGCGCGCGCCGGATGCGACCATGGTGGGGTGGATCTGAGCCGCCGTCACCTCCTGGCCGCAGGTGCCGGCCTGGCCACCGCCGCGTGCACCGAGGCGATTCCCCTCGAGACCGCCACCAGCAGCTCCCGGGCCACTGCCAGCAGGGCGGTCCCCCGGGCCACTCCCACGGACCGCTGGCGGGCTGGCAGCATCGCGCCGGCGGGGCTGCTGTCCGCCTACGCCAATGATTCGGTGCTGATCGGCCAGCCGCTGCAGCTGCACGTCTCGTCGGCCAAACCTTGGGTGGCCTCGGTCTACCGGATCGGCTACTACGAGGGCAAGGGCGGTACGAAGGTCGCCGAGGTCGCCGGGACCAAGAAGCAGTTCTCCAACCGCGCGCCGAATCCGACGACCCGCGCGGTGGTCGCGGGTTGGCCGGTCGTGGCCGAGGTCGATACGACGGGGTGGACGTCCGGGCTGTACACGGTGGTTGTGCGCTCCGCGGACGGCGGGACGAACATCCCGCTGGTGGTGCGCCCCGCTGAAGCCCTCGACAAGGTGGCGATCCTGGCGTGCAGCATGACCTGGCAGGCGTACAACGTCTGGGGAGGGCGCAGCCTGTACCGGGACACCGGCGGATCATTCGGCGGCCGCTCTTATGCGGTCTCCTACGACCGGCCCTATGACCATGCGCTCTGGGGAGCCCCGATCGCGATGGGTTTCGACGTGCCGGTCGCGCGGTTCGCCGATGAGGTCGGCATCGACCACGTGTGGTTCAGCAATCTCGACATCGCCAAGGATCCCACGCTGCTCGCGGGCGCAAAGGCCGTGGTGAGCACCGGCCATGACGAGTACTGGTCGGCGCCTTACCGCCAGGCATTGATCGACGCCCGCGATGCCGGGTCCGATCTCGCCTTCCTGGGCGCCAATATCGGGTACTGGCGTGTGCAGGTCAAGGACGATCAGGTGTACTGCGCCAAGGATGCCGCAATCCAGCCCAAGAACATCCGGTGGCGCGATCTGGGTAAGCCGGAGTCCGCGGTGACCGGCAACCTGTACGACGCGTTCCCCGTGGCGGGGCCGCTGGTCGTGCGTGAGCCGGGCTTCGCCCTGTTCGAGGGCCTGCGGGTGCGCAAGGGGTCCAGCTATCCGGGGCTGATCGGGGTGGAGACCGACCGGTACTACCCGGGTCATCAGACGCCGGAGCAGATCGAGGTGCCGACCTTGTCGCCGGTGCAGTGCCGGGGCATACAGACCTGGTCCACGATGACCTACTACTCGCAGGGGGATGCCAACGTCTGGGCCTGCGGAACCATGAACTGGACCCGCTCGTTGACGGGCCCAGCGGCCAAGAAGGGGATCACCGCGGCGTCCAGTGACTTCACCAGGGGCGTGACGGCCAACCTGCTCGAGGGGATGTCCGCCGGATCATTGCCGGCCGCGCAGCGCGATGTGCCCAAACTGCCCGACTACAACACGTCTGGCGCTGCCTGAGAGGTCACGCCAGGACCCGGCGGCCGGCCGCTCCGAAGAGGTTTCTGCCCAGGCTGAATAGGCCGTGTGCCGAGGACAGGTTCACCCGCGGCACCGACGAGGTCTCGACGATCACCCAGCCGCGCTCGGTGGCGATCTCGCGCAGCTCCGGTTCCGGGTTCACAGCCACCGGGTGCCCGACCGCCTCCAGCATCGGCAGATCACTGGCCGAGTCGGTGTACGCGTAGCAGGCGGCGAGGTCGTAGCCCCGCTCGGCAGCCATCCGGGCCAAGATCTCGACCTTGCCCTGCTTGTAGCAGAACGGTCCGTCGAGCTCACCGGTGTAGACCCCCTGCGCGTCACGTGCGGCGGTCGTCCCGACACCATCCTCGAGGCCAGCGGCGAGGGCCAGGCGCGCGACGATCTCAGTCGGCGAAGCGCTGATCACAATGCGGTCGTGGCGCATGTTCGCGTGCATGTCGAGGACGTCGCGCATCGCGGGTTTGATACTGCTCACCAGACCGTCGATGAAGTGGTCACCGAGCGCCTCCACATCGGCGGCGGGATGGCCCGCCACTGCTCGCAGAATGCGATCACGGACTTGTTCGCTGCGCTCGTCAGTGGCGCCCTTGAGCAAGAAACTCAGTCCGTTGCGCAGGTCCTTGGCGAGATCGGTCTTGCTGACGAAGCCATCGCGGAAGGCGGCCTTCGCCAAGGGGATGTTCGCGGAGCCGGGGATGAGAGTGCCATCGAGGTCAAAGAATGCTGCTGTCGTCATAGTTCTATAGTCCCCATAACGAGCTGACGACATTAGTGGGCCGTTGACAGACTCCTGGGCCCTTCTTTGGCATACGGTGACAAAATGCATCCTTGGGGACGGCTGCCCGCCGCGTTGGCGCACTCACTGCGCCCGGCAGTACCCGCAGTCGTGGGAGCCACCGTAGCCGCGATCTCTCGGGAGGTGCCGGCCTACGGCCAGGTCTGGGACGACGAGATCCGGCCGGTGGTGGACCGAGGCACCGAGCTCGCGCTGGGGCGATTGCTGGACCTGTTCGGCACCGACGCCGAGGCGCTTGACCAGCGGGCAGCACGCTTCTATCGACGTATCGGCTCCATCGAGAGCCAGCAGGGCCGCAGCCTCGATGCCTTGCTCTCGGCCTACCGGGTGGGTGCCCGGGTGGCGTGGGAACAGTTCTCCTCACAAGCGGTGGCGACCGAGGTGACGACGGCGGATCTGGTGACCCTGGCAGAGGCCATCTTCGTCTACATTGACGTCCTGTCCGCCGCCAGTGCCAGCGGCCATGCGAGTCAGGAGGGGAGGCGCGACGTACAGCGCTCACGATTGGTGCAGGCACTGCTCGACGGCCAGGGCCTGACCGACCCGGTGGCGATTCAGGATGCTGCCGATGCGGCAGGGTGGACGATTCCGGAGCGCATGGCCGTAGCCGTCGTGCCGCTGCTGCCGGGCCGGGAACCGACACCACCGTCGGGTGTGATCGTGCTGATCGAGGGTGGGGAGGCGATTGCCATCCTGCCCGATCCCGCTGGACCGGGGCGGCGTCAGGCACTCGAGCGCGCCTGGGAAGGCAGCCAGGTCTTTGTCGGCACGGTGCGTCCGGCGACCGAGGCGGCGACGTCGTTGGCCCATGCCCGGCGGGTGCAGCGGTTGGTGCAGCAGGCCCGGGTCCCCGATACCCGGATCGTGGTGGCCACCGACCATCTGGCCGAACTCGTCTTCGGAGCCGACTGGGAACTCCTGGTAGAACTCCGTGAGCGGGTGCTGCGCCCTTTGGACGGTCTTTCTGGGCCCAAACGGGCGGCGCTGGAGCAGACCCTCGCCGCCTGGTTGGGTTTCGCCGGTGACCGACATCGCGCGGCGCAGTCCTTGCACGTCCATCCGCAGACGGTCAGTTACCGATTGCAGCGGTTGCGCGAGCTGTTCGGGGACGCCCTCGACGACCCCGCTCAACGGTTGGCGCTGCAGCTCGTCCTAGGGCCCAGGTGAGATCCCGGTTCACTGCCACTCGGGCGGGGCGTCGAAGCCGAACGCGGCCATCGGGGTGAGCACCGCGAGTTCGGCTGCGGACACGAGATCGGTTGGCTGCAACCAGCAGTTGTCATATGTGTGGTTCGGCGGGTTCCACCCCAGGTCCATCAGAACGTCGCGCAGTGCGGTAGGGGTTGGGTGTCTCGTGCCGTCGCCAGCCTCGATGTGCAGCACCCCGTTGTGGACCCAGCGGATGAACCCGTCGCGGGGGAATTGCCACACGCCCAGGGCGCCCGTCGTGGTGGTGTGCGCCCAGCGCTCCAGCAGCCAGCGGCGAGCGGCGAACGCAGGGGCGGTCCGCAGGGTCTCGCGATCCTGCTCGTGCTGAATCTCACGCAGCAGGCCGATCAACTGCCCATCGTCGACTGGCCTGCGGATGCCGTCATAGGTCACCTGTTGACCGTCCACCGGCACCAGGGTCTCCCGGCCCGCGACCCACAGGCACAGCAGAGTGCTCGACTCGTGGGTGCCCCAGTGCACCACGTGCCAGCGCGGCAAGACGGCCAGTGCCTCCAGCACCGGCGTGTGCTCCCTATTCATCGCGGGCCCCCGTTGGCACTTTGTTAATACTCTTAACGAACTACATCCACTATAGCCCTGGGGGCCTGCTGGTGCCCGGGCGACCACAGCCGCTGCTGATGGCCCGCGCACATCATGACAGGTCGCCTTCGCGCGCTGTTGGGCGTTTGTTGCGATCCGGCGCGGCGTGTCGCAGCAACGAGTGCCCATTTGCTTCGGGTGCGCAGCAACGAGTGCCCAGTTGCATGGAGTGGGGGCCTGACCGCAGCAACGAGTGCCCATTTGCTCGGGGTGGGCGCCTGACCGCAGGTTTTGGTCGCCTTTCGCGCGCCGTTGGGCGTTTGTTGCGATCCGGCGCGGGGCGGATTCATTCGGTGAGTGCAACAGTGTCTTCTTCGAGGACCTTGGTGAGGTACTCGATTGGTGTGAGCCAGTTTAGGGCTTTGCGGGGGCGGTTGTTCATGAGGTCTTCGATGTCGTCGAGGTCTGTGCGGGTGTATCGGGACAGGTTGGCGCCTTTGGGTAGGAACTCGCGCAGCAGCCCGTTGGTGTTCTC
>JAKOZM010000090.1 GCA_029779995.1 Actinomycetes bacterium
GCCTGGCTCAACGGCCACACCCACACCAACACGATCAAGGCGCATCCGAACGCCGACAACACCGGTGGGTTCTGGGAGATCACCACCGCGTCGTGCATCGACTACCCGCAGCAGCAGCAGGTCGTGGACTTCTGTGACAACCGCGACGGCACGATGTCGATCTTCGCGGTCGTGCTCGACCACGCCTCACCGGCTCAGTGGACCGCCGGGGACCTGTCCCAGGTGGGCATTGCGACCCTGAGCCGGGAACTGGCCAGCAACGACTGGACGGCCACGCCGTTCGCCCTCTTGGGATCGGATCTGGACCGCAACGTCGAACTGGTCTTGCCGGCGCCGTTCGATCTCGAGAAGATCTCCGACGCTGATCTGGACAAGGAGATCATGAAGCGAAGAGCCACGGTCCTCAAGAACACGAAAGGGGCCGGGGCATGAAGAGGATGATCGCCGTCCTGGCGCTGATCCCGCTGGCAGGGTGCAGCCAGATCGCGCAGTTGCAGCCGGTCGCCGGCGCGGAGATCACCGCGGTACGGATCGCCACCAATGATGTGCTCGTGCAGGAGAAGGTGCCGATCGACGTGGCACCCACGTGCGAGCTCGCGGGGGATCTCTACGTCTGCACGGGTACCACCCGCACTGGCGGTGCTATTCGGTCGGAGGCCCAGATGAAGGAAGCCTTCGGGGCGACCAAGACCGAGTACGGCGCCGATTCACCCGCGGTGATCTCGCTGAAGGTCACGGTGAACGCCAGGGAGATCTTCAACGGACAGGTCCAGACCGTGCTCGCAGATAACGCACAGGAGGCGAAGTGACTACTGAAGTAGCGCGGCCCACCCCGGCCACCTATCGCTTTTCCGCGCTTTTCCGCGCATTGCTGGTCATGTGGCGCACCGCTGGCCCAGCGCTATTGTTCATCGCCGTCAATACGGTGGTGCAGGCCGCGCTGACGTGGGTCAACACGCAGTCGGGGTTCAGCCTTGGCTTCTTCGTCGCGTTCGTCGTCTCTGCGGTCAGCGCAATGCTGCTGTACGCGGTCCTCACGTCGTGTGCCCTGACGGCGGTCGACCGGGA
>JAKOZM010000101.1 GCA_029779995.1 Actinomycetes bacterium
GCCCGAAAGGGCATCGGGGTGCAGGCGTTGCTCGACGTCCTGCTGGACTCCGGCGATACGCATGACCGATTCATCACTCAACTGCAGGAGGCGACATGACCAGTGTGCTTTGGTTCCAGGGGGGTGCATGTAGCGGAAACACCATGTCTTTCATCAACGCCGCGGAGCCCTCAGTCGTCGATCTCATCGTCGACTTCGGCCTTGAGATCGTCTATCACCCCACGCTGTCGATGGAGATCGGCAAAGCGGCTCAGGACATCTTCTGGGCCTATGCGAAGGGGGAGAAGGAAGTCGACATCTTCGTCTACGAAGGGTCGGTCATCGAGGGACCGAACGGCAGCGGCCGCTTCGACATGTTCGCCGAGCGGCCCATGAAGGACTGGATCGACGACATCGCGCCGCGGGCGGGCATCGTCGTGGCGATCGGCGACTGTGCCACCTACGGTGGGCTGCCCGCCGTCCCGCCGAACCCCTCGAACTCGCGCGGTCTGCAGTTCGACCGCGGCGGGAAGAAGGGCGGCTATCTCGGTCCGGACTTCAAGAGCAAACTGGGACTGCCGGTCATCAACATTCCGGGTTGCCCCGCGCACCCGGACTGGATCAGCCAGATCATCGTCGCACTGGCCGCCGGTCGCGCCGCGGACCTGTCGCTGGACGAGTTCCAGCGACCCAAGACGTTCTTCACATCGTTCACGCAGACCGGCTGCACGCGTGTGCAGTTCTACACCTACAAGCAGGACCCGCCGAAGTTCGGCGAAGGCATGCGCACCGGTTGCCTGTTCTACGAGTTCGGCTGCCGTGGCCCCATGACCCACTCGCCGTGTAACCGCATTCTGTGGAACCGGCAGTCGTCGAAGACCCGCGCCGGCCACCCCTGTACGGGCTGCACTGAGCCGGGCTTCCCCTTCGGTGACCTCGAGAAGGGCACGGTGTTCAAGACCCAGAAGGTGGCCGGAGTCATCCCGAAGGACGAGCCGGCGGGCATGGACTCCGGGTCGTACATGGCGTTGGCCGGTCTATCCCGGGCCGTGGCACCGAAGTGGTCCAAAGAAGACATGTTCGTGGTCTGAGCAGGAGAGAACAAACCAATGACAACCATGGAATTGAACGTCAGCCCGCTCGGCCAGGTTGAGGGTGACCTCGACGTCCGGGTGGCCATCACCGACGGTGTGGTCACCGATGCCTGGACGGAGGCCGCCATGTTCCGCGGCTTCGAGATCATCCTCAAGGGCAAGGACCCGCAGGCCGGTCTGATCATGACCCCGCGCATCTGCGGCATCTGCGGTGGCAGTCACCTGTACAAGGCCTGCTACGCCGTGGACACCGCGTGGGGCACCTATGTCCCACCCAACGCGACCCGCGTGCGCAACATCGCGCAGGCCTGCGAGACGCTGCAGAGCATCCCGCGTTGGTTCTACGCGATCATGGGCCCCGATCTGACCGCCGCCCAGTACTCCTCGCTGCCCCTGTATGAAGAGGTGGCTCGCCGATTCGCCCCCTACGTCGGCACGAGTTACCAGTCCGGAGTCACCCTGTCGCAGCACCCGGTCGAGATCTACGCGATCTTCGGCGGACAGTGGCCGCACTCGTCCTTCATGATCCCCGGTGGGGTCATGAGCGCTCCGACGCTGTCCGACGTGACCCGCTCGGTGTCGATCCTGGAGAACTGGGGCCGACTGTGGCTGGAGGGCCAGTGGCTCGGCTGCTCAGTCGACCGCTGGCTGGAGAACAAGACGTGGAGCGACATCCAGGCCTGGATGGAGGAGAACGAGTCGCAGTCCAATTCTGACCTCGCCCTGTTCATCCGCTGGGCTCTGCAGTCCGGCCTGGACTCCTACGGCCAGGGCTACGGCAATTACCTGGCTACCGGCACATTCCTCAACCCGGACCTGTATACGAACCCCACGGTGGACGGCCGCAACGCCGCATTGAAGTCCCGGTCGGGCATCTACGCCGACGGCAAGTGGTTCGACTTCGACCAGATGCGGGTCACTGAGGATGTGACGCATTCCTTCTACCAGGGCACTGGTTCTCGCCATCCTTGGGAGGGTGTCACCGAGCCGATCGACCCGGCTGACGGTGCCAAGCAGGGCAAGTACACCTGGGCGAAGGCGCCGCGCTACGACGTGCCAGACCTCGGGTACGTGCCCCTGGAGGTGGGCCCGCTGGCCCGGCAGATGATGTCGGCCCGGCCGGGTGCGCAAGACTGGCAGGACTCCGACCAGCTCATCAAGAACGTGATCGACGAGCTCGGTCCCAGCGTGCTGACCCGGGTCTTGGCGCGGGTCCACGAGGCCCCGAAGTACTTCAAGTACGTACAGACCTGGCTCAAGGAACTGGACCTGCACGCGGAGTTCTATCGCAAGCCGGTAGAGCCCGAATCCGGTAAGGGTTTCGGTGGGACCGAGGCAGCTCGCGGTGCGCTGTGCGACTGGATCGTGCTTGAGAACGGCAAGATCGCCAATTACCAGGTGATCACCCCGACGGCTTGGAACATCGGTCCGCGCGACGGCAACGACGCCATCGGCCCGATGGAGAAGGCCTTCATCGGCACTCCCGTGGAGAACCCCGACTTCCCGGTCGAACTCGGCCAGGTGGCCCATTCCTACGACTCCTGCCTGGTGTGCACGGTGCACGCCTTCGACGGCAAGACCGGTAAGGAACTCGCGAAGTTCCGCATGGGTGGTGGCTGACACCCACACGGTCGTGGTCGGCTGCGGGAACCTCATCCGCGGCGACGACGCGGCCGGACCTGTGCTGGTACGGATACTCGCCGATCGTGGCCTGCCTGCGGGCGTGCGCGTGATCGACGGTGGCACTGCCGGAATGGACGTCGCCTTCGCCATGCGCGGGGCGCAACGGGTGATCGTGGTGGACGCCTCCCGGGTGGGGGTGGCGGCTGGGACGGTGCACAAGGTGCCGGGTGCGGAGTTGACCGACCTGCGGCCCCCTGAAGGCAATCTGCACCGGTTTCGCTGGGATCAGGCGCTGGGCTTCGCGCAGTGGCTGCTGAAGGATGAGTACCCATCGGAGGTCACCGTGTGGCTGATTGAGGGGGAGTCCTTCGAACCCGGGGAACCTCTGAGTGCGGCGGTGGAGCAGGCCGTCAACAGCGTGGCCGACGCGATCCTGGTGGACCTCGGTGATGGTTGAAGAGGCGCTGTCCGCCGATGCGGTCGTGGTGTGCGAGGCGGGCAGGTGGATCGTCTACCTCGATGTCGTACTGGCTTCGGGGGCGGTGCGCCGCAAGGTGGGGGACTATCACGACGAACGGCGCGCCACGCAGGCCGCGCGGATCATCGAACGTAATGCCCGGCGCTACATCTCCCACCCGCCGGTCGAGCAGGAATAGCGTGGCCGTGAACGAGCAGAAGGAGTGCAGATGACCTTGGGCGGACCGACCCCGCAGCCGTTGGGTGTGTTGCCCTGGCCGGCGGGTCTGCTGGTGTTCCCGGCAGGCAGTGACGAGGTGGCCGCACAGGTGGTGAACGGGACGATCCCCGCCGTCTGGCCCGAAGATCTGCGCTTCGTCGAACTGGCCCTCACCAGCGAGCCTGACACCGCCGCGGCCGCCGTCACCGGCGACGATCTGATCGCCCGCTACAACCGCGCGGTGCTGGTTGGCGGGCAGGGCGTGTGGGAAGCACTGGACCAGCAGGCCGAAGGCCCGTTGCTGGCGCTGGTGTCGACCGCCCGGTACAGCGTGGGTCAGATCGATGCTCCACCCGCAGCCACCGGGCTGCCCGACGAGATCGCGTCGCTGGTGTACTCCGCGCGGGCATCGGCGGCCATGGAAGCCGGCGACCCGCAGCGGACCCTGATCGAGTTGCAGGACGCCATCGACGCCGCGGTTCGGGCGGGCAGTCCGATCGTGGCGGCGTCCCTGCGATTGACGCTGGCGCAGTTCCTCACCGACGGCGCAGATCCTGCCCGCGCCGCGATGGTGGCTGATCTGGCGATCAAGGCTCTGCCATTGACTGCCGACCGGGAACTGCGTGCCCACCTGCAAGTCACCAGGGCCCTGGCCCGACAGCAGCTCGCAGGTGAGCAGAGGGGTGCCCTGCTGGCGGTGGTCGGTGACCTCAACGAGGCCACGAAGGTGTTCCGGGAGGAGTCGCACCCGCAGATGTTCGCGCTGTGCAACCAGCACCTGGCGCTGGCCTACCTGGTCATGCCGATGTCCGACGAGGGCGACCGGTTGCGCCTGGGCATCGCCGTCAATGCACTGCGGGCGGCGCTGCGCGTGTTCACCGCACAGGACCATCCCGGGCAGTGGGCGACAACCCAGGTGAATCTGGCCAATGCTCTGCAGTACGTCCCGAGCTCCCACCAGCAGGACAACCTCGACGAGGCCGTGCAGCTGTACGAAGAGGTCCTGCAGTCCCGCGATCCCAACCAGGACCCGATCGGCTACGCACGGATTCTGTCCAATCAAGGTAATGCGCTGGGCCATCTCGGTGTGTTCAGCGACGCCCGGGACCGCCTGCAGTTGGCTCGCTCGATGTTCGCCCAGGAGGGCGATGTCGATGGTGTAGCCACCGTCGACGACATTCTCGCCGGTGTCGCCGAAGCCGCGGGGAGTGCGAGCTGATGGAGCTGTTCGCGCGTCAGCATTTCGACGTGATCCTGCGCGAGGCCGCCGGCAACTTCGCCGAGCGCTGCGTGTACCGCTGTGGCGGTCCGCAAGCCGCTTTCCAAGCGGTGACCGACGATGCGGCGGTGCTGGACGTCGATGCGTTCGTCGGCGCGTTCTTCGCTGAGAACCTGCTGGAAGACACTGCTGGCGCGTGCTTCGTGTTGGAGGCGTTGGAGCGGCGGACGGTGCCTGCCGATCCGGGCGGTCCAGTGGCCGATGTCCTGTCCCGACTCGCCCAGGCCGCCTTTCGCGAGGTGCTCATCGCCCAGACCGGGCAGGTCCTGCAGCAACAGCAGATCTACTCCTGAAAACCCGATGAGAGGGGCACGCCGATGAGCGGCTTTGACGAACTCGCAGCGCATGTGGACCAGTTGCGGGACCGCGTGAGTCACACCGAGCAGGCCGCACTGCTGCACGAGACCATCGAAGCCATCACCGAGTTCAACCGTCGCGGGCTGATGACACTGGTGCACATGATGCGCGAGAACGAGGCCGCCGCTGAGGTGCTGTACGCGGCTGTCGACGAGCCCGAGGTGATGGCGCTGTTGGTCTCGCACGGCATCATCCGCTCGGACCGGACGCTGGACGTGCTGCAGGTGATGGAGCAGATCCGCCCGCACCTCATCGCCAGCTCCATCGAGATGGACGTGGCCGAGGTGCGCGACGACGTGGCCTATGTGCGGTTCGCCACGGGCTGCAGCGCCCCGGACCAGCTGACCAAGGACGAGATCATGGGAGTGCTGCGCCAGCGGGTACAGGGTCTGAGCGACGTCGTCGAACTGGCTCCTGAACCTGCTGGTGCGTTCGTGGCATTGGACACCTTGCGCATCGGACCGCCGGCGTGATCCATGCCCACAGCACGGTCGGTGCCGGGGCCGAACCGGTCCGCCGACTGGGCGCAGCGTCGCCGGGAGGACTGGCACTGCCCGACGCCAGCCCGACGCGCTCGCACATGTACTCCCCACGGGGGGTCTGGACAGACGGTGAGCGCGTTGTTGTCGCGGACACGGGCAACCACCGGATCCTGATCTGGCACACGTTCCCGGATCACGATGGGGCGCCCGCCGACGTGGTGCTCGGGCAGCCCGACTTCAGCAGCGAGGGCCCGGCCGCCGGCAGCGGCGATACCGTGCGTGGATTGCATCTACCGACCGGCGTCGCGGTGATCGAGGGTCGCCTGGTCGTCGCAGATGCCTGGCACCACCGCCTGTTGATGTGGGACGGTCTCCCGCATACCTCTTTCGCCGCCCCCGACCACGTGATCGGGCAGGTGAGCGGGGTCCTGCCCAATCGGGGGGGTCGGCCCGGGCTGGACAGGTTCTACTGGCCGTTCGGGTTCGCGCTGGTCAATGGGGTCTTCTGGGTGGCCGACACCGGCAATCGACGAGTGCTGGGTTGGACGGGCGGGCTGCCGCTGGATGGTGGCCCCGCCGACATCCTGCTGGGGCAGGCCAGCGCCGATGCCCGCGAGGACAACAGCGGCGCCCTCGGTGACGCCACCTATCGCTGGCCGCATGCCATCGCCGGTGATGCCCAGACCCTGTACGTGGCTGATGCCGGCGACCATCGGGTGCTCGGGTTCACCCCTGCCCCCCGGCATGCCGACGACCGTGCGGCGCTGGTGCTGGGTCAGGCCGCCGCCGACGTCGCCGACGAGTTCAAGAACCGGCCGCAGGGCGCGCATCGGTTGCGCTTCCCGTACGCAGTCGTCAGCGACGCAACGCGCTTGGTCGTGGCTGACACCTCCAACAACCGCGTCCTGATCTGGCACGGACTGCCGCGCACGGGGGCTGGCAGTCCGGCGGACACCGTCCTCGGACAGGGGGACTTCGACGCCAACGGCGAGAACCGCTGGGATCAGGTGGCCGACGACTCATTGTGCTGGCCATACGGGTTGAGCCTGGCGACAAACCTGCTGGCGATCGCTGATTCGGGAAACAATCGCGTCATGTTCTGGCAGGTGACCTGACCCGTGCGGCGATGCCTGATACGGGTGACGGGGATTGTGCAGGGGGTCGGGTTCCGGCCCTTCGTCTACGGCTTGGCCACCGACCTGCGGCTGGCCGGGCATGTGGGCAACGACGTCAACGGCGTGTTCATCGAGGTGCAGGGCGGCGCCGTGGACAGCTTTCTGATGCGACTGGTGTCGCAGGCCCCACCGCTGGCGGTGATCGAGGACGTCGACGTCACGGAGCAGCCACCGAAGCCTGAGACCGAGTTCCGGATCGTGGATAGCGGCGGCACCGGTTCCGGGCCGGTGACCTCCATACCGCCGGACACGGCCGTGTGTGACGACTGCCTGGCGGAGATGCGCGATCCGGAAGACCGGCGCTTCGGATACCCATTCATTGCGTGCACCAACTGCGGTCCCCGCTACACGATGGTCACCGGCCTGCCCTACGACCGGGCGAACACGTCGATGGCTGCTTTCCCGCTGTGCGTCGACTGCGCGGCCGAGTACACCGATCCCCGCAGCCGTCGATACCACGCGCAGCCCACCGCCTGTGCCGTCTGCGGTCCCCGGCTGTCCATGCCCGTCGCCGAGGTGGTGGCGGCCCTGCAGGCTGGACGGATTGTGGCCATCAAAGGCATCGGGGGCTACCACCTTGCCTGCGATGCCACAAACCCGGCCGCTGTCGCCCGACTGCGCGAGCGCAAACAGCGAGGCGACAAACCCTTCGCCGTGATGGTCTCGGACTTGGCCACGGCAGCCGAGGTGGCGGTGGTCGACGGCTGCGCGCCGGATCTGCTGCACCCCGCATCGCCCATCGTGGTGATGCCGAGCCGTCAGAGTCCGGCGGGAGTGGCCCCAGGGACCGACACCCTCGCAGTCATGCTCGCCTACACGCCACTGCACCACCTCCTGTTCGATGGCGGGGCGCCACGGGTGTTGGTCATGACCAGCGGGAACCTCTCGGACGAGCCGATCTGCATTGATGCCGAGGAGGCCCAGGACAGGCTGGCAGGGATCGCCGATGTCTTCTGCCATCACGACCGGCGGATCCAGGTGGCCTGCGACGACTCCGTGATCGGTCTGGGTCCAGTGCGCCGCAGTCGCGGATTCGTTCCCCGACCGCTGCGGCTCCCGGTGTCCGTACCCCCCATCGTGGCGGTCGGGGGCGAGATCAAAGCGACTGCTGCAGTGGCCACGGGCGACCGGGTCTGGCTGACCCAACACATCGGGGATGTCGAGAACCTGCAGACGCTGCAGATGCTGGAACGTTCGGTGGACATCCTCTGCGATCTGCAACGGGTGACCCCGGAGCTGATCGTCAGCGACACCCACCCGGGCTATCTGTCCCGGGCCTGGGCCGCGGACGTCGCCGCCGCTCGCGGCATCGACCACGTGACGGTGCAGCACCACCACGCGCACCTCGCCTCGCTGCTGGCCGAACATCGCGTGCCTGCCGACGTTCCAGTCTTGGGAGTGGTCTTCGACGGAACTGGCTACGGGACGGACGGCACGATCTGGGGCGGTGAGTTGCTGCTGGGGTCCTATGACGCGGTCGCGCGCGTGGGTCACCTTGCGCCGATCCAACTGCCCGGTGGGGATGCCGCGGTGAAATTCCCGGGCCGCGTGGCACTGGCTCATCTACACGCCGCCGGGATTGCCTGGCAGGGCTGCGTCCCGTTCGAGGAGATGCCGTCGATACAGTCTCGACTCCTGGCCTCGATGCTGGCGACCGGGTCGCACTGCACGCCGACGACGAGTATGGGCCGGCTTTTCGACGCCGTAGCCGCGATCCTCGGGGTCCGGCAAGCCGTCGACTACGAGGCGCAGGCGGCGATCGAGTTGGAGGCGATGGCGATGGTGGCGCCGGCCTGGCCGGTGGAGGTCCGCTGCGAGGACGAGATCATCATCGACCCGTCGGGATGGCTGACGCTGGCCGTTCTGGCCACCGACCCCCGGCGCGCGGCATACGCCTTCCACGCCGCTGTGGCAGACGCTGTCGTGCTGGCGGCCAGGAGTGCTCGGGAGCGCAACGCAGTCGCGATGGTGGGCTTGACCGGGGGTGTGTTCGCCAACCGCATCCTCTCGCGGCTGTGCCGGGAGGGTCTGGTGGCGGCGGGGTTCGAGGTGCTCGTCCACCAGCTCGTCCCTTGTAACGACGGGGGACTGGCGCTGGGTCAGGTGTGTATCGCAGGGGCGCGGGACTGATGGTGGCCGGCGTGGCTCGCTACCGGGCAGCGCGCTCTTCGCCCGCCTACACTGACCGCATGTGTCTTGGAGTTCCTGGGAAAGTGGAGCAGGTGTGGGACGTCGAGGGGACCCGCATGGCGACCGTCGACTTCGGCGGGGTGCGCAAGGAGGTGTGTCTGGCCTACGTGCCGGATGTGCAGGTGGGTGACTACACGATCGTCCACGTGGGCTTCGCGCTGACCAAACTGGACGAGGCCAGCGCTCTGGAGACGCTGGAACTGTTCAAGAGCGTCGGTCTGCTGGATGAGGAACTCAACGTGAACGTGGATACCCGGTGAAGTACCTCGACGAGTTCGGGGACGCCGATCTGGCGCGCAAGTTGCTCGATGACATCGCCGAGACCACGACGCAGCCGTGGGCCCTCATGGAGGTGTGTGGAGGTCAGACGCACACCATCATCCGCAACGGTATCGACCAGTTGCTGCCCGACGAGGTGGAACTGATTCACGGTCCGGGATGCCCGGTCTGCGTGACGCCACTGGAGACAATCGATCGAGCCCTGGCCATCGCTGCGCGACCCGACGTCATCTTCTGCTCCTTCGGTGACATGATCCGGGTGCCGGGTTCGACGGACGACCTGTTGTGTATCAAGAGCCGCGGCGGTGACATTCGCATCGTCTATTCACCTCTCGATGCCGTGCGCATCGCGCAGCAGAATCCCGAGAAGCAGGTGGTGTTCTTCGGGGTGGGATTCGAGACGACCGCACCGGCCAATGCGATGACCGTGAAACTGGCAAAGCAGCAGAACCTCGCGAACTTCTCCCTGCTCGTCTCCCACGTTCTCGTGCCGCCCGCGATCCGGGCCATCATGGATTCTCCCACGTCCCGGGTCCAGGGTTTCCTGGCTGCCGGACACGTCTGCACCGTGATGGGACTGTCTGAGTATGAGCCCTTGGTGGAGCAGTACCAGGTCCCGATCGTGGCCACTGGCTTTGAGCCCCTGGACGTCCTCGAGGGCATCCGGCGGGTCGTGACCCAGCTGGAAGCCGGCCGCGCCGAACTCGACAACGCCTACCCCCGGGCCGTGACGCCAGAGGGTAACCCGGTCGCCCAAGGAGTCGTGCGTGAGGTCTTCGAGACGTGCGACCGTTCCTGGCGCGGCATCGGGATGATCCCGCAGTCCGGCTGGCGGCTCAACGCCGATTACGCGGACTTCGATGCCGAGCGGCGCTTCGACGTGCTGGACATCATGACGACGGAGTCCTCGCTGTGCCGCTCGGGTGAAGTGCTGCAGGGTCTGCTCAAGCCGAATCAGTGTGCGGCGTTCGGCAAGGAGTGCACACCACGTTCGCCGCTGGGCGCGCCGATGGTCTCCAGCGAGGGGGCGTGTGCGGCCTACTATCAGTTCCGTCGCCTGGAGGTGACGGCGTGACCCAGCCGAACTTCGACAGCTGGTCATGCCCGATGCCGTTACGTGATCATTCGGCGATCGTCATGGGGCACGGGGCGGGAGGTCGGCTCTCCGGAGAACTGGTCGAGCACCTGTTCGTCCCCGCCTTCGCCGGGACGGAGCTGGCGGGTGTGCTGCAACAACTTGGCGACGCTGCCGTGCTGGATCTGGGCGGCACCCGCATCGCGATGACCACCGATTCCTACGTCGTGCGGCCGCGCTTCTTCCCTGGCGGTAATGTCGGCGACCTCGCGATCAATGGCACGGTCAACGACCTCGCGGTCAGCGGTGCCGTTCCGCTGGCGCTCAGTGTTGGCCTCATCCTCGAGGAGGGGATGCCTCTGGATGAACTCGGCGTCATCACCGAGACGATGGGGGAGGCGGCGCGGGCTGCTGGGGTGTCCGTCGTCACCGGGGACACCAAGGTGGTCGATGCCGGTAGCGGCGACGGGGTGTACATTAACACCGCAGGCGTGGGAGTCGTGCGGCCCGGATTGCTGCTGGGACCGCAGTATGTCGAGCCCGGTGACAAGATCCTGATCTCCGGGCCGATCGCCGCTCACGGCATCGCCGTGCTCAGCGTGCGCGACGGTCTGGAGTTCGGCTCGGACATCGTCAGCGACACGGCACCGCTGAACCGGATCATTCGCGAGGTCCTCGACGCAGGGATCCAGGTCTCGATGATGCGCGATCCCACGCGGGGCGGGGTGGCTGCGACCCTCAACGAGATCGCCCACGCGAGCGGTCACGGCATCGTGATCACCGAGCGGGCCGTGCCGGTGGCCGACGACGTCCGGGCGGCCTGCGCCTTCCTCGGGCTGGATCCGCTGCTTGTCGCCAATGAGGGGCGGGTGGTGATGTTCGTGCGACCAGACGATGCTGACCACGCCCTGCAGATCCTGGGCGACGACAATCCCGGCGCCGCCATCATCGGTTCTGTGGTCGCCGATCATCCCGGCGTGGTGGTGGCCCGGACCGGGATCGGAGGGACGCGGGTGGTCGACCTGCCGCTTGCTGAGCAGCTGCCCCGGATCTGCTGATCAGGGCAGCCAGGAGACCCGCCCGGCCAGCAGTGCGTAGCCGATGAAGGCGACGGTGTCGATGACCGCGTGAGCCACGATCATCGGCATCACCCTGCCCCAGCGTTTGAACAACCATCCGAAGAGCAGCCCCATCGCCACGTTGCCGACGAAACCGCCGATGCCTTGGTACAGGTGGTAGGAGCCCCGGATCACCGCGCTGAGCCAGATCGCGGGTCCCCACGACCATCCCATCTGGCGCAGCCTGTGCAGCACAAAGCCCAGTACGACTACCTCCTCCACGACTGCGTTCTCGATGGCTCCCAGGACCAGCACTGGGATGCGCCACCATTGCTCCGGAAGTCCCTGGGCGGCCACCGTGAGATTGATACCCATCGCGTATGCGGCGAGGTACCACACGATTCCGGTGCCACCCACGAGAGCGGCCAGCCCGATACCCCGTCCGATGTCGCGTTTCGGCTGGCTGGCGTCCACACCCAGTGCCCCCATACCCTCCCCGGAGCGGCGCAGCAGATACCAGACGAGACCCACGATCACCAACGCGAAACCGATCCGCAGGAGTTGCACGACCAGGTCGAACAGGGGTCGTGGTGAGGCGCTGGCGTTGAGGGTCACGGTCTGGTCGGCCAGTGCGACTCCGCTGGTCAGGGACTCAAGCAGGTCAACGGCTGCGAACACCCCGGAGCGGCCCAGTGACAGACCGAGGACCAGGAGGATCTCGACGGCGTACCATTTGCGGGGCAGGACAGTGCTCATCGGCGCACAGGCTACCGCGTGCAGGATGATTGCAGTTCGGCCACAGGTGGCCGCTGGCCGCTGCTGGTTCGTCAGGAGCGGGCTACCGTGGGGTTCGTACATCTGAACCGCTATCTGTTTTCTGGGGATCGTTCATGCGCGTGAGGCTGATTACGGGGCTGATCGTGGGGGCGGTACTCGCCATGCCGGCAACTGCCCATGCCGACGATGAGACGGCAGCGTTGACGATCACCCCGAGTGCCCTGGAGACGTTGGCCAGCGGCCAACTGTCCGTGGAGCCGTCGGGGTCCGCCGGTCTTACGGGCCCAGCCACCTACCTACTGCCAGTCACCGACATCGCGTTCACCCGCGGTGGCGAGGTGCGCGCCATTCGGCTTGCGGGTGGGGTCAAGATCGCGGGCGCACCCATCACCCTGGACCTCACGAACTTCCGCGTGAACCTGCCGTCGCAACAGGCGAGTGTGCGCGCGTCGTATCCCGACACCCGGATTCGCGCCTTCGACGTCGTCCGGCTGAAAGTGTCGAAGAAGCGGGTTACCGGAGTCTTGATGATCTCCCCAGGGACGGCTTCGGTCCTCAATGATCAGTTCGACACCTACGTGTTCACAGACGGGCTGCGCTTCGCTCGCTTCGAGTACGCACTGCCGTAATCGGCTGTGTCCTCAGCCTTCCCCGGAAAAGCCCGGCGGGAACGTGTCGTAACACCCGACGGCCCCGGTGTCGACACCGATCGAGAAGGCCTCGAGCCGCTCGTCAGGTGTCCCGTGTGCATCGGGGGCGTTCCAGGGCACCCCTTCAGGGTCACCCACGGAGATCACCGCCTCGGCGGCTTGGTTGGCTGCATCTTTGCCAAGTAATCCCTGGTCGTCAGCCCATTGCGCCCAAGCGCCGGCAAAGCAGTCGGCCTGGAGTTCCGATTCGATGGTGAGGGGGAACTGCTCGCTGAGGCCGAGTCGCGCCTGCGCACCATGGCCGAACTCATGCGCGAGGATCACCGCGGTGGCCATGTCCCCGAGTTCCAAGTAGTAGGGCAGCATCAGCCCGGGTTCGTCCCAGGCGACGTAGTCGCTATCGGGCTGTGCGCAGTACACCGCGTTCTCAGCACCGACAGTTTCGCCGCCGCAGGTAGGACCAGTTTCCTCGGGTGGGTAGTAGGCAATGAAGTCGTTGGGGGGGATCCACTCGAGGCCGAAGTCATCGGCCATGGTCTGGAACCAGTACTCATTGATCGCACCGAGCGCGAAGTCCATCGACTCGTCGTATGCCGCAAAGTCCACGCCGCCGTCGTCGCCGGTGGCCGCCTGCAGGGAGAAGGACTGCCCCTTCATGGCAGAGGTGGGCACCTCGCCGGTGCGCTGGCCCCCATCAGGGACATCAAAGGTGCCGGGGGTGGTGGCTGCCGGTGAGGGCGCAGGTTCTGGCGTGGTGGAGCCGCAGCCCGCCAGGAGCAGCGCCGCAAGAATGATCATGGTTCGCACGTGCCGACCGTAGCGCGCGCGGGGCAGCCATGGCCGATCATCCATAGTCGAGTGCGTCCGATGATCGCGGCGCACACTGTGGGTTTCGGGAAACGGACGTCCGGACGAAAGGCTTGAGGTAGGGCGACTCCGCCTCGACCCCAGATTTCCACAGATACTGCTAGGAAGCATGATATGTCGTACCTCTGTTCTATGGTTGGGGTATGGATAGTTCGATGGTTGCGGCGTGGGAGGCGATGCTGCCCGACGGTGACCCGCTGGAGGTCGCGAAGGCCGCGGAGGCGATGATCGGGTTCTTCCACGCCCGGCAACTGGCGGCGTTGCATCAGGTGTACCAAGAGAGCGAGGCTGGTGCCGACCCCGACGGGGTGGTGGTGGACCCGTGCCCGCCGGAGATCGCGTGCGCGATGCTGTGGAGCCCGGGTGTCGCGTCGGCGATGGTCGACGTGGCGGTGGATGTGGTCACCGACCTCCCCGCGGTCCTGGCCGCGCTGGCTGAGGGCCGGATCGATCTGGCGAAGGTCCGGGAGATCGTCCGCGCCACCAGCGGGCTTTCGCTGTCCGACCGGCGGGAGGTGGCCGACCGGGCCATCACCTACGCCGCCGCCCACACGAGGTCGCAGCTGCGTCCGTGGCTGACCCGCCAGGTCGACCGGATCGACCCCGACGCCGCGGAACGGCGCCGTAAGCGGGCCCGTAAACAGCGCGGGGTGTGGCTGAGCCCGGAACCGGACGGGATGGCCACCCTGTCCGCCTACCTCACCGCCGAGGAAGCCAGCGCCTGCATGGAGTCTGTGCGGGCGGCCTGCCGTTCCACCGACGGGTCGCGGGACGTCAA
>JAKOZM010000125.1 GCA_029779995.1 Actinomycetes bacterium
CTGGGTGATCCGGGAGAACGTGTTGGCGTTCGGCGAGCCAATACCAGCCGAGCGCAGCCAGCCCTCGAGGACAAGCGCGGCCGACTTTGGGTCGTTGGCGTCGATGACAGGCTCGACGCATTCGAGCAACTGGTCGACGAGGTCGGGATCGCGTGGCGGGTTGGCCCATCGATGCGTGCGGCCCCAGTCGCCAACGTCGACGGCGCCGAGTCGGACCGCGATGCCAATCGCGGATTGCCATGCGCGGAGCGCTTGAAGAGAGGTTCGCTCGATGCCGGCGACCTGGGTCCGCCTGCCGCTGGTCAGCTCGACCATCAGGTGTGCTCGAGCCAGGCGTGTCGAATCAGCCAGTACCGTCCGCTGCGTAACGAGGTCAGCGCTGCATACCGCCCCACCGGGCTCGGGGTGTGGACATAGGCGCCCATCCGGTGCGGCTGCCACTCGAGGCGGTGCTGACCCGTGGAGGCGGTTGCCCAGTCCGGGCACTCCACCGCAGACGGCACAGGAGCCCCGCAACGCGACCCCGTGGCGCAGGCACGCTGTGATCCACGGGATGCGCCAGCTCAAGCGCCACACACCGTCGTCTTCGGCCAAGCAGCAGGGGCAGAACGTGGAACCGGCGAGCCAGACCCACGCTGCGTGGGCTGTTGCGCGTGTGCCGGCGATCGGGCTGTCGTTGGCGAGTCCAGTGAGGTCGAAGGCCAGCTGGTCGTATGACGACAGCTGCATCCTCTCGATTTCCACTGGCACGAGGCCGAGGATCGCGGAGACGCGCTGCACGTCGTCGGGTGCGAGACTGACGCCGAACCGTCCGGGCCATCTACCGCGTTCGTCTCGAAGTCCCAAATGGCTACCCATCGCGGCGAGGGTGACGCCGTGCTGTGCTGCGCGTCGTGTCAGGTAGGAAGACCAGGTCTCCCCCGTCAGTGGCTTGAGCGCCAGGGGTAGTCGCGTCACGCTGCGCACTCTCGAAGGTGTGCGTTCAGCGCCGCGCGCATTCCGGGACCATAGAGACGGTCGAAGTGTTCGATACTCCCGTCACGCACGCTGGGTCGGACGTTGCTCGAGGTGTAGGTGCAGGCCCATTGGTCCACGAGCCACGTCCGGACGGTTCGGGGGTATGCGGATGGTTCGGCCGAGGTTGCGACGTCGTAGGTCTGATCGCGATCGCAGACCTGTTCACGCTGTCTGTAGTCGACGTTCTCTTTGAGGAGTTGCAGAGCCGCAGAAGCGCACAGTTGCCAGAACTGCTCAGCACGCCCTTCGCGCTCGAGGTTCAGCAGGTGGGTCATCACCAGTCTGGCGGTGGTGTTCCTGCGACCCGGCGGGAATAGCTCTAGCGATTGGCTCAGGGAGCGGGCGCCGACGCACATTGCTGCACCTGCCGCGCCGATGGCCCGTGCCGGCCGGATCTGCGCGCGGTGAAGGAGATCTGACAGTCCCGGTGCGAAGAGGTGCATCGGGAGTAGATGAGGGAAGCACCGGACTGACCTGTTGTCATGGATCACGACTTCGTGGGGAGGCCGCAGGTGGCTGGCTGCTCGAGCGAAGGGCCATCCGTCGAATCCCTGGTAGTGGGGGTAACCGTAGGCAAGCGCCCGGTGCACAGCTTCACGAAACGACTCGAGTGTTGGTTCCGTTGACACGGTTAAGGCTTGATCCAGGCTCGGCGCCGGACGCTTCAGGTAGGGACCGAGTTGGGCATAGAGATCCTTGAAGAAGGCTGCGTTCTCGGCCGTGGGGGATAGCCGATCCAGAACTGTCTGCTGGGCAGCGCACACCTCGTCGTCGATTTCGGTATCCGCCGCGGCCTCAAGGTGATGCGAGAGGGGGAGTCGATGGCGGGTGCACACGAGGTGCACTTGGAGGCGCCAACTGGTGGCCCGATACAACGGAGAGCCCTCAACGCAGCTTGGGCAGACACGATCGGTGGCGGCGTGGACGAGTGGCCCTACATGGCGGAGGTGGAGACGAGTGGCGGACAGGGAGGCTGCGGGATTGAACTCGTCGAGATCGCGGCCGGTGAAGTCCAGCGCGGAGCCGTCGAGCAACTTCAAGTGCATAGCTCGGATCTCGTCGGGTGCGAGATTCACGACCCTGGCGGAGTGGGCTACGGCCGAATCCGACATGACGATTCCGGACCAGCGGAGGTGGCGACGCTCTGGACGATCGATGCCGTAGACCCGCTCTAGGACAGCGAATGGGTGGACCCTGTACCTCGCGGCGACCCGTTGCAGGTAGCTGCGCCACCACTCGCCGGGCAGCGGCTCTATCCGTAGGGGAAAGCGTGTGGTCACGGCGCCTCCCCGAATGAAGGCTCGGCGAGGGTTGCAGCCAGCGCAGTCGCGTCGAGGTCGACGTCGTGCCACACGGCATACGATGCGGCGCGTTTGGCCCACTCCACCGCGAGGCCTGGTCGTCCGCGGCTTCCCTCATGCAGGTAGCGAATCGTCCCGCGGGTGGTGAGCCGGATCGATGTTCCTGGGTTCGGCAGGATCAGGCGTTCGCTCAAGTTCTTGCCGAGCAGCTCCCAGTCTCCGATCCCGGTGGCACTTGGAGGGTGCCACTTGCCGACGTCGATCCAGCGGGCCCCGCGGAGCCGGACCTGATCTCCCGCTGAGCCGCGGAGGACCCCTGACTCGTCGAAGCCGGTCCCAACCAGGACGATGGTTGCGGGCAGGCCGGTGATGATGCCCTTGAGGATGTCGGCGAGCAGGCGAGAGTCTTCGTTCTGCCTCTGCCCGACGCCGTGGCTGTCGTCGATGACGATGCCCCGCAGGCCAATGGACGGCGCGAGTTTGCGCAGGGCGTGTAGGTAGTCGGCGGCGGTGGCGCGGGGCGCTAGCTCTGGTGGGCCGATGAATGTCCAAAGCGATTTGAGGACCGACAGTCCGCGGGCGAGCTTGGGCACTTCGACGTAGGCCCACGGCACGCTCCGGTCGAATCCTTCGGCGTCTGGCTCGCGCCCCAACCGGCCCCAGATGTCGCGGGTCTCACTGAACGCGCAGGTGAGGGCTGCGTGTGTCTTGCCGCTCATCGGAGGACCACTGATGATGACGCAGGTGGCGCTGCCATATGCCGAGTGGTCGTTCTCGAAGTGCGCTCGTCGGATGGCTTCAGCTACGGCTTTCGTGTCGCGGGTCACGATCGTGCCGATGCGTTGGTTGTACGCGTCGACCCGCTCCCGCAGCGTGTCCGTGACGGGACCGCCCAGCTCGGGACGCGGGTTCTGGTTCATGACCAAGTGCTTCCAGTCGTCGATGTCCTGGGGCATGAGGCGCCGGTGAATGGTCAGCTCGGTCATGACATCCCCCATCCCGACTCGTCCTCGACCAAGAAGTCGGAGAGGTCGTCGTCGAACTCGATCTCCTCGGTGTAGTCGAACTCTTCGTCGTCATCGCGGGTGTCGGGGTACTCCTGCAATGCTGGCTCGGCCGCCGGCTCTGCCTCGGGCTTGGGGAACGCGAGCGAGAGGACCTCGTCGCTGGCCTGCTCCAGGTCATGTGCGTAGGTGCGTTGGTGACCGCCTTCAATGGCGGCATACCGCCCGTCTTGACGGTCGGTGAAGACGCCATCGATCCAGCGGGTCAGAAGCGCTGCCTCCAGCCGGTGGATCTCGGTCTCCGTGAGCACACGCCGGGTGTCCTGATCCACGTCGCGCAGAGCGTGGGTGCGGACCAGCGAACTCATCGGAGCGACGCTGCCGTTGCGGTCGATGGCGCGGGGGACCATCATCCAGTGCCGCTCGACGGGGTGGATCAAGAAGATCCGAGTCGTGTCGAGGCGGTCGTAGAAAATGGTGAGCGGACGGGCCTTGACTCCGATGCCGCGCATCACGACTGATCGCAGTTGCTGGAGCTCACTGGAGTTGTAGGTGACCGCATGCAGGCGGATTCCCTCCGGGCTCAGCAAGCGCTCGGTGCGCTGGAGGCCTTTGAGGTAGAGCCATGGATCAGCGGGGCGGTCGAGCTCACCGAATGACGTCACGTAGTCGGCCCACACCATGGCTGGGCTCAGGGGTGTCGGAGATCCGTGTGCCTCAGTGAGGTTGCGGTGGGGCTCGTTTGCGTAGACGTCGATGGCGTACTCCCAGAGCATGTCTTGGAGATCCTGCGGCTTGATGGGCACGGCGAGCTCAAGGTCATTGGGCCGGTTCAGGACGTTCTGGCCCTTGTGGATCGGCAAGGTGCTCTCGACATCGGCGATGACCTTGTGGATGGCTTCGACGACGCCTTTGGCGTGCCCTTGTCGTGGCGGACAGAAGACAACGTCGATGCCGCACTCCGCCGCGAACCCCAAGGTGTGGTCACTGGCATTCTCCGTGCCGTGGTCGAACACCAGGGTGCTGGAATGGATCGCGGGCTTGCGGCCGATGACCTTCTGGATGGTCGTCTTCTCACCCTCCGGGTCATCGTTGAGCGCGACGAGCTTCGGTATGCCGTGCCACATCTCCAGTTCGTAGGGATAGCCGGCTCTGGTCACCGTCGGGCGGCCCATTTGCGCGATCAACGCGCACACGTCACGTGATGTGGCTGCGCCGACGCAGACGCGAAGCGCGACGAACCAGCGTGTGTAGACGTCGATCGCACTGAGGATGACCGCTGGCACCAACACGCCTTGGGGACCGAGGATGGCCACCGTTGTGGGGGTGGCATCGACCTGAACCAGTTCACCGGGGCGACTGACGCGTTGAGCCCCGTAGACGGCGAGAGGCCGGCTGGACTCAGAACGACGAGTCTTCGCCACGTGGTGAAGGCCGCGCCCGCGAGAGACCTCCCCGACCAGGACGCCCAACTGATGGCGCGTGACCTCGTCCGCCACGGCGGCCCGATCGAGCCTGCTTCTGATCCGGACAAGCAGCTTG
>JAKOZM010000141.1 GCA_029779995.1 Actinomycetes bacterium
TCACGCATGCCCGGAAGCACGCTCGACTCCTCCTCCTCCATGTGGTGGGTAACCGCATCGATGAGTTCGCTGAGCTTGCGGGTGAAGTCCGGCGAATCCGGGTCCGTGGCCGCAACCTCAGCGGCCAGCTGATCAGCCTGCAGGTGTTCCTTCTGGCTGTGCTCGACGTTATCGGCGATCCCCGCTGCAGCAGCCGCCGGATACACGCGTGCCTCCTCGGCCCGACTGTGCGCAGTGAGCAGGGTGATCATCACCGGAAGCAGGTTGCCCCGCGTGTCGGGCGCGTTCTGCAACTGGTGAAACACGCGCTTGAGCTCGCGGTGGTCATTCATGATCAGGTCCACAACATTGCTGTCCATGCAGGGGATTACCCCCACTGGGATCGCACAAACTGGTAGTCACGCGGTCTTTGTCTGCGGTGGTCTGGGACGGTCAGCGTTCGCAGGACGAACTCACCTGCGCTCGCCAGTGGACAATGGTTCTTATGCCGGATGCTCACGTCTCGACGCTCGCTGCTCTCATGGAAGGTTCCGGCGACCCCGCCGATGTGCATGACGTGGTGAGATTCTGGGTGAGCACCACGACATGGGAGGAGTCCTTCGCGGTCCTCGCCGCAGGCCGGAACGTACTCGTGACGCAGGCCGCCCTCGATGTCCTGCAGCAGCTCGCCGACGACGATGTGCGCTCGGTCCACGCCGCGATCTTGCAGGCGGTAGTGGGTGGTCTGGATGTGCCGTTCGTACAGACTGTCGTGGCGAACCGAGGGGCTGCCAGAGAGGTCGCAGCACAGGCGCTGCGCAACGGGCACAACCCGATCCTGCGCGTCGTCCTTGCGTTGAACTCCCAGCTGGGCGGCTCCGACGAGGGCGCTGCGATGTACCTCGCCGGCGAGGCCGCGGCTGGCCACCTGGATGCGATGCGGTCCAGCTGTCAGGCCGCTGTGGACTCTGATCCACAAGGTGCACTGCGGGTCGCGGGGCACCTGGATGCGCTGGTCGCCCAGGGCCTGGCTGGCGACGAGGTTGTCCCGTTGCTGGAGGTTTTGCGCTCGAGCTGACGCCGAGGATCGCGCGTCGCCGGCATGTTCATGTGAGGGTCCATTGCTCCTCGACGACCGCAGAGAGAAGGACTTCCCACAGGCCTGAGACGAACTGGTTCGGGCATGCTGCGCCTGGCCCGGAGGTGGGCCTGGCTTGTCGGCATGATGTCAGTTCCGCCGGCGTCCGAGGGTGTAGCTGCCGTCGTTGTTAGGGCTAGTACATATGGGCGAACGATAGCGGCCCTGGGGAGGGATGTGAACTTGGTTGCGGGTCTGGCGGGGAGCTCTTTGCTGACAGGAGCGTCGGGGACGTTCGAGTGCTCCGATTAGTGGCTCTGGATGGCAGGCGGGTGTCTTCTCGGCCCGTCGCCGTCCACATCTGGTTGGCTCGCAACCAAGATCAACCAGATGTGGACAGACACGCCGCAATCCCTGTCCGAAATGTCCTATCCACGGCGCGTCGCTGGTTGGAAACGATCTTGCACGCCGAATTCTCAACCAGATGTGGCGACGAAACCGGGTAGGCCCCACGCGCCGCCAGCGCGCACGACGCCGCCCACCCACTAGGCCCGCAGCAGATCGGCGAAGCTGTCGTCGAGCAGCTCCTGCAGGCGTCTCAGATCGGGGATCACGTCCTGGTCGGCGATCAAGCCGATCAACACCCGCCCGTTGTAGGAGAACATCGACACCCCGAGTGCCACGGCGCCCGCACCCGGCACCCAACCGATGATCCCGGCCACCTCGGTGCCGGCAATCGTGATGGGTGTCTGCGGACCTGGCACGTTGCTCACGGTCGCGGCCACCTTCCCGCTGAAGAATTGTGTGGACAGGTCCTCGACCTGTGCCGGCAGTAGGCCGAGGGCAACCAGCGTGAAGTATGCGACCACTGCCTCGGGCGAACTCTTGAGTTCCTCGATGGTGGCGTGCATCGTGGCCAGACGTTCCAGCGGTTCAAGCGCACCCGTGGGTAACGCAACGACATACTGCCCGAAGACGTTGCCCAGGTCAGTGGACAGGGGCTCATCCAGCGGCCGCAGGTTGACTGGCACCATCACCCGCACCTCGTCGAGCGGGGTGTCGTTCTCGCGCAGATAGCGGCCTAACGCATCCGCGAGTACGGACAGCAGAACATCGTTCACGGTCATCCCGTGCGTGTGGCTGATCGCCTTGATGTCCGAGAGGGCCCAGTCGTCGCGCCATCCCACGCGCTTGGCAGTTCCGACGTCGCCGGCCAGGGCACTTTTCGGCTTCGGGGGGATCGTGGCCAGGTGAACCAGGCGCGCAGCGCCGCGCAGTGCCGTGGCCACGCCGGAGGGTGTGCTCAGCAGTGTCAGGGCCTGCTCGGCGAGGTTCACCAGACCGAAGTCCCGCTTCGGTGTGAATCCGGCAGTCTGCTGCGACTGGGTCAGCGACAGCAGGACCCGGGTGATCGTGATGCCGTCGGCGATGCTGTGGTGCATCCGGAAGAGAAGGGCCGAACCGGCACCGTAACCACTGATCAGGTGAATCTGCCACATGGGATGGGCCGGGTCGAGTGCCACTGGAATCTGCGCTGAGACGTAGTCGTCCAGCCCGCCCTCGAGGTGATGCACCAGCAGATGGCGATCGAGGTCGAAGTCCTCATCGTCGCGCCAGTTCGCGCGTCCGAACGGGACGAGAGCGGGTACCGGGTGCTGTCGGAATTTGGGGAAGCGCTCGACCATCGACTCGATCTTCGAGCGCACCGCCGCCTCATCGACAGGTTCATCGGTCCACATGATGGCGTTGACCACCATCAGGTTCTCGGCGGTGTCCATGCGAAACCAGGCATGGTCCACCGGGGACATGGGGTACTTGCTCACCTGTCGAGGCTAACCGTAGTTCCCCAGAACGTACGACCAACGGCGTACGACCAAGGTCCTCTTGTTGCGGACCCACCTGCGCGGCCAGCATTGCAGATGTGGGTACACGACCAAGAAGGATCGCCAGCGCCGCCGTGGTGCTGGCCATAAGCGCAACGCTGACGGCACCGGTGGCTGCCCAGCCTGACCGCGAGTCGCGGGGTGTGAACAGCGGCGGGTCGGACCGGATCAGCGTGTCGGGCACGTGTGACGCCGGCAGCCGCTGGAGCCTGTCAGGTCGGTCGCGCTTCCTGCGGATCGACGTCGAGGGTCGCGTCGAGGGCGTGCGTGCTCGCAAACGTGCGCGCTGGGTTCTGCGGCTGGCCCAGAACCAGAACACGGTCGCGGTCACGACCA
>JAKOZM010000150.1 GCA_029779995.1 Actinomycetes bacterium
ACTGGTTCGGCCTGACCCGCGAACAGGCGCACCTGCTCATCGACAGCCGGCTGCACCCGTTCCTGTTCACCGATGCGGCCCGCACGATGGCGGCTATGCTGGCGGCCATCACATGGGTCGACACCACGCCGGAACGGGTCGACCTCGCCTAGCAGAGTGAGGTGACGTGCCGCCAGTCCCTGGACGCAGCGTCACCTCCAAGGTGCTCGCGATACTGGCGGCCTTCGAGGACAGCACCGGACCGATGACGCTGACGCAACTCGCCGAGGCCGCCGATATCCCCCTTCCCACGGCACACCGGCTGGTCGCCGAGTTGGTCCAGTGGGGCGCGCTGGAACGCGATGACCATGGTCGCTACACCATCGGAATGCGGCTGTGGGAGATCTCGCAGCACGGCGGACGCAGACTGCGTGACGCGGCGCGGCCGTTCCTCAACGACCTGTTCTCCTTCACCGGCGAGACCGCCCACCTCGCCGTGCGCGATGGTGGGGAGGCTCTGTACGTCGACCGGGTGTACAGCGCCAAGCGAGTCCCGCGGGCATCGCGGGTCGGTGGCCGGCTGCCCCTGCACGCCACGGCCGTCGGCAAGGTGCTGCTGGCCTACGAGGACGAGTGGGTGCGTGACGGTTATGTGCGCCAGCGGCTCTCGGCGCCGACCCGGCGCACGACGACGAACCCGCGTCGGCTGGCCGCGGAGTGGAATGCCATTCGCGAGCAGGGCTACGCCACGACCTACGAGGAAGTGCGGGTTGGGTCGTGCTCCATCGCGGTACCAGTGCTCACCAGCCCCGGGACCGCCGTCGCAGCGGTGGGGCTGGTGATGCTGTCCACGCAGGCTTCCCAGATGACCCGGTACCTGCCGCAGTTGACCGGCACCGCGCAGCGGATCGCTGATGCGGTCACCAGGATGCCTCTTCTCACCCTGCCGGGCAGGGAACGGCAGATCAAGACACTTCCATTGAGCGGAAGTGCCGGTTTGTGACCCAGGCCACCTTCGGTCAGTGTTGGGTCACACCAGAAGGCGGGAGTTCAGATGTCGATGACGACGCAACAGGCGCAGGGGCAGTGTCCTGCGTACCACGGGTACGAGCCGTTCGACATGACGGACCCGTTCGGTGCCTACGCCGAGCTGCGGGCCGAGGCGCCCGTGATGTTCGACGACCGGATCGGCTACTGGGTGGTCACCCGCTATGACGACATCAAGGGCGTTTTCGAGGACTGGGAGACCTTCAGTAGTGAGAACGCGCAGGCCCCGGTGCGCGAACGCAGCGAGTTGACCAAGCAGATCATGGCTGAGGGCGGGTTCACCGCCTACTCTGGGCTCTCGGCCCGGATCCCGCCGGACCACACCCGGAGCGCGCCTTCACGCCCCGGCGCTACAAGGCGCTGGAACCCACGATCCGGGCCAATGTGGTGCGACTCACCCAGGCCATGCTCGACGCAGGTGCCCCCGGCGACATCCTGACCTCGGTGGCCTATCACGTGCCCACCATCACGATCCTGACCCTCATCGGTGCCGACCTGAGCATGGTGGACACCTACAAGCGGTGGTCTGACTCGCGGGCCGCGATGACCTGGGGTGACCTCACCGACGAGCAGCAGATCCCCCACGCCCACAACCTCGTCGAGTACTGGCAGGAATGCCAGCGCCTGGTCACCGAGGCCCATGAGACCCAGCCGGACAGTATGGTCGGCGACCTGGTGCGCGCCCAGGCTGACGGCGCGGAGATCACCGATCACGAGATTGCCTCGGTCTGTTACAGCCTGCTCTTCGCCGGCCACGAGACGACGACGACACTTATCGCCAACAGCTTCCGGGTGCTGCTGAGCCACCGGCAGGCCTGGGACGCGGTGGTCGCCGACCCGAAACGGATCCCTGCCGCGATCGACGAGGTCCTGCGGTTCAGCCCGAGCATCAACGCCTGGCGGCGTAAGGCGCTCGTGGACGCCGAGATCGGTGGTGTGGCAATCCCGGCAGGGGCGAACATCCTGCTGGTCATGGCGTCAGCCAATCGCGACGACAGCCACTTCGACGCCCCCGACGATTTCGACATCAGCCGCACCAACGCCCGCGAACATCTGGCCTTCGGGTTCGGCATCCACTACTGCTTGGGCAACATGCTCGCCAAGTTGCAGGTCAAGATCACCATCGAGGAGGTGGCGCGGATGGTGCCGGACCTGGAGCTGGTGCCAGGCGCGACCATAGGGTTCGCCGAGAACCTCTCATTCCGGGTCCCGTTGAGTCTCCCGGTCACCTGGAAGGGAAACCGCAATGCATGACACCCAGTACATCCAGTTCTTCGACGGCGGCCATGACCCGGACGTGGAGATCCTCGGCGGGAAGTGCTCGTCGCTGGTGTCGCTGACCGCCGCTGGGATGCCGGTACCGCCCGGCTTCGCAGTGACCACGAACACCTACCGGATGTTCGTCCACGAGTCGGGACTGGATGCCACCATCCACCGGTTGCTTGACGGACTCGATCCTGATGACGTGCGCAGCGTCGACTCGCGGTCGGCGGCGATCCGCGAGGAGATGCTGCTGCGCCCGGTTCCGGATGAGCTGCGCGGGCAGGCCTACCTCGCCTACCACGACCTGATGGAGCGCTGCGGCGGCTCCGTGCCCGTCGCGGTGCGCTCCTCGGCCACCGCCGAGGATCTTCCCGAAGCGAGTTTCGCGGGCCAGCAGGACACGTACCTGTGGGTGACCGGCATGGACAACGTCACCGACCACATTCGGCAGTGCTGGGCGTCGCTGTACACCAGCCGGGCCATCACCTACCGGCTCAAGAACGGCATCCAAAATGATGGGCTATCGATGGCGGTGGCCGTGCAGAAGATGGTCAACGCGGCGACCTCCGGGGTGGCCATCACGCTGCACCCGGGCACCGGGGACCGCTCCAAGGTCACGATCGACGCCTCCTACGGGGTCGGCGAGATGGTGGTGTCCGGGCAAGTCACGCCGGACAACATCATGCTGGACAAGGTCATGCTCACGATCGTGTCGGAGCGACTTGGCGATAAGCACGCCGAGCTCGTGCCGGACCCGGGGAGCCGGCAGCTGGTCGAGCGGGAGGTGGATGAGGCCCGGCGCAACCGGCGTTGTCTGACCGACGCCCAGGTGGTGGAGGTGGCGCAGATGGCCAAGCGCGCCGAGAAGCACTACGGCTGTCCGCAGGACATTGAGTTCGCATTCGACGCCGACCTCCCCGATGGCCAGAACCTGCTGCTGCTGCAGTCGCGACCGGAAACGGTGCACTCGGTG
>JAKOZM010000161.1 GCA_029779995.1 Actinomycetes bacterium
GTTCAGCCCGGGCACGTTGGACCCAGTTGCCCAACGTGCCCTCGTTGACGCCCAAGTCGCGAGCCACCGCCGCGATCGGCTTCTTGGTCTCTTCGACGATCCGGACCGCTCCCTCACGGAACTCCCGGTCGTACTTCGCTCTTCTCGTAGACATCTCAATCCTCATTGTCGATGCCTCCACACTTCGGGGGGAACCTCAGGATGAGTGTCAGATACATGATCGCGGCCTTGGGGTTGAGCAGGTTGGTGACCAACCCCATCCGGAACAGACGCCCGGTGCTCTCTCGCGGCAGGGCACGTAGCTGGAAGACACCCACGCCACCCGGACGCAGCGCCTGCCAGGACAGCCACGCCACGTAGGCGACGCCGGCGGCCTTGAACCCGATGAACAGCCATGGGACGACGACGAACACGATGGCCAAGCCGAGGTTGGTCATCAGCATGTAGGCCGCGAAGCCGACTCCTGTTCCGGCCAAGGACACCAGGCCTGCTCGGCGCCCTTGTCCGATGCTGCGGGAGGCGAGATACATCATGTTCGGCCCGGGGGTGAGCGCCATCGCGCTCGCAGCGGCAACCATCCCGAGGGTGGCGTGCGCGGAGATCGGAAATGCCGTCATGGGGATCGTCATATCGCCACCTTGATGTAATGACCTTATGCACCTCAACCCTTACGGCGAGTATGCCGTCCGGCTCGCACAATCGTTGGCCAACGACTGGCCGGCAAGCCGCGATGGCGTCGTGGAGCGCACCCGTGAGTTCGGGATGACGATGCCGTTCCCCGAACAGCCCGGCGACCACGCTCGCTGCCGGGATGTCCTGGATCAATGGTTGACCGTTGTGGACGCCGGCAGCGCTGCTGAACGTGCCGAGTTGCTGAATCAGCAGATGGCTGCCGTTTCGGCCTATCCGCGGCTCACCGATCACAACGGAGAAGGGTGGCACCTGCACTATCGAGACGTCGATGACGACCTGCCCGTGGTCCTGCACTCGGTCTTCGCCGTCGGAACCGCCCTGCATCTGACCACGCGCGGCATCAGCCGGCTCGGGCGGTGCGCCTCCAGCCCCTGCAGAGACGTCATCGTCGACACCTCGCGCAACGGAACCCAGCGCTACTGCTCACCCCGGTGCGCCAGCAGAGATGCCGTTCGACGCCACCGTGCCCGCAACCACAGCGCTGGATCACTCATCGCGTCCGGCCAACACGGCTAGCGATCAGCACGGCAGCACGGCATCTCGGCAGCGGGCACCCGGCGCCAGGCGGATGGCTCGAACTCAGTCGTCGGCGACGGTATGCCGGGTGTGGGCTTCCCGCGCGGCGACGCACTCCGGTCGCTGCGAGACCACCCGCTCGGCTGACGCCGGGTGCTTGTCGAGCTCGGCGCCGACCCGGGTCGGACGTGCGGCCAGGTCGCCGCCGCAGTTGAGGCAGGCCGCGCCCAGCACCGACCAGGCACAGAAACGACACCAGGTGCACTCGAAACTGCAGATCAACGCCTCGTGACTGTCCGGCGGAAGGTCTCGGTCACAGCATTCGCAGTTCGGCCGCATTGCCAGCATGGTCGTCTCCCCTGGTGTGGTGGCGCCTCGACGCCCGCTTGCCGCACCCGCATGCTGCCCGGCATACGGTGCGAGCAGTATGCCGTGCCCGCGCCAGGCGACACAGCGCCTCGGCCGCGAGTCACCCCACTCCCACCCCGCCCCCACCAGCACCCCCACCCCACCAGCACCCCCACCAGCACCCCCACCTGGGGTTCCCCCCAAATCGTGGAGGGCTTGCTTTACGCGGCTCTCGGGGTGAGGGCCGTGGTCTCGTAGTCGATGGGTGACATCATGTCGGCGGCGCTGTGGCGTCGCTCGGTGTTGTAGAAGTTCCAGCACCAGTCCATCACAGCGGCGGCTGCTTGGGTGGTGTCCTCGAACTGATGACGTGAGAGCACTTCCCA
>JAKOZM010000168.1 GCA_029779995.1 Actinomycetes bacterium
TCCTGGTGGTACTGGCTCAATGTCGCGCTGTGGGTACCGAGTGTCTACCTGATGTTCTCCGTGGTCCTCAGTGACATGTTCTTCCCCGACCTGGGCTTCTGGCCGCAGGTCGGCATCGCGCTGGTGCTCATCGGTGTGAACTGGGTGGTCAACATGCTCACACTTGATCTGGGCAAGTGGGTCTCCAATGTGGGCGCCATCGTCACGGTGGGTGTCATCGCACTGATCGGTGTCGGTGGGTTCATGGCCTGGCGCACCGACGGTTCGGCTACGGCGTTCACGTGGGACTCGGGGTCGATGATTCCGACGGCGGCCACGGCCGCGCTGGCGCTGCCGATCATCATCTACAACTTCCTGGGGTTCGAGCTCATGAGCAGTGCGAGCAACGAGATGCGCAACCCACGCCGCGACGTGCCGCGCACGATCGTGATCGCGGGTGTGCTGATCGGCGCCTTCTACCTGATCTCCACGATTGGGATGCAGGTCGTGATCCCGGCTGAGGAGATCTCGGAGACCAGCGGCCTGATGGACGTGCTCACCGCGGTGTTCGGCTCCGGCATCGGCATCACCGTCGTGGGCATCGGCATCCTGTACGCCTTCTTCGCAGCACTCATCCCATGGACGATCGGGGCGAACCGTGCTGCCGCAGAGGCCAGCGAACAGGGCGATCTGCCGCCGGTGTTCAAGAGGGTCAACGCCAAGCGGAACACCCCAGTGGGTGCTGCCACGTTCACCGCGATCGTCAGCGCGGGCATCACCGTCGTCTACGGCGTGTTGTTCTCGGTGACGAACGGAGACATCGACGCGCTGTTCTGGAGCCTGTTCGCGTTCTCCTCGATCGTGTTCCTGCTGCCGTACGTGGCGATGTCGTTGGCCTTCCTACGACTGCGTGCCACAGATCCGGGCGCGGAACGTCCGTATCGCGTCCCCGGCGGCAGCGCAGGCGCATGGGTCTCGACGGTGCTTGTCGTCATCCTGTTGGTCGCAGCCGTGCTCTTCTTCGTCTGGAACCCCTGGGCGGAGTTCGACGCCACGACGACGTGGTTGATCGTCGCCGGCCTGGCCGCGACGTTCGCGGTCCAGGAGGTCATGGTGCGCCGCGCTCCGCGCTGGAAGGTCGCCGCTGAACATCCCGAACTCAACGCCGACGTCGACCTCGAGGGCATCGCCCCCGACACGGCTGCCAACATCCACAAGGTGAGTGAGACACGATGACCTACATCATTGACAGCACTCCGAAGGCCGACGGTTTTCGGATGCCGGCGGAGTGGGAGAGGCAGTGCAACTGCTGGATGGTCTGGCCCGAGCGCCCCGACAACTGGCGTCTGGGGGGCAAGCCCGCACAGGACGCGTTCACCCGCGTCGCGCAGGTGATCTGTGAGCACGAGCCACTGACCATGGTCGTGTCGGGCCAGCAGTACGTCAACGCCCGCGCCCATCTCCCAGAGCAGGTGCGCGAGGTCGAGATGAGCACCGACGACTCGTGGATGCGCGATACCGGGCCGACATTCGTCGTCAACGATCGCGGGCAGATGCGTGGGGTCGACTGGCGGTTCAACGCCTGGGGTGGCCTTGAGGGCGGGCTGTACTTCCCGTGGGATCACGACGATCTCGTCGCGCGCAAGGTGCTTGAGATGGAGGGGGTCCCGATGTACCGGGCCGACTTCGTGCTCGAGGGTGGCTCGATCGACGTGGATGGCCAGGGCACCGTGCTGACCACCCGGGAGTGCCTGCTCAATCACAACCGCAACCCCCACCTGACCGAGGCCCAGATCGAACACAATCTGCGCGAGTACCTCGGCGTCGACAAGGTGATCTGGCTGCCCCGTGGGGTGTATCTGGACGAGACCGACGGGCATGTCGACAACTTCGCCCGGTTCGCCGCTCCTGGGGTCGTCATGCTGACCTGGACCGACGACGAGAACGATCCGCAGTGGGAGATCTCCAACGAGGCGCTGCGGGTACTGGAGTCGACCACGGATGCCCGGGGCCGCGCCCTGGAGATCGTCAAACTGCACCAGCCCGGGCCGATCTACATCACGGCCGAGGAGGCCGCGGGTGTCGATCACATTCCGGGCGTGCAGCCGCGCGTCGAGGGTGAGCGGCTGGCAGGCTCGTACGTCAATTCCTTCATCGGCAACGGGGTGGTTGTCGTGCCGGTGTTCGACGACGTCCATGACGAGGAGGCGATCCTGACCTACAAGCGCTTGTTCCCCGATCGCGAGGTCGTCACCGTACCGGGTCGGGAGATCCTGCTCGGCGGAGGTAACGTCCACTGCATCACCCAGCAGGAACCAGCCACGTGACGAGTCAGGTGCACATGACCGCCGGCGATCGGCGAGAGTCGCTGATCGCCGCGGCCGTGCGCGTCATCCGGGCCAACGGCATGCTCGAGTCGAGCACCCGGACCGTGGCCAAGGAGGCCGGGGTGAGCGTGGGCCTGATGCACCACTACTTCGCCAGTTACGACGACCTGATGGCGGCGGCCTTCGAGCGGGTGGCCCTCGAGGACCTGCAGCGTGCGCGGACCGTCGTGACGGCGTGCGCCAACGCGCGCGAGCGGCTCGACGCGGTGGTGACGGAGTTCCAGCCGGCTCGGGACGCCTGGCAGTTCCAGTGGTGGATGGACGCCTGGAGCAGTTCGGCGCGCCACCCGGCCGTGCGCGAGATCGCGGCGAAGATCAACCAGCGCTGGCAGCAGCTCATCGAGGAGATCTTGCGCGAGGGCGTCGCCCAGGGGGAGTTCACCTGCCCGGATCCGCGAGCCTCCGCCTGGCGGCTGCTGGCGCTGCTGGACGGGCTGACGATCCAGGTGGTGGCCCAGACCGACGGTCCGGGCCGGGCCGATGTCGAGCGGTGGTCACACCACGCCGCCCGGGTCGAGACGGGCCTGGCTTAGCGTCTGTCTGACAGGCGCGGCGTGCCGATGAGGGTCTCGCGTAGCGTTCGCCTCGCGTCTGGCGGCGCAACCTTTGCGGTGGGCTGGGTCTGGCTGTTGCCGCTCTGAACGTGTCAATGAGACCTTCAAGAAGTCCCCGCCACTGACATTCTTCCGGGCCCGACAGCACCAACAGTCGAACATGTCATAGGGACGCACGTAAAGTCCCCGCCACCGACAAACCCAAGGTGCACATACCCTGCGACGGGCCCGGGGCAGCCACGCGGTCATTCCACAGCGACCAGATCGCCCAACGAACAAAGGGCGCCGCCGGTGGCCCCCGGACGGCTACCCGCGCGGCACAACGTGATGGAGCGGGCCGGCAACCGTTTCAAACAGCGGCGGGGGATCGTCACTGGCTAGGACAAGAACGCTCGCGCCGCCATTGGCACGTTCCTGTGAACAACCATCACGACTCGCCCTAGTAGTACTTACCCGAGCACAGCAGCGTGTTCTGGGTCCCGTAGACACCCTTGATGCCGTCCTGAGCCAGATTGCCCATGCTCGCCAACTGCGGTGACGCCCACAGGCTGAGCAGTCGATACTTGCCGTCCTTGACCAGCGCGGCTCGGGCACTGATCGTCTGCTTCTTCGCACGCAGGCAGTACGCCGCGCCGGAGTTGAGGGTGCGGGCCTTCTTGGCCGACACTTTCGCGCCCTCCGAGGAGCCAACGAACTGGGTCACGAGGATCGTGGCTGCATCGACCTGTGCCTTGGGTGAGGTACCGGTGAAGTACAGCCAGTAGCCCTTGGGAACCATGAACTTCACGGACCCATTGCGGACCTTCGATGTAGAACTGCGGAATTTGCTGCCGGACTTCCCGCCCTTACTCCACGTGGCCATGATCGAGCAGCCGTCGCAGTTGGCCACCTTCACCGTGACGGGGACCGTGTCCGCGGCTGCGGCCACCCCCGGAGTTAGCCCCGTCAGAACCAGTGCCCCTGCCATCATCCATACGCGCATGCCCGCCAGCCTTTCACAGCGTGTACGCCGCGGTCCATATCCTGAGGGCATGAAGATCGCAGTGGCCGGGATGGGATACGTGGGATTGTCCAATGCGGTACTGCTGGCCCAGCGTCACCAGGTCCGGGCCCTCGACATCGACGCCGATCGGGTGGAGACCATCAACGCCGGCCGCAGCCCCATCGATGACACCGAGATCGAGGGTTTCCTGGACGAGATGGACCTGGACCTGCAGGCCACGACCGACCCCACTCAGGCATTCACCGACGCCGATTTCGTCATCGTGGCCACTCCGACGGACTACGACCCGAAGACCAACTTCTTCAACACCGACAGTGTCTCTGCAGTCATCGCGCAGGTCCGCGGGATCAACCCCGATGCCGTCATCGTCATCAAGTCGACCATTCCGGTGGGTTTCACCGAAGAGATGCGGGCAACCCACGACTACCAAGGCATCTTGTTCGCGCCCGAGTTCCTGCGTGAGGGCAAGGCGCTGTACGACAACCTCTACCCCTCGCGGATCGTGGTGGGGTCGGTCGACGATGCAGGGCAGCGATTCGCAGCCCTGATGGCCGAGGGCGCCCGCAACGATCCACCCGTGATCCTGACCGACTCCCGGCAGGCGGAGGCGATCAAACTCTTCGCGAACACGTACCTGGCGATGCGCGTGGCGTTCTTCAACGAGCTCGACACGTTCGCCGCGAGCCACGGGATGGACAGCCGGGCGATCATCGACGCGGTGAGCCTGGATCCGCGGGTGGGCCCGGGGTACAACAACCCGTCTTTCGGCTATGGCGGTTACTGCCTGCCAAAGGACACCAAACAGTTGCTGGCCAACTACACGAACGTGCCGCAGGCCCTGATCCGCGCGGTCGTCGACTCCAACCGGACGCGCAAGGATTTCGTCGCCGAGCAGATCCTGGCGCGCGAGCCGAAGGTGGTCGGGATCTACCGGCTGGTCATGAAAGAGGGCTCGGACAACATACGGACGTCCAGCGTGCAGGGCATCATGAAACGCCTGAAAGCCAAGGGGGTGGAGGTGATCGTGTACGAACCCGTGCTCACCGAGGACCTCTTCTACAACTCGGAGGTGGTGCGTGATTTCACCGACTTCACCGACCGGGCTGACCTGATCGTGGCCAACCGGCTGCACCCCGAACTGGCCGACGTCATGGACAAGGTCTACACCCGCGACTTGTTCGGCCGGGACTAGGAGGTCGACTGGACGGGGTAGCAGAACGCCACGTTCGCCGGGCATTGAGCATCCCTCTGGGGCAGCCCCCCGAGGGATCGCATGGGGGTGCAGGCGTGTGCGCGTCGTGACCCGCGCAGCTCCGAGGATGATCTAGGACGACCGTGATCGAGTCCTTCTGTCTGCCCGCCGTGGGGGCGGGAGCTTGAGGTCAGGGGTCTTCGAGGGTGCTGCGGTAGACCCGTCCGGTGGGGCTGGTCCATTCCAGGATCCCGCCGGGGAGTCTGCGGACTTTCCACGCGGTGTGAGTTTTGAGGCGGTGATGGTGCCGGCACAGACACGCGAGGTTTGCCTCGTCGGTGGGCCCGGCCGGCCAGGGGGTCAGGTGGTCGAGGTCGCATGCTCGGGCGGGGCGCTGGCAGCCGGGGAAGCGGCAGTGCCGGTCCCTCACCTGCACGTACCGCCGCATGGCAAGGCTGGGGGCGTAGCGGATGCCCATGGGTGGGCGGGTCAGGATGGTCACGGAGGGTGTGTGCAGCCGGGCCAGCAGGTCGGCGGCGTGACCGTCGCTGATCGGGCCGTACCCTTCGATCTCGGCCCCGTCGTCGGTCATGATCACGGTCACGGGGACCTGTTGGGCGGGGCTGATCCCGGTCAGCAGCTCCACGAAGGTGTCGGCCTGGTTGGCGTCCCGCGACCCGTCGGTGGAGCGGCAGCCGGCCCGCACCGACTCCAT
>JAKOZM010000180.1 GCA_029779995.1 Actinomycetes bacterium
TTTCAACTATTGTATTAAGTCGTAGATCTTGAAGATCGGCATGTAGAGAGCGATGATCATGGCGCCCACGATCCCTCCCACGACCGCGATCATCAGCGGCTCGATCAGTGACGTCAGCGCCTCCGTCGTGGCTTCTACCTCCGCGTCATAGAAGTCCGAGATCTTGGACAGCATCGCGTCTAAGGACCCCGTATCTTCGCCCACGGCCATCATCTGGACGACCATCGGCGGGAACACCTTGTGTTGGGCCAGTGGTGCGGCCAACGACTCACCACGGCGCACCGAATTCTCCACATCCACGATGGCTCGAGTCAGTACAACATTGCCGGTCGTGTCGGATACCACATCCAAGGCTTGCAGGATCGGGACGCCAGAATGAACCATCGTCCCCAGATTGCGGGCGAATCGGGAGATGGCCACCTTCGTGAAGAGCTTGCCAAAGATGGGTGCTTTCAGCTTCATGGGATCGACCACGTTGCGCACCTTCGGATGGTTCTTATAGCGACGCCACAGAATCATCGCCACGATCAGGAGCACGATCAGGAAGGGCAGCAAGGTCTTGAGGCCGTCCGACATCATGACCAGGATCCGCGTGGGTAGCGGCAACTGACCGCCGAGTTGCGAGAACATGTCCGCAAAGACCGGAACGATGAAGATCAGCATGGCAGTCAATGCAAGGACAGCAAAGGCGAAGACCACCACCGGATATGTCATGGCGGACTTGATCTTCGAACGGAGCTTCACCTCTGCTTCGAAATTCAGTGCCAGTTGCAGAAGCACCTCATCGAGGAAGCCGCCTGTCTCACCCGCTTTCACCATATTCACCATCAACGGCGGGAAGACCTTGGGGTGTTGCCCGAAGGCCTGTGACAAGGAACAGCCCTGCTCCACTGCCAGGCGCACCTCAGCGTAGACCTCCGCGAGCTTCGGGTTGTCAGTCTGCTCGGCAAGAATGGACAGGGCACGTAGCAGGGACAGTCCGGAGTTGATCATCGTGGCGAACTGCCGAGCCGAGATGGCAAGCTCCTTGAGCTTCACGCGTTGCCCAAACCCCGGGATCGACAGTTCACGATTCAGCCCGTGATTCGCCTTTGCGATCGACACCGGGGCGTAGCCCATCCCCTTGAGTTTCGCAGCTACGGCGGCCGGTGACTGGGCATCGATCCGACCGCGCAGGACCTTACCGCTCCGGTCACGAACCTGATAGTCGAACGTCTCAAGGCTCACCGCTGCCTCCCAGTCATCCTCGTGAAGTCCTCAATGTGATGACACTTCTCAGCGCCTTGGTCGAATGTGATCCGATGTCCCCGAACGAGTTCTGCCAAGTGCTGGTCGAGGGTCTGCATCCCGTACTGAGACCCCGCCTGCAGAGCTGAGTAGATCTGATGAGTCTTGCCCTCCCGGATGAGGTTCCGTATAGCCGCCGTGGCGACCAGAACTTCGACTGCCGCAACCCGGCCGCGACCGTCGGCGGTCTTGCACAAGGTCTGGCATACGACCCCTTGCAGGGTTCCTGCGAGCTGTTGCCGGATCTGTTGTTGCTGATGCGGTGGGAACACATCGATGATGCGGTCCACGGTCTGCGCAGCGTCCTGAGTGTGCAGCGTGGCAAACACCAAGTGCCCGGTCTCCGCTGCGGTCAGAGCCACCTGAATTGTCTCCAGGTCGCGCATTTCCCCGACCAGGATAATGTCGGGATCCTGGCGAAGGACGTGTTTGAGCGCCTCCGCGAAGGAGTGGGTGTCATTACCGACCTCCCGCTGGTTGACAAGGCAACTGCGGTGGCGATGCAGGAACTCGATGGGGTCCTCGACCGTCATGATGTGGTCGTGGCGCGTGGTGTTGGCGATGTCGATAAGGGCGGCCAACGTGGTGCTCTTGCCCGACCCGGTCGGTCCCGTGACAAGGACGAAGCCGCGCGGAAGCGCTGCGAACGACGACACGATCGGTGGAATACCCAAGCTCTCGAGGTTCTTGATCTCGAAGGGAATCACCCGAAACGCGGCCCCCACTGATTCGCGCTGCTGATACATGTTGACACGGAATCGAGCCCGGCCGGGCAACGCGTAGGAGAAGTCCAGTTCCAGCCGTTGCTCGAACACCTCGCGTTGCTGCTGAGTGAGGATGGCATACATGATCCGCTGCAGTGTCGAACTGTCCATTTTCGGTGCCCCGGGGATGGGCCGCAAAGATCCGGTCACACGCACGGTTGGCGGGGCACCCACGGTCAAGTGCAGGTCGCTGGCATCCATCGCGAGCATGGTCTCCAGGCACCGCACCAAACTGACATCCGTGGCCTGCACCCTGGCTTCGGTGCCGGGCCGGGAGAGTGCTGTGGGGACGGTCATGCTGTGGGAGTCGGCAGGTCGGGGCCAATGGTTGAATCTGTGCTCACCCGGTTCGGCTAGAGGTGGCGGAATGATCGGCCTGCGCCTCGACGGCTAGACGACGACCCGCAGCACCTCGTCCAGGCTCGTCACCCCGGCCAGTACCTTGGCCAGACCGTCCTGACGCAGCGTCTGCATGCCCTCTTCGCGGGCAACGACAGCGATGGTCGCCGACGAGGCCCGCTCCACCGCTAGTCGCTCGATCTGCTCGGTGATCGGCAGCACCTCATGCAACGCCACCCGGCCCTTGTAGCCCGTCCGCGAGCATACGGAGCAGCCCACGGCGCGGTAGATACGCGGCACCTCCTGGCCCTCAGGCAGAACCATGCCGGCAGACCGGAAGGCCGCCGGCGACGGCTGGTACGTCTCTTTGCATTTGGGGCACAGTCGGCGTGCGAGGCGCTGGGCCAGCACACAGTCGACGGAGGAACCGACGAGGAACGGTTCGATCCCCATCTCGATCAGGCGGGTCACCGCACTCGGGGCATCGTTGGTGTGCAGCGTCGACAGGACCAAGTGGCCGGTCAACGCGGACTCCAC
>JAKOZM010000181.1 GCA_029779995.1 Actinomycetes bacterium
AGTCGCTGAGCAGGTCGACGGCGTCCTCAGGATCCATCTCCTCCAGGACATCGGCTGCCCGGTCGGCCTCCAGGGCGCTGACGATCTGCACGGCATCGTGTTCCGGCATCTCCTCCAGGACGTCGGCCAGGCGCTCATCGTCGAGGGCGCGAGCAATCTCTAAGCGGCGCTTCTCAGGCAGATCGTGCAGCAGTGAGGCGACATCTGCCGGGCGCATGTCCAGCAGGGACTCCAGCATCGTCTCGGTCGCCTGGTCGATCTCCTGGCGCCAGACGTCCGAAAGATCGCCCCAGGCCACCACCTGCGTCTGACCGCGGCGGGCCAGGGTGCGACCCCCACGGACATAGGCTTGGGCGATCTCCCAGTCGCGCCGCGAGTTCTGCTGCATGGCCAGATCCAGGATCTTCACGCGCTCCCCGGTGGCCCGCAGAACGGCGCCCCGATCGAACAGTTCCGCGACGGCCAGCGTCTCGCCGGGGCGTAGCTTGAAGCGCCGCAGATCCAACACGCCCGTGCTCACGATCTGCCCCACGTCGATCTTCGTCACCCGGGTGATGGGCAGGAAGATCCGGCGCCGGGCACCCACCTCCACCACAAGTCCGACCAGCCGCGGCGGGATCGTGCCGTACTGCTGCAGCAGTACGAAGTCGCGCACCTTGCCCAGCTGTTCACCATTGGGGTCGAAGACGGCAGAGCCCTGCAGCCGGGCGATGAAAGCACGGGTGACCGTCACTTGCGCAGGGTATCGCCTGCGCCAGCGAAAGGCTGCGGACATCGCTAGCAGGTTCCGCTAGCGTGGCACGCACGAGGCATGACGACAAGCGACAGGTGGTCAAGACATCATGCGGGTTGCACTAATGGCAGCGGGGGCGCTGGCCGCGGCGACGTTGGCCGGGTGTTCCAGTTCCGGGGACACCGCAACGCAGTCCCCGACCCCCACGGCTTCTGCGAGTCCATCAGCCTCCGCCCCGGCTGAACCCGTTGGCAAGCCCAACGGTGTCGAAAGCCTCCCACCGAAGAAGATCGTCAACCGGGCCCGCGCCGCCGCCCTCGGTGCCCGCAGTGTCACCATGATCGGCACCAGCCCCGCCGCCTCGCTGGATCTGGTCGTGACCAAGGACGCCAGCGATGGCTCGCGCAGCGCGGGGGAGACCACCCTGCAGACCCGGGTGGTCGACGGAGTCATCTATGTGAAGGGCGACGAGGCCTACTGGACCCAGGCGTTCAACAAGAAGGCGGCCAAGAAGATCGGGAACAAGTGGGTCGCAGGGGAACTGTCCAACCCGAAGCTCAAGTCGTTTCGCCAGACCAGCACGCTGAAGCCCCTGATGGACCAGTTCCTGCAGGCCAACGGCACCGGCGAGGTGGGAGAGGTCGGCGTGGCGCAAGGCCAGCCGGCAGTGCCCATCACCAGTCCCAACGGGACCACCTGGATCGCGACCACCGGTCGGCCGTACCCGTTGCTGATCACCAGTGCCCCTGAGACGGGCGAGGACGCCACGGTCGAGTTCACGAAGTGGGACAAGAAGGTAGTCATCACGGCGCCTCCGAAGAGGAAGACCATCAGCCTCGCGAGTCTGGCGTAGAGGGGTCGGGCGCAGATGCTCCCATGAGAGCGTCCAGTAGTCCCCGCGACGCGGCACTGCTGGTCATCGCCGTGATCTGTGTGAGCGCCTCGGCGCCCCTGATCGCCGCCTGCGCGGCACCGGCCCTGGCCATCGCCATGTATCGATGTCTGCTCGGGGCCGGGTTGACAGTGGTAGCGATGGTGATCACCGGGCGATCGATCCGCATCGAGGGGGGCTGGTCACGCGCGGCGATGCCAGGGGTGGCCCTGGCAGCCCACTTCGCCGCCTGGATCCCCAGCCTGCGGTTGACCACTGTTGCCCTGAGCGCGGCCATGATCTCGACGCAGCCCGTGTGGTCAGCACTGCTGGCGCGAGTGAGTGGTCGGCTGGTCTGGACGGGCATCGGTGTGAGCCTGCTGGGCGTGCTGATCCTCACCGGATGGGGGGATCCGCTGGACTCCCGCAATCTGCTGGGGATGGCGCTGGCCCTGCTGGGGGCAGTCCTCGCAGCTGTCTACGTGGCCTATGGCGAGCGGCTGCGCGCGACGACCGATGTCGGCTCCTACACCAGCGTGGTCTATGGGGCCGCGGCCGCAGTCCTGCTGGTCGTGTGTCTGGTGGCACGGGTGCCGCTGACCGGGTACGCGGCGCGCGACTGGCTGTTGATAGCCGCGATCACTCTGGTGGCGCAGATCGGCGGCCACTCGGCCATGAATGCCGTCGTGCACCGGGTCTCCGCCACGGTCGTCAGTACCGCGATCCTGTTCGAGGCACCGGGGGCCACGATTCTGGCCGCCGTCTTCTTGGGCCAGCCCGTCGGTGTGGCCCTCGTCGCGGGTCTGGCCGTGATGCTCGTCGGGCTGGTGCTGGTGGTTCGCGGGACGCAGCCCAGGACGGTCGAATCGGGGGTGTGAGGTCGACGTGGAACGGCCGTCGTTATCGTCGGATCATGAGTGAATCGCGCCCATCTCGTAGTCGTCGTTCCAACCTTGCCGTCCCGGGCAGCAGCCCCAAGATGCTGGAGAAGGCCAAGGGTCTGCCGGCCGACCAGGTCTTCATGGACATCGAGGATGCTGTTGCGCCGATCGCCAAGCCGGACGCTCGCAAGAACATCGTGGCAGCGCTCAACGAGGGTGGCTATGACGACAAGGTCAGGGTGGTGCGGGTCAACGACTGGACGACGCAGTGGACCTACCAGGACGTGACCGAGGTCGTCGAGGGGGCTGGTGCCAACCTCGACTGCATCATGTTGCCCAAGGTGCAGACGCCCGAGCAGATCGTGGCCCTGGACATGCTGCTCACCCAGATCGAGAAGACGATGGGCTACGAGGTCGGCCGGATCGGCATCGAGGCTCAGATCGAGAACGCCCTCGGCCTGATCAATGTGGACAAGATCGCCACCGCCAGCCCCCGGGTCGAGACCATCATCTTCGGGCCGGCCGACTTCATGGCCAGCATCAACATGAAGTCGCTGGTCGTCGGTGAGCAGCCGCCCGGCTACGACGTGGGCGATGCCTACCACCACATCCTGATGAGCATCCTGATGGCAGCCCGCGCGCACGACAAGCTCGCCATCGACGGTCCGTACCTGCAGATCAAGGACGTCGAGGGGTACAAGCGTGTCGCAGGCCGGTCCGCTGCCCTGGGCTTCGACGGCAAGTGGGTGCTGCACCCCGGCCAGGTCGACGCTGCGAACGAGGTCTTCAGCCCCCGGCAGGAGGACTACGACCACGCTGAGCTGATCCTGGACGCCTATGACTTCTACACCTCCGCCGAGGGCGGCGCCAAGGGGGCCGTCATGCTGGGCGACGAGATGATCGATGAGGCGTCGCGCAAGATGGCGCTGGTCATCTCCGCGAAGGGCCGGGCCGCCGGGATGGCGCGGACCAAGTTCTTCGAGGCGCCCGAGGCCTGATTCGGGCAGTGGATCCTAACGCCGGTTCCGCGCGTCTGAGTGACATGCCGCGCGGCGCCAGTGATCTGTGGACCATCGCGACGTACGGTGGTCCGAGAGTCGGTTATCCAGAGGAGTCCTTTCACCATGCTCAAGCGTTCGTTGATCGCCGCGGCCGCCGCGAGCCTGACGGTGGCGACCGCCAGTTCGGCCTTGGCCGCCCCCGCACCCCTGCCCAAACCGGGCGCTGAGCGCGCCACGAGTTCCAAGGTGCCGGCCTCCCTGTTCGGCATGCACGATCATGGCTTGACCGACTCTGCCGTGGCCGCCGACGACAGGTTCGGCGGGATCCGGATCTGGGACAACGGTGCAACATGGTCACAGGTCAACAGCGCCCCGGGGGTCTATGACTGGACCACTCTGGACACGGTCGTGAGCAACGCGCGTGCGACGGGGGCCCAGGACATCCTGTACGTCCTTGGCTACACCCCCGACTGGGCCGCCAGTTTCGTCAAGCCACCGTGCAGCCCTGGCGCGTACACGGGCTGCTCCTACTACCCCGGGGGCACCGGCAGCCCGCCGTCCAACCCGGACTACTGGACGGACTGGGTGCGTGCGGTGGCCACTAAGTACAAGGGCCAGATCACCTCCTACCAGATCTGGAACGAGGCGAATCTGACGTCGTTCTTCGACACCCCCAACGGTGAGGGTTCGCCGCAGGCAATGGCCAGACTCACGGTGGCCGCGGAGCGCGTCATTCGTCAGGTCGATCCGTCCGCGAAGGTGATCACCGCCTCGAGCACGGTCGTGCAGAAGAGAGCTTTCGTTCGCAACGGGTGGTTCAAGCAATACGTCACCGAGCTCAAGAGGCTGAAGTCGAAGCCCGATGGCATCGCTGTTCATCTGTACCCGTGGGTGAACAAGGGTCCTGGCAACGGAACCCTCAAGGACCGCGCGAACGGCCTGGCACTGGCCCAAAAGGTTGTCGACACAGCCGGCTACAAGGGCACGCCGCTGCTGGACACTGAGATGAACTACGGCAACAACCGCAACAACGGCTGGCCCAAAACGGTGTTCAGCCAAGGGAAGGGTGCCGCCTACCTGGCTCAGACCTACCTGGAGAGCCTGCACAACGGCGTCGTGCAGGTGGACTGGTACGGCTGGGATGACTTCGGTCTGGGAATCTGGCCGACCTCTGAGTCCGGGCGGGTGCTGCAGCCAGGCATCGCCTACCGAAACCTCCTTGAGAAGCTGGCCGGCAGTAACAACAAGGGTTGCACCATCACCAAGTCGGTCACGAACTGCCTCACCACCAAGCAGGGCAAGCGCAGTTACTGGGTCTACCGGCCCACTGCGAAGAATGTGACTTACACCGTTCCCGCCTCCTTCAAGGTGAACGAGGCCTGTGACGTGCTCGGCAAATGCAAGCCGATCCGCAAGGGGCGCGTCAAGGTCGGGCTGTCCCCGCTACAGCTCACCAAGTAACCTGCCGGTTGCCGTCACGAATGGCGGTGGGATACTTCGGTCAAGCACAGACTGGAGGCACACACATCATGGCTCGTTTGGCCCAGACCGATGGCTTGACCGAGATTCAGCAGGAGATCCTTTCCGCGGTCCACGACTTCGTCGAGAACGAAATCATCCCCCAGGCTCAGCACCTTGAGCACAACGACGAGTACCCCACCGAAATCGTCGAGGGAATGAAGGAGATGGGGATCTTCGGGCTGATGATCCCGGAGGAGTACGGCGGACTCGGGGAATCCCTGCTCACCTACGCCCTGTGCGTTGAGGAGATCGCGCGCGGTTGGATGAGCGTCTCCGGCATCATCAACACCCACTTCATCGTCGCCTACATGGTGATGCAGCACGGAACCGATGCGCAGAAGAAGGACTTCCTGCCGCGCATGGCCACCGGCGAACTGCGCGGCTCGTTCTCGATGTCCGAGCCGGGGTGCGGCTCCGATGTGGCCGCCATCCAGTCCAAGGCCGTGCGCGACGGTGACGACTACGTCCTGAACGGCCAGAAGATGTGGCTGACCAACGGTGGCTCGTCCACGCTGTGCGCGGTGCTCGTGCGTACGGACGCTGATGTCAATGAGAACGCCAGTGTGTACAAGAAGATGAGCACGTTCCTGATCGAGAAGCCGGCCGGTTTCGGTGAGGTGCTGCCCGGTCTGACCATTCCAGGCAAGATCGACAAGATGGGCTACAAGGGGGTCGACACCACCGAGCTGGTGATGACCGACTTCCGGCTGCCGGCCAGCGCACTGCTTGGGGGTGAGCCTGGTCGCGGCTTCTACCAGATGATGGACGGCGTCGAGGTGGGTCGCGTCAACGTGGCCGCCCGTGCCTGTGGTCTGGCCAATCGTGCGTTCGAACTCGGCGTCGACTACGCCCAGCAGCGTGTGACCTTCGGCAAAGCGATCGCCGAGCATCAGGCGGTCGCCTTCCGGCTGGCCGAGATGGCCACCAAGGTGGAGGCGGCGCACCTGATGATGGTGCGCGCGGCGCGGACCAAGGACTCCGGGGCGCGTAATGACCTCGAGGCCGGGATGGCGAAGTACCTGGCCAGTGAGTACTGCAAGGAGGTCGTGGAGGACTCCTTCCGCATCCACGGCGGCTACGGCTACTCCAAGGAGTACGAGATCGAGCGGCTGTACCGCGAGGCGCCCATGCTGCTCATCGGCGAGGGCACCGCGGACATCCAGCGCATGATCATCGCTCGCCGGTTGTTGGAGGAGTACAAGCTGCGCGGCTGAGCGCCCGGGCACGCTGCGCGCAGGGCCACGCCAGTTACCCTCGGAGTATGCCGACCCCGAAATCCGATCCGTTCAAGCAACTCGCCAACCGGCCCATCCTGGCCAGCTACACCACCTACAACGAGGCTCAGTTCGCGGTGGACAAGCTCAGTGACAACAAGTTCCCGGTGCAGAACGTGGCGATCGTCGGGGTTGACCTGCGCACGGTCGAGGCCGTCGTGGGACGGCTCTCCTGGGGCCGGGCCGCGCTGAGCGGTCTGGGCATGGGGGTGTGGTTCGGCCTGCTCATCGGCCTGTTCGTCTCGATCTTCGCCAGCGGCGAGGGCAGCACTGTGAACCTGCTGCTGATGGGGGTGATCTACGGTGCGGCCTTCGGCATCGTGTTCGGGCTGATGTCCTACGCCTTCACCGGGGGCAAGCGGGACTTCACTTCGCGCAGCCAGCTCACGGCTGGTCGTTACGACGTGGTCTGCGATGCCGGCGTGCTCAGCCAGGCCCGGCAGATCCTGGGTGTCACAGCGGTCACCGATCAGCCCACCCCGCCGCAGGCCTAGGTGGACCTGCGCCTCTACGGATCGGTCGTCGTCACACTCCTGGTCATCATGGACCCGCCCGGGATCGTGCCGATCTTCCTGGCGTTGACTCACCGACGGGGTCCGGCGCAGATGAAGCGGCTGGCGCTACAGGCCACCCTCACCGCACTGGGTGTCATCGTCGGGTTCGCGCTCTTCGGCCAGATCATCTTGGACTATCTGCACGTGTCCCTACCGGCTCTGCAAGCCAGCGGCGGGCTGCTCCTGCTACTGGTCGCGCTGCAACTACTGATGGGCAAGGGCGGCGAGGTCACCGCGGCCGATGACGTCAACGTGGCCCTCGTGCCGCTGGGTACGCCGCTGATCGCCGGGCCGGGGGCGATTGTGGCGGTGATGTTGTTCATGCAAGGGGCCAGCACTGCCGCGGCGTACACCGCGGTGGCTTTCGGAGTCCTGACAGTACACCTCGTGCTGTTCCTGGCGATGCGCTACAGCACCGTCATCGCACGCGTGCTCGGCACCTCGGGCATCACAGTGCTCACCCGCATCGCCGGCATGCTGCTGGCCGCCATCGCCGCCCAGCTGATCGCCAATGCGGTGTTCGGCTTCATCGCCGAGCAGGGGATGGGCTGAAGTCAGCTCCGCGGACTCGCGTCGAGACCGTGAGCGGTTCCTGACGCGGCGACGTGACTGACTACGGCGCCCAGCAGGAGGGCGTTTCGCTGCCCGCCGGGGCGGGGAGTTTCGGTCAGGGGTCTTCGAGGGTGCTGCGGTAGACCCGTCCGGTGGGGCTGGTCCATTCCAGGATGTTGCCGGGGAGTCTGCGGACGGTCCATCCGGTGTGGGTTTTGAGGCGGTGATGGTGCCGGCATAGACAGGCGAGGTTGTCGGCATCGGTGGGCCCGGCCGGCCAGGGGGTGAGGTGGTCGAGGTCGCATCCTTTGGCCGGGCGCTGGCAGCCGGGGAACCGGCAGTGCCGATCCCTCACCTGCACATACCGGCGCATCGCAACACTGGGGGCGTAGCGGATGCCCATGGGTGGGCGGGTCAGGACGGTCACCGAGGGTGTGTGCAGCCGGGCCAGCAGGTCGGCGGCGTGGCCGTCGCTGATCGGGCCGTACCCTTCGATCTCGGCCCCCTGATCGGTCATGATCACCGTCACCGGGACCTGCTGGGCCGGGCTGATCCCGGTCAACAGCTCCACGAAGGTGTCGGCCTGGTTCGCGTCCCGCGACCCGTCGGTGGAACGGCAGGCCACCCGCACCGACTCCATACAGGTGCTGGCTTCCTCGGCGGTGAGGTAGGCGGACAGGGTGGCCATCCCGTCCGGTTCCGGGCTCAGCCACACCCCCCGATGCTTCCGGGCCCGCTTCCGGCGGCGTTCGGCGGCGTCGGGGTCGATCCGGTCGACCTGGCGGGTCAGCCACGGACGCAACTGCGACTTCGTGTGGGCGGCCGCGTAGGCGATGGCCCGGTCGGCCACCTCCCGCCGGTCGGACAGCGAAAGCCCGCTGGTGGCGCGGATGATCTCCCGCACCTTCGCCAGATCAATCCGGCCTTGCGAGAGAGCCTGCAGCACTGCGGGCAGGTCGGTGACCACATCCACCGCCACGTCAACCATCGCCGACGCGACACCCGGGCTCCACAGCATCGCGCAGGCGATCTCCGGCGGGCACGGGTCCACGACCACACCGTCGGGGTCGGCGCCGGCCTCGGAGTCTTGGTACACCTGATGCAACGCCGCCAGTTGCCGGGCGTGGAAGAACCCGACCATCGCCTCCGCGGCCTTGGCCACCTCGAGCGGGTCACCGTCGGGCAGCATCGCCTCCCACGCCGCAACCATCAATTCATCCATACCCCAAGAATAGAACAGGGGTACGACATAAATCGTTCTCAGACAGGATCTGTGGACAGCCATCGTCCGGTGCACGGGCAGCGCCCGGCCGCGACATCCACCGGCATCAACGCCGCCCGATCACTAAAGCATGACGTCCTGACAACCACACCACGGCTGCCAGACAGGCACTGAGCTCGCTCAGGCCTCGACCGACTCGCGGCTCTCCCGGAAGACGCTCTGCTCACGCCCTGGCCGCAGCCGGGACGACACGATCTGTGCATCCCATCGTCTGCCATGGGGCGCAAGATGCTGGCTTGCACATCTCATACGCCCAGCCGCGCTTCACTCAGAACGGGATCGAAAAGTACTTCCCTAAGGGCCGGCGGGCAGTTCAGCCCAGACCTCTTTGCCGTTCTGACCGATCTCGTGACCCCACGCCAGCGAGATCTGTTCCACCAAGGACAACCCGCGGCCGCCCACTTGCAGCCCGCGGTTCATGGCCACTTGCGGGATGGAGGTCACATCCTGGTCCAGCACGCTGATCCGGACCCGGTCGGGCAGGGCGTACACCCGCAGTTCGATCTGGCCGGTGCCGTGCTCGATGGCATTCGTAACCAGTTCGCTGGTGATCAGTTCGGCGTCGTCGACCAGTTCCGGCAGACCCCAGGCCCACAGCTGGTCGCCGACCGTCTTGCGGGCACGGCGGATGGCGCCGGTGTCGGTCGGCAGCGGGGTCATGATCTGCATGGACCCGGCATACCCACTTCGCCGTGATCTCACACATCGGCGCTGACCGGCCTGAATGAACGTGGCCGCCAACAAGGCTGCGGTGGTCTCGGGCGCTTCGACGGCGGGGGAATGCGCGGCGTCCGGGATCACAGCCAGCCGCGCCTGCCAGCGCGCTGCGAGATCCACCTGGGTCTGCCATGACCAGGAGTCCGGATCCTGGATGCCGAAAGCCACTAGCAATTGGGCGGCAGTCTCGCCCAGGTCCTGCTGGCGATCGGCGAGCAGCAGCCTGGCCATCACCTGCAGCCCTGCCGGATCTGTGGCGATGAAGCGCTCCTGCATGAACGTCTCCACCTGCGGCGAAGGAGGTGTCCACCCGGCCTGCCGGTCGGCGGTCACCTTCGCCTGCCAGATCTGATCCATGGGGAAGTGGTCCAGGGCAGTGATCAGCAGGCGCAATTGGTCGTGTTTGCTGGCGTGGATGGGGCCAGAGCCTGAGTTGAGCAGTACAACAGTCGTGAAGTCGAAGCGATTGGCCGCCACACCCACGATCAGTCCGCCCAGCGAGTGCCCCACAAGATGTACTGGGCCCTCGCAGCGAGCGGCGACGTCGCACACATCCTTGGCCCAGAGGTCCAGGCTGTACTCGGCGGCATGCGGTGATTCGTACTGGCCCCGATTGTCCAGGGCGATCACAGTCCAACCGCAGTCGTGCATCAGCGGCACAACGTCGAGGAAATCCTCCTTGCTGCCCGTGAAGCCGGGGACGAGCAGAACGGTACCCAGACCGGTGCCTTGCATGCGGATGGTTGCCAGACCCGTGAGGTCATCACGGACACGTCGAGCGCCTCGGGGGAGGGCTGTCGACCTGGGCGTGCTCACTGAGGCAGAATAGTGTCTCGAACGCACTGATCTTCACATGTGCAGGGGTGGACTTGAAATCTCGAATAGTAGCGGTCGCCAACCAGAAGGGTGGCGTCGCCAAAACCACGACGGTTGCGTCCACCGGTGCAGCTGTGGCAGACACCGGCCGTAAGGTCCTGCTGATCGATCTGGACCCGCAGGCGTGTCTGACCTTCGCCATGGGCGTCGAGGCGGATCAGGTGCAGTTCAGCGTGCACGACGTTCTTCTGGGCCGGATCGGGCCGCGGATGGCGATCGTGCCGACGGCCGAAGGGCCAGACCTGCTGCCCGCGTCCATCGACCTGTCCGGTGCCGAGATGCAGCTGGCGAACCGCACCGGTCGCGAGTACGTGCTGCGGGAGGCACTCGCGGAGGTCAGCAGGGACTATGACATCGTGATCATCGACTGTTCGCCGTCGCTCGGGGTCCTCACGATCAACGCGTTGACCGCGGCTCAGGAGGTCCTCATCCCCATGCAGGCGGAGACGTTGTCCCACCGGGGGGTCGCGCAACTGCTGGAGACCGTCGAGGACGTGCGCAGGTACACCAATCGTGACCTGCGGGTCATGGGGGTGCTGCCCACGATGTTCGACGGCCGCACGCGGCTCTCGCGAGAGGTCATCGCCGACATCGAGCAGCAGTACGGCCTGCCGGTGCTGGCCCCCATCGCGCGGTCAGTGCGCTTCGCGGAAGCGCCGGGTTCGGGTCGCTCCATTCTGTCCACCGCACGTCGTTCCAAGGGGGCGCAGGCCTACCGTGACCTGGCAACAGTGATGATGGATAGATCATGAGTGCTGAACGTCCCGCCGCGTTGCGACGCGTACCCACCCCGGCCCCACGCCCACGTCACGTCGACCCGCAAGGCAAACGTTCGCTGTTCAGCGAGGAGGAGGCCCCGCCAGCTGTCGGCAGCCTTGCGCTGACGTGCGACAAGTGTGAGGTCCGCTCGGTGGTTTCCATGGTCAAGGCCGCACGACTGGCCCTGCCGGGAATGTACGTGCCCGTCCCGGGCCGCACTGACCGGGTGTGGATGAAGTGCCCTGCTTGTCGGTCGCGCGGCTGGATGCACCTGGACTTCAAGGGCTGAGCCGAGGCCCCACCTAGTCGCTTGTGGCCGCGCCGTCCTGGTCGCCGGATTTGCGCACGCGGCGCCTGTTGCGCTGAGGCCGGGTGGACCCCGCCTTCTCGCCACTGGTCGACGTGGGCTTGCTGCTGCGACTGGTCGCGGGCTTGTCACCACGGTTCGATGACGGCTTGTCGCCGCGTCGACGATCACCGCCGGACCGGCCTGAACGCTGTGCTGGCCGGTCGTCCTGCGCCTTGGGCGACGGCGATCCCGTCGGTGGTCCCACCCGGCCGGTGACGTCGCGGGAGATGCCCATGCCGTTGTACACATGGTCGGAGGTCGAGTAGGTCTCCAGCGGGTCTGCGAACGGCAGGCCGAGTTCCTTGTCGATCATCTTCCAGCGGTGCAGATCATTCCAGTCGACCAACGTCACGGCCACACCGTCGGACCCGGCCCGGCCGGTGCGGCCGATCCGGTGCAGGTACATCTTCTCGTCGTCGGGGCACGTGTAGTTGATGACGTGCGTGACGTTCTCCACGTCGATGCCGCGGGCGGCCACGTCGGTGGCCACAAGGACATCGATCGTGCCGTCCCGGAACTTCTTCAACGCCCGTTCGCGAGCGTCCTGCCCGAGGTCACCGTGCACCGCGCCGGCCTTGAAACCGCGCTCCTGCAGATCCTCGGTGAGTTTCTGCGCAGCGCGTTTGGTCTTGCAGAAGATCATGGTGCGCTCGCGACCGTCGGCCTGCAGAATCCGGGCGATGAGTTCTGGTTTGTCCATGGAATGGGCGCGCCACACATGCTGCTCGATCGCCTCGACAGTGGCCATCTCATCACCGGGGTCGGTGGCGCGGATGTGGGTCGGCTGGGTCATGTAGCGACGTGCCAGGCTCAGGATCTGCCCCGGCATGGTGGCCGAGAAGAGCATGGTCTGGCGCACCGCCGGGACCCGGGACACCAACTTCTCCACGTCGGGCAGGAATCCCATGTCGAGCATCTCGTCGGCTTCATCGAGCACGAGGGTCTTGACGCTCGACAGGTTGAGGATGCGCTGATTGGCCAGATCGATGAGCCGCCCGGGCGTGCCGACGACGATGTCGACGCCCTTCTTGAGCTGCTCGATCTGCGGCTCGTAGGCCTTGCCGCCGTAGATCGCCAGCACCCGGGCGTTGGCCGTGCGGCCCGCGTCGTCGATGTCATTGGCGACCTGCAGACACAGTTCCCGGGTGGGGACGATGATCAGGGCTTGTGGTGCTGTGCCTTCGCCGTCGAGGCGCTGCAGCACCGGGATGCCGAAGGCCAGCGTCTTTCCGGTGCCGGTCTTGGCCTGCCCGATCACGTCCTGGCCGTCGAGGGCCAGGGGA
>JAKOZM010000182.1 GCA_029779995.1 Actinomycetes bacterium
GATCCTGGCCGCAGCCACCGCGCCGGACCCGATGTTGGCCATCCGCGTGGCGTACCGGCGCGAGTTGCTGGGAGTCGCTGCCCGGGACCTCTCCGGCGAAGCCACCCTGGAACAGACCACAGGTGAGCTCACCGATCTGGCCGATGCGGCGCTTGAGGCGTGCCTGCGCATCGCAGTGGCCGAGGTGGGGCAGCGGGCCCACGATGTGCGGTTGGCGGTTGTGGCCATGGGCAAGACGGGCGGCCGGGAGCTGAACTACATCTCCGACGTGGACGTCGTGTTCATCTGCGAGCCCAGTCGACCCGATGTCAGCACTGACGTCGCCATGCGCGCGGGTCAGCAGATCGCCAGCAAGCTGATGCAGATCGCCAACGCGGCGACCAGCGAGGGGTCGATCTGGGAGGTGGACGCCGCTCTGCGCCCGGAGGGCAAGGCGGGGGCGCTCGTGCGCACCATCGACTCGTACGTGGCTTACTACCGGAAGTGGGCCAAGACCTGGGAGTACCAGGCCCTACTCAAGGCCCGCCCTGCCGCCGGAGACATGGATCTGGGGGCGCAGTACGTCGATGCGGTGGCGGACTTCGTCTGGACGGCTGCGGACCGGGAGAACTTCGTCGATGACGTGCAGGCGATGCGTCGCCGCGTCGAGGAGCATATCCCGCGCAAGGAGGCCGGCCGCGAGATCAAGCTGGGCCGCGGTGGGCTGCGCGATGTCGAATTCGCCGTCCAACTGCTGCAGTTGGTCCACGGCCGAAGTGATGTCACTCTGCGCTCACCCAACACGCTCACCGCCCTCGAGGCGCTGGCGACCTGGGGGTACGTCGGGCGCGAGGACGCATCCAGCATGGGCGCGGCCTACCGCTTCCTGCGCATCCTGGAGCATCGTGTGCAACTGCGGCAGATGCGTCGCACGCACTTGTTCCCCGACGTCGAGTCGGAGTTGCGGATCGTGGCGCGCTCGATGGGGATGCGCGGCAACCCGGTGGTCGAGATCGAGGCTGCATTCGGCAAACAGGTCCGGCAGGTGCGCAGACTGCACGAGAAGCTGTTCTACCGACCCCTGCTCAACGCGGTGGCCCGCCTGGACTCCGGTGAGGCACGGCTGACCACCGAGGCCGCCGAACAGCGGCTGCGCGCCTTGGGCTACCAGGACCCGAAGGGCGCTCTGCGGCATCTGGAGTCGTTGACCAACGGGGTCAGTCGGCGGGCGTCGATCCAGCGAACCCTGCTGCCGGTGATGCTGCGTTGGTTCGCCGACTGCCCGGATCCGGATGCCGGGCTGCTCGGTTTTCGCAGGGTCTCCGACGCGCTGGGTTCCACCCCCTGGTACCTGCGCCTGCTGCGCGACGAGTCGCAGTCCGCCGACAACATGGCCCACGTTCTCGCCTCGTCGCGGTTCGCCACCGATCTGCTGCTGCGTGCCCCGGACGCGGTACAGATCCTGGCCTCCCCGGAGCTGCTGACGCCACGGCCGGCGCCGGACATCGCGACCGAAGCCCACGCCATGGGTCTGCGGCAAGCCGACCCGGAGTCTGCGATCGTCGCGATCCGGGCCACCCGGCGTCGCGAGCTGTTCCGGGTCAGTGCCGCCGACACGTTGAACCGACTGCCGGTCAGGCAGGTGGGTCCGGCCTTGAGCGACATCGCCGATGCCACCATTCAAGCCGCTCATGCGGTGGCCACCAACGCCGTGACCCGGCAGGGTAGATCGGCCGAGGAACTCATCGAGTTCGTGGTGATCGGCATGGGCCGCTATGGTGGGCAGGAACTCGGTTACGGGTCCGATGCGGATGTGATGTTCGTGTACCGTGCACGCTGCGGGGTGGCAGAGGCGTTGGCCTCTGATGTGGCCATGGCCGTGGCCAACGAGTTGCGTCGGCTGCTCGCGATCCCCAGCGCGGACCCGCCCATCGACATGGATGCCGACCTGCGTCCCGAGGGCCGCAACGGTCCCATCGTGCGCTCATTGGCCTCCTATGAGGCGTACTACCAGCGGTGGTCATCGGGCTGGGAGGCGCAAGCCTTGCTGCGCGCTCGACCGGTCGCCGGGTCCCCTGATCTGCAGGCTGCGTTCATCGCCGTCATCGACCCTCTGCGCTACCCGGTCGGTGGGGTCAAGGACGCCGACCTGATGGAGATGCGCAGGCTCAAGGCGAGGATGGAGGCCGAGCGGTTACCGCGGGGAGCGGATCCGGCACTGCATCTGAAACTGGGGCGCGGGGGACTGTCCGACGTCGAATGGGTGGCACAGTTGCTCCAACTGCAGAACGGCGCAGACATCCCCGGACTGCGCACCACTGCGACCCTGTCGGTGCTTGCGCAAGCGGCGGCTTTGGACCTGATCTCGCAGCAGGACTGCCAGCGGCTCGTGGACGCATGGACCCTGGCATCCCAGATCCGAAACGCGATCATGCTCAGCTCGGGCAGGGCCAGCGACTCGGTGCCCACGGACTTTCGGACCCTGGGCCGGGTTGCTCATCTGCTGCATTACCCGCCGTTGGACCACGGTGCCCTGCTTGAGGATTACCGTCGCCTGACCCGACGCGCTCGCCAGGTCATGGAGCGACTGTTCTACGGCTTGCAGCCGGACACCTGACGGCGGCGCCTTGGGCAGTTGTTGCTCCGACACGCCGATGAGATTCGCGGGCGAGTGCCGATTGCTGCTCTCAGGCCGGCGCTGTCCGCGGGAACTCAGCGGCTCCGAGTCACTACATTGAACAACCATGCAGACCGGCACCGATTTCCCCGCCGCCAACGACGGCACACGTAGCACCTCAGCCACTGGCCGCGCCGTGATAGCCGACGCCCTGCGTGCGGTGGACCCCGCGGCCGCGCGGCGGGTGGAGCAGATCAAGGACTGGCGTGCGGGCTACCTCGGTGCCATTCGCGACCTCGTGGTCGTCGCCGCCAGCAACACGGATGCGGCGATCCGGCTCTCCCAGGCCGGGCTGGACTCCCTGCACGAGCGTTTCGTGTGGACCTCGCAGGGCAGCGACCGGCCGTTGCTGCCTGCTTTGGCCACCAGTGACCACGAGGGTATGGACACCTTCGAAGTGATCGGTCGCCGGGAACGTCGGGGACAGTTCTCCGTGCCCTACAAGGGGAAGCGATTGGCGGCCGGAGAACTGCACCGCCAACTTGACGACTGGGTGGCCCGCGGCATCGCCGAGCCGACTTTCGCCGATGGCATCCGGGCGATCATGGCGAACCCGCAGTGGCTGGACTGCCGGGACCTGCAAGTGGTCGTGATCGGGGCGGGAGCGGAGATGGGGCCGCTGAAGCAGTTGCTGGACTGGGGCGCGACCATCTATGCCGTCGATCTGCCCAACCCGGGCCTGTGGGAACGCATCATGGGAACGGCCAAGGAATCGGCGGGTCGACTGGCTGTGCCGGTGCCTCGGCGATCGGTGCAACTCGACACCGCCTCCGACTCCCGTGTGTCCCAAACGGCCGGGATCGATGTGATCGGGTCGACGGATGCCCTGCTGGCCTGGTTGCGCGAGATCGACGGTCCGTACACCTTGGGCAACTATGCCTATGCCGACGGTGGCTTACATGTGCGAGTCTCCATGGCGATCGACGCCGTCAGTGTGCTGCTGTCGCAAGGCCGTCGGGATGTGTCGTTGGCCTACCTGGCCACACCCACCGATGTGTTCGCGGTCCCCGAGGATGCGGTGGCCATGGCACGAATGCGTTGGAACGACCGCCGGACCCGGCGCGTCCTGCAGGCCCCACTGCAACTGGCGAAGTTGTTCGAGCCGAACTACCGGGACACCGTGATCGACGATTCGGGCCGTGAGGTGGGAATCGCTGACTGCTTGGTGCCACAGCAGGGGCCGAACTATGCACTGGCAAAACGTCTGCAGCGGTGGCGCGCGATCGTTGCTCGGGCGCAGGGGCAACGGGTGTCGCTCAATGTCGCCCCGGCCACGCGCACCCGCTCGGTAGTGAAGAACCGGGCCTTGGCCGCCGCCTACGCCGGGGCGGGCCAGTTCGGCATCGAGGTCTTCTCGCCGGCCACCGCCAACACTTTGATGGCGGCGCTGCTGGTGCGTGATCTGCGCGATCCGCGCTCCGCCTCCAACCCCGGGGTGGACCTGCGCAACCCCATGGATCTGTTCGCCGATGCTGCCAACCACGGCGGCTTGTGGCGCGCCGCCTACGAGCCGCGCTCGGTCCTGTCGTTGGCTGCGGTGCTGGGGTTGTTCGTCCGCAACGCCTAGGGCGTGTCTGGTAATCGTTCATAACCAGAACAGAACGATCGAGGCCAGCAGGATCCCGCTCCGGTAGTTGCGGGCGGTTTTGTCGTAGCGGGTGGCGATTCCGCGCCATTGTTTGAGCCTGTTGAAGCACCGTTCGACGACGTTGCGGCGCCTGTACATCCCGGTGTCGAAGTTGGGTGGCCGGCCGCCGCCGG
>JAKOZM010000192.1 GCA_029779995.1 Actinomycetes bacterium
GAACGTCAGGCCGAACACGGCCACGTGCCAGGCGGTGGCGGCCCACGATTGCGTTCCGCTGACCGCCATCGGCGAGGAGGCCAGCACGCCATAACCCACACCGGCGCTGACGGCGAGGACGAGGAACACCAGCAGCAGGGTGATGACCAACTTGGCGAAGAAGACGGGTCCCCTGCGCGGGAAGGCGGTCAGCGTCAGCCGAATCGTGCCATATCGATACTCATGCCCGAAGGCCATTGCCGCCAGGGACGAAATGAGGACCATGGTGAACGGGTTCGTGACGACGACCGACTCGAGGGCCTCTTGCAGGGGTAGCGATTCCCCGCCGTCGACCCCACTGACGCCGGCGAACAGGACGGCGAGGAGGGCCACCCCTAGCACCGTGAACAGTGAGGTGATCCAGGTGGTGCGAATGCTCCTGGCGCGTCGCCATTCGAAGCTGAGCAACTCGCTCACAGCACACCCCCCAGGGCGTAGTCCTGGCCTTCCCTGGTGAGTTCCAGGAAAGCTTGTTCGAGGCTGGCGGTGCGCAACGTGAGTTCCTGCACTGCCGCGTTGGCCCGGAAGGCGATGTCGCCGACCTGATCCGTACTGACCCCCTTGATGGCAAAGCCGCCCGGTGCCTCGGACACGGCGTCGGCCCCGAGCTGCGCGACCAGCGCTGTGCGCAACGAATCCAGATCCGGTGTCCGCACGAGCACATCCGTGGTCGTGGCGCGCGTCTTGAACTCGGCCATGGACTCATCGGCGAGCAGTCTTCCCCGTGCGATGACGATGACCTGATCGGCCATGATCTCCATCTCGCTGAGCAGGTGGCTCGAGACCAGAACAGAGCGACCCTCAGCGGCGTAGTGCTTGAGGTAGTCGCGCAGCCATTGGATCGACTGCGGGTCCAGGCCGTTGGCCGGTTCGTCCAAGAGCAACACCGCCGGCTCGGCGAGAATCGCAGTGGCAAGACCCAAACGCTGCCCCATCCCCAGGGAAAAGCCCTTGGGCTTCTTCTTGGCCACCGATTCCAGGCCCATCAGCGCGATCACCTCGTCCACCCGTTTCCGGCTCGTCTTGCTGGCCGCGGCGAGCATGCGCAGATGATTGCGCGCACTGCGGTTGGGATGGAAGAACTTGGCGTCGAGGTGAGCGCCCACCACGCTCGGCGCGTGCGGGTAGAGGTCCAACGGTTTGCCGTCCCACAACGTCACCCCCCGACCGCGGTCGAGGCCGAGCATCAGGCGCATGGAGGTGGACTTACCCGATCCGTTGGGGCCCAGGAAACCGGTCACTTGGCCCGGCTTGACCTGAAACGACAGATCATCCACGGCCACGGTCCTGCCGTAGGCCTTGTGCAGATTGGATGCGGTCACGATCACCACCCGAACCTAACTCAGGGGTCTGACGGACCACAATCAGCCATGCCCCTGCACAATGGGGCTGAGAGATTTTGGAGCGTCCATTGCCTACCTACATGTACAAGTGCGCCGACTGCGGGCACCGGTTCGAGGACGTGCAGGGATTCCACGACGACCCACACGACACGTGTCCGGATTGTGGCGGGCAGGTCCGACGCCTGATCGGTAACGTCGGCGTCACCTTCAAGGGTTCTGGTTTCTACCGCACCGACTCGCGCAGCGACAAGAAGAAAACCGGCACCGCACCGGCAGCGAAGACCGAAGCCACGACCGATTCCAAGAGCGACACCGCGAAGCCCGCGGCGAAAGACGCGAGCACGCCGAAGTCGACGCCGAGCGCAGGCAAAGCAACCTCCTGACCCGCCTGTGGACAGCGACCGGCGGATGTCGGTACTCCGGCCTACGTTCGACGCATGGTCATCACCACATGGGCACTGCAACGACGATGGCAGCGCGCGCAACGCCCAATCGCAGTTCTGCTGGTTAGTCTGGGCGCCTTTCTGATGTGGTCGCAGGACAGTGCCACACCGCCTGCCGAAGCCACCGTGGTCGCTGTGGCGGACGTGGCGGCGGGCGAGATCGTGCAGCCCAGCGACGTGCAAGTGGTGCAGTGGCCAGTGGCAAGCCGACCCCAGGCCGCAGCCCGCTCGCCCGATGAGTTCGTAGGCCGCACAGCAACTGCGGCCATCGCGGCCGGCGAACCGCTCACCCCCGCTCGCGTTGCAGGCCCGGGTGCCCTTAGCGCCATCGGGGCGGACGTCGTCGCCGTCCGTCTTCCCGACGATGCGCTGACCCGATCCGGGCTCATCCGCGCCGGCGACCACGTCAATGTGGTCGGACAGACCCAGACGGGTGTGCGCACCTTGGTGACGGGCGCCATCGTGCTGACGGTGACGCAGGATCAGGGCATCATCGTGGCGGTTCCAGCAACCAACGCCGCCCAGGTCGTCCAGGCTGCTTCCTCGGACTCTTCGTCCGTGGTTCTCCTGGCCGGGTAACCCGTCAGGCTCGTTCCGCGGGGAGCCACTGTGGCACATACCCTTGGTCTCATGACCGCCACCAACACTCTCCTCGTGGAGCAGATCGGCCATGAGTTCACAGCATCGCAACAGTACGCCGCGTTCGCGGTGTGGTTCGACCAGCAAGCTCTGCCACAACTTGCCGGCCGGTTCTACGCGCAGTCGCTCGAGGAGCGCAACCACGCCATGATGATCGTCAGTTACCTCATGGACCGTGGCAAGGATGTGACCATCCCGACGATCCCGTCCCTGGCAGCCATTCCGGACTCAGTTACCGGGGTACTGGAGTTCTCGATAGCGCAGGAGGAGCAGGTCACCACTCAATTCGAGCGGATCATCGCTGCGGCGCGGGCTGACGGTGACTACCTCGCCGAACAGTTCACCCACTGGTTCCTCAAGGAGCAGGTGGAGGAAGTTTCGAGCATGTCGACGCTGCTGCAGGTCGCCCAACGAGTCGGCGACAACCTCATGTTGCTGGAGGACTACCTGGCCCGGGAGGGAACCGAGGCCGGGGTCGATCCCACTGCGCCGCATGCGGCCGGCGGCGCGGCCAGTATTACTGTCTAGGCCTGATCATGGTGCGGGGGCCGCTCATTGAGCAGGTCCGCATCCGTGCTCTCGTGACCACCGGTCTCGTCAGTCGTGATCTGCGGATCGAGGTCGACGTCAAGGCGCAGCTTTCCAGGCACGTGTCCAGGGTACGCCTGCCGCCAGTTACCCTCGAGTGTGCGTGGAACTGCTGTTTGTGCCCTTGTCGTAGCCACGCTTGTGCCGTCTGCGGCGGTGGCGCAGACCGAAGAACCCCTGCCGCAACGGCTGCAGATCGGGGAGTCGCGCAACGGCACACCGATCATCGCCCGACGCCAGGGCCCGGCCGACGCCAAACATGTTCTGCTGGTCCTAGGCCAGATGCACGGCGATGAGCCGTACGGCAGATACGTCGTGGATCAGTTGCGGACAATGGCTCCGAAGAAGGACACCGCCATCTGGACGGTGCGAACCATCAACCCGGACGGCGCTCGCCTGCGCACTCGCCGCAACGCCGCGCGGGTCGACCTCAACCGCAACTTCCCGGACAACTGGCTGCCCGGCAATCCCGCGTCACTGTACTACTCGGGTCCGCGGCCTGCCAGTGAACCCGAGACCCGCGGATTCCTTGCTGGAATGGAGTCCATCCGCCCGGACGCGATCGTGTCATTCCACCAGCACGCCAATCTCGTGGATCGCGGCCAGTCGCGCAAGGTCCGGCCATGGGTGAAGCGGTTGAGTCGCGACCTGAACCTGCCCATCAGCCGGATCTCGTGTGTGACCAAGTGCGCCGGTACCATGACGGGCTGGTTCAACGCGAATCAGCCGGGCTGGGCCGTGACCGTTGAACTGCCCCGCTCGATCAGCGTCGCCCGCCAGCGATCGATGGCACGCGCGATGGTGCGCCTGGCTCCGGATCTGAAGCCGACCGCCGATCGCACGATCCCGGAGCCCACGCCGAGCCCTACACCCACCGTGACTCCAACCCCCACGGCAACTCCCACACCCACCGTCGAGGTCACGCCCACCCCTGCAGTGGGGTGACGGACACGACGAACCCCCCGGTGCACGCGGCATCCGGGGGGTCCGTGACGTCCGATCAGGCCTCGGACTTCACCGCAGTCGGGTCGTAGCCGTAGTAGGCGGTCCGAGCGTCGCGGCGCTCGTGAGCCTCCAACTCCGCGTCCTTGGCGAAATCCTCGTCGAGGTCGATGTCATTGACGTGGAAGCGGGGGTTGTTCTCCCACATCCACTTCTCCAACTCGGGGCCGGACTCGTACGAAGTGATGAGGCAGTAACGGGGCTCGTCGCCGCCGTGCCACACGGAGTGCCACAGACGCTCAGAATCCACGACCAGCTGCGCACCGGCGGGAAGCTTGATCCGTACTTCGCTGCTCGGATCGTTGATGTCCTCGCGCAGCACCATGTAGGTGTCGGTGTCATCGGTGAGGTTCATGAAACAGCGAACGACCCACCCTTCACCATCAGGATTCAGACGGTTGTTGTCATCCTGGTGGGAGTTGTAGACCGCATCCGCGTAGGAGTTCGGCTGCAGCTCGATGATGCGGCAACGTCCCACGTTCGCGCCCGATTCGAGTGCGCGCTTCACCAGCGTGGGGGCCTTCTCCACCTGGCTGTCGATCCAGACGCCGTTCTTGTCAGCCTTGGGCGGGTCAAAGTGCCAGAACCCGTTGCACTCGATCTCGCCGTAGGCACTGGCCAACGGCGCGAAGCGGGTATCACCACCGGACTTCCAGTCCACGTACTCGAGTGACATCCATTCCTGCGGGTCGACCGGGTCACCGTACGCGTCGAGAACGGCGTAACCGGTTTCCTCAAGCATCGAGAGTTTGTAGTGGGCCATGGAACCTCCAGACTTCTGTGCGCCACGGGAAGGGGTAAGTGTGGCTCAGTACCATCATTCCAGACGCCGGGCCACCGCAATCGTGTTCTTGCTCACATGTCGCGAACTCCGATACCGAACGTATTCTTCCATTTTGGGTGCGCGCCCCCGTTTTCGAACGGCA
>JAKOZM010000199.1 GCA_029779995.1 Actinomycetes bacterium
TCCGGTGACGAGACCAACGCGGTCACGATTGCCCGCTTCGAGATTCCCGTGAGTAATGCCATTGACGACGTCCTGGAGGCGGCAGCCGAGACGGTGCGCAGTTGGCGTGCCGAGCCCGCGTTGAAACTCGCGGACAGTCTGGCCGAGTTGACCCGGTTCCTGCCGCCCGAGTTGGTGTCCGCGGCGGCGCAGACCTCCGACCTCACTGCGTCGAACGTGCCGGGGGTGCCGGTCCCGGTGTGGTTGGCCGGGGCCCAGGTCGAGCGGATGTACCCGCTGGTGGGAACCATCGGGGCGGCGATCAACGTCACCATGCTGACCTACAACGGCGTGGCCAGCGTTGGGGTCAGTACCGACGATGCGGCCGTCGATGACCGCGACGAACTTGTCCGCAGCCTGCGGCACGGGTTCCGCGAGGTGATCGGGGCGCCCGTTCTGGCCGGGAACCCCCTGACCATCCGCTGACGCTGCTCTGCGCGTGTCGGCGGCCGGGCACGGACCGGCCATGGGTACTGTGGGCGTACAAGCGTACGATTCGGAGACCCCATGCGCGTGCTCGCGGTTGATCCCGGCCTGACCCGGTGTGGGGTTGCCGTGGTCGAGTCCGGATTCGACGGCAAGGCCCGGGCTGTGCTCGTGGATGTGATCCGGACCGACCCGGGGGAGGACCACGCCCGCAGGTTGCAGGGTGTGTTCGACGCTGTGGACGAGTACCTCGCCATGACACAACCGGATGTGATGGTGGTCGAGCGGGTGTTCAGCCAGCAGAACGTGCGCAGTGCGATGGGTACCGCACAAGCGGCAGCGGTCTGCATGCTGGCGGCGACGCGGCGAGGACTCGATGTGCACCAGCACACCCCGACGGAGGTGAAGGCGGCAGTGACCGGCTCGGGTAGGGCGGACAAGCAGCAGGTGGCCTTCATGGTCGCGCGCATCCTGGGCCTGGGAGATGTGCCCCGCCCGGCTGACGCGACCGATGCACTCGCGCTGGGCATCTGTCATGTCTGGCGGTCGCGCACCTCAGCGGGGGTCTGGAAGTGATCGCACAAGTCCGCGGACGGGTCCTGCATCGTGGCGCCGACGAGGTAGTTGTTGAGGTCGGCGGCGTCGGTTTGAACATCGTGGTGACCAGCCGGACGGTGGCGACGCTGACCCTCGGCGAGGAGACCACCTTGACCACCGACCTGATCGTGCGTGAGGACAGTCTGACCTTGTACGGTTTCGCCGACTCCAGTGAACGAGAGATCTTTCGCACGGTGCAGAGCGTGTCGGGGATCGGCCCGCGATTGGCCATGACGATGCTGGCCACCCTCAGCGCCGACCAGATCCGGACAGCCATCGCCGCCGAGGACGAGAGTGTCCTGATGACCGTCTCTGGTCTGGGGCGAAAGACCGCGCAGCGCCTGATCGTGGACCTGAAGGACCGGATCGGCCCCGTTGCCACGGTGAACCCTGCCAGCGCACCCGCGTCGGCGCCCTGGCGGCTGCAGGTCCATGCGGCCTTGACCGGGCTGGGGTGGACCGCGGCGCAGGCTCAGTCGGCGGTCGACACGGTGGCCGCGCGTCCGACCGTCGCCGACCTGGCTGTGGGGGAGGCACTCAAACTCGCCCTGCAGGTGCTTGACCACACGCCTACGGTCAGCCCATGAACGATCCGCTGCTCGCAATGGGCGCTGATGAGACCGAACGGATGGTCGAGGGTGCCCTGCGCCCCACCTCCTTACGCGACTTCATCGGTCAACAACGTGTGAAGGACCAACTCTCGCTGGTGCTGTCAGCGGCCAAACAGCGTGAACACGTCGCCGATCACGTTCTGCTGAGCGGACCGCCCGGGTTGGGCAAGACGACCCTGGCGATGATCATCGCCGCGGAGCTGGGGAAGGCGCTGCGGCTGACCAGCGGCCCGGCGATCACCCATGCCGGGGATCTGGCCAGCATCCTGACGGCCTTGTTGCCCGGAGACGTGCTGTTCATCGACGAGATCCACCGCTTGTCGCGACCGGCTGAAGAGATGTTGTACATGGCCATGGAGGACTTCCGGGTCGATGTGGTTGTGGGCAAGGGTCCCGGGGCCACCTCCATACCGCTGGATCTGGCGCCGTTCACGCTCGTGGGGGCGACGACCCGGTCCGGACTGCTGCCGGGTCCGTTGCGCGACCGGTTCGGCTTCACGGCGCATATGGACTTCTACGAACCCGCCGAGCTGCAGACGATCGTGGCCCGTGCCTCCGATCTGATGCGTATGCAAGCGGATCCGCAGGCGCTGGCGATCATCGCCGGCCGCTCGCGGGGCACTCCGCGCATCGCGAACCGCTTGTTGCGGCGCGTGCGCGACTACGCCCAGATTCACGGGGACGGCCGGGTGGACGTGGCCAGCACCGACGCTGCGCTCGCACTCTTCGAAGTCGACGCCTCAGGTCTGGATCGCCTGGATCGCGCGGTACTCATGGCGCTGGTGCGCAATTTCGGCGGCGGTCCGGTCGGCCTGTCGACGCTGGCGGTGGCGGTGGGGGAGGAGGCCGAAACCGTGGAAACGGTGTGCGAACCGTTCCTTCTGCGGTCGGGATTCCTGGCCAGGACCCCGCGTGGCCGGGTCGCCACGGGCAAGGCCTACACCCACTTGGGGATCGCCGCCCCACCCGCCACGGATCAACTCACCTTGGCCGATCCACTGGAGTCGTTCGACAGGTAGGTAGCATCAGATCGATGGAATTCGTCATGCTCGCGATCCCGCTGCTGCTGCTCGGTGGATTGTGGTTCACCATGATCAAGCCGCTACGACAACGACAACGGGATGCGATGGCCGCGCAAGGGGCAGTGCATGAGGGAGTGGAGATCATGACCACGGCAGGGATCTACGGCACAGTGCGATGGATCGGCGAGGACGACACGATCGGCCTCGAGATCAGCGACGGTGTGGTTGTGAAGTACGCGCGGGCCGCAGTGGCGACCGTGCTCACCGATGAAGGACAAGAGGCATAGTGGCTGCTCCAGCGCAACCGAAACCATGGCGGTCCCTCACCGCTCTGCTGATCGTGATCATCGGACTGGTGGTGTGGGCCTTCTGGCCGGGACAGGCGAACACCCCGCGCCTCGGCCTGGACCTGCAGGGCGGAACTCAGGTCATCCTGGTGCCCACGCAGGCCGACGGCGCCGGAGCGATCACCGACGAGCAGCTGCAACAGACCACGGAGATCATTCGACAGCGGGTCAACGGATTCGGTGTGGCAGAGGCCGATGTGGCCATCCAGGGGTCCGGCAATGACGCGGCGATCGTGGTCTCGGTGCCGGGTGTCAACGAGCGCGCGCTGGCTGAGCAGTTGGCGCAGACGGCGTTGCTGAACTTCCGCCCTGTGGAGACCGTGGTCAACCCGGGCCCGATCGACACCAGTGCCACGCAAGACGGCACGGACGCGACCACCGGAAACAAGAAGAAGAAGAACAACAAGAAGAACAACTCCAACAACGACGCCAACGGCAACGCCAGTTTTGAGACCACTCCGAGCCCGGCGGCTACGGAGTCGCCCACAGCGCAGGCCACTCCCGCGGAGGCGGCGAGCCCGGCGGCCACCCCTGCCGCGACGCCTGCTGCCGACGACGGTCTGGTGCCCCCGATCGAGGGCGCCGACGCCAACGACCCCGCACTGCAGGACGCACTGATCAATCTGGATTGCACCGACCAGTCCAACCGGCAGGGCGGCAAACCCGATGACCCGGAGAAGTGGATCGTCACCTGTGACCAGGAGGGCGCAGCCAAGTACCTCCTGCAGCCGGCCTTCATCAAGGGCACCTCGATCACCAACGCCAGCGCGGAGCTGGCGCAGGGCGGCTCCGGGTGGGTCGTGAACCTGGAGTTCGACGCCGAGGGTACGCAGGCGCTCTCCGAGGTCTCCAGCAGACTCGTGAGCCTGCCGTCGCCGCAGAACCAGTTCGGCATCGTCCTGGATGGCCTGGTCGTTTCGGCGCCCTTCTTCCAGTCCCAGATCAACGACGGCCGCGCGCAGATCAGTGGGTCCTTCACCCCTGAGGACGCAAAGGCCCTGGCCCAGGTCCTCAAGTTCGGCGCCCTGCCGCTGACTCTGAACATCGCCAGCGTCGAGACCGTGACGCCCACGCTTGGCGCGGACTACCTGAAGGTGGGCCTGTTCGCCGGCGCTGTCGGTCTGGCCCTGGTCATGCTCTACCTACTGTTCTACTACCGCGCTCTGGGCCTGGTCGCGATCGTCTCGCTGGTGATCGCGGCGATCGTCACGTATCTGGTCTTCGTGATCCTCGGCCGGCAGTTGGGGCTGGCTCTGACACTGGCCGGTGTGGCCGGCGCGATCGTGGCGATCGGCATTACGGCTGACTCCTTCATCGTCTACTTCGAACGAATACGTGACGAGATCCGGGACGGCCGGAGTCTGCGCGCCGCCTGTGATCTGGGCTGGTCACGGGCGCGGAACACCATCCTGGCGGCGGACTTCGTCTCGCTGCTCGGTGCGGTGATCCTGTACTACCTGTCGGTCGGCGCAGTGCGCGGGTTCGCTTTCGTCCTGGGGCTGACCACCGTCATCGACGTGATCATCGCGTTCGCCTTCACCAGACCCATGGTCACGGTGCTCGCGCGCAACAGGTGGTTCACCAGCGGGCATCCCCTGACGGGTCTGGATCCGCGTCGCCTTGGCCTGGAGCACATTCCTGGCCAGACCAGCAGTCCCAAGGACAAGGTGGAGGTCTGATGTCGCGTCTGGGCACACTCGGTCACAAGCTGTACACCGGGCAGGTTTCCTACAACATCGTCGGGAACCGCAAGAAGTGGTACATGGTCTCGGCTGTGTTGCTGCTCGTGGCCATCTCCGGCATCCTGATCCGCGGTCTCAACCTGGGCATCGAGTTCTCCGGCGGCGCGGAGTTCTATGTGCCGAGCCAGTCCTGTTCGATCCAGGATGTGCGCGGCGCGCTCACTGACGCCGGCATTGAGACCTCGACGGTGACTGAGATCGGCGACTCCAACATTCGGGCACAGACAGAGAGCATGCCTGCCGAACAGAGCAATCAGGTCGTGGACAACATGGCCGCAGCGTGTAGTGTCACGGCCGACGATGTATCGAGCCGCGATGTCGGACCCACCTGGGGTGGGGAGATCACCAAGCAAGCGCTGATCGCCCTCGGCGTCTACCTGGGCGCTCTGGTCATCTTCCTCAGCATCTACTTCCAGTGGAAGATGGCTGCCGCGGCGATGGTCGCACTGTTCCACGACATCGTGATCACGGCCGGCATCTACGCCCTGGTTGGTTTCGAAGTGACGCCTGCCACGGTCATCGGCCTGCTCACGATCCTGGGCTACTCGCTCTATGACACGGTCGTCGTGTTCGACAAGGTGAAGGAGAACACAACGGGGATCACCGGGCAGAGTCGCTACACGTTCAGTGAACTCGCCAACTTGGCGCTCAATCAGACCCTGGTCAGATCGATCAACACCAGCATCGTGGCGTTGCTGCCCGTGGCGGCGATCCTGTTCGTGGGCGCAGGTCTGCTCGGGGCGGGCACGCTGAAGGACCTCGCGCTTGTGCTCTTCATCGGTATGGCCGTGGGCGCCTACTCCTCGGTCTTTTTGGCCACCCCCGTGCTGTGCGACATGAAGGAACGGGAGCCGGCGATGAAGGCCCTCGCGCTGCGCGTGCAGAAGCGGCGGGCCGCCCGCGGTGAGGGTCAGACGACACAGGCTGCCGGGGACGCGCAGGAGACCGCCGGGGTGGGAGCGGAGGGCGGTGCGGGCGTTGCGCCTGCCGTGGAGCGCCGTCACCGGCAGAGTCGCGAGCCGGCGTCGGGACGCGCTCAGCCCAAGCGGCAGTCGCGGTCCCAGCGACGCAACCCGTAGCGGTACGGTCGGCCGGTGGGCAAGGCAGATAAGACCACGTAAAATCGGGGTCAGAGGCGAGGCGGTGACACTGTGGCCAGGGAGATCATCCAGGCGGAAGCTGAGGATGGTGCCGTCACGCCCGCCAGTCTCGTTCAGGACATCCCCCGTCGCCGGCAGCTTCTCAACCGGCTGACCGGCAGCAGTCGCGGCACCATTCCGGAGCTGGAGCCGCTGCTGCGCACGCTGCGCCAGTTCCATCCCAAAGCGAACAAGCAGGTTGTGGAGCGGGCCTATGTGATGGCGGCTCATCTGCATGCGGACCAGCGCCGGCGCAGCGGTGAGCCCTACATCACTCATCCGCTGGCCGTGGCGACCATCCTGGCGGAGTTGGGCATGACCCCGACCACCTTGGCGGCCGCG
>JAKOZM010000220.1 GCA_029779995.1 Actinomycetes bacterium
CCACTGAGCCGGTGAGGCGTGGTCGAGCACGACCGCGAAGATCGACATCGTGCCGTCGCGGTTGTCACAGAAGTCCACGACCTGCTGCTGCTGCGGGTAGTCGATGCACGACGCGGTGGTGATCTCCCAGAACCCACCGGTGTTGTCGGCGTTCGGATGCGCCTTGATCGTGTTGGTGTGGGTGTGGCCGTTGAGCCAGGCCACCATGTTCGGGTACTTCACCAGCATGGCGATGAACTCGTCAGCGTGGATCAGCGGTTCGCCGGGGTGGAAGGGGGATTCGGCGGTGTTCTCCAGCGTCAGGCTGTTGTGGTGGCTGAGCACGATCGCCAGCTTGTCCTGCGCCACGCACTCCTGCAGACCCGCCTCCAGCCAATCGAACTGGTTCTTGGGCACCGCCCCGTCCGCCCCGGTGAGCCGGTTACAGGTGTCAAGGCCGAATAGCCTCAAGTTCGGGCCGATGTCCGTGGTCCAGAACGTGGTGTTCTCGTCGAGATTGGCTTGGGTGAAACCGTGGCCGACCGGCCCCGGTCCAGCGCCGGTGTCCTCGAAGTGGGCAGCCATGAAGTCCTGGCCCTGCAGAAGTTGGCGTCCCGGATCCGCCTCGACGCGCTTGAAGCCACCGACCAGGCCGAACTGCTGGCGCAGGAAGTCCAGACCGCGCTGCAGCGGGCTGGTGTCGGTGGCCATCCCGGTGAACTGGTCGGTCATCCACGATGGGAACGACCAGTACTTCGTGTGCCCGGTCGCCAGGGAACGTAAGGAGTCGTCTTGCCCGACGAAACCGTTGAGCAGGACATCGTGATTGCCGAACACCGAGAACCACGGCGCGGGCATGCCTGGGCTGGCGATCTCGGTCGTGACGATCGCTTGCATCAGCCCCGGAATGCGTGGGAATCCGTAGACCCCCCACACGTCCCCGGCCGGATCGTCCGGGTGGTAGGCGTAGGTGGCCTCCGGCCAGACCTCGACTCCTTCGTACTCACCTTGGGCACCGGAGTTGGCCATGACCGGCACACCGTCCATGACTTTGATGTACCACCGGGTCTCCATGTTGGAGATCTGGTCGGAGGAGTCGCCAGTGTTGACCACCGCCGCCATCGGGGCGCCGGTCACGGGGCTGTTGGCGGCCTCGCTGAACGCTTTCACCATCTGGGCCTGCACGAACAGCGACATCGACTGCTGCGGCCGGCAGGTGCCTGGCAGCAGAGTCATGCTGAACTCGTTGGTCGGCTCCAGCCGGGCGGGCGACTGGGTGTCCTGGATATGGATGTCGGAGGTGTGACCCAGGTAGGCCAGAGAGCGACGCCTCGCAGCACGGCCCGGGGACGGCGCGGATCCCACCAGATCCTCGCGCACGATGAAGGGCTCGCCGGGCGCGGTGAGCAAGGTGCGGTAGGCGCGGTTGCCGGTCGAGGACTGCCGGATCGTCTCGCGCAGAGTCGACGGCACATCGGCCGGGGCCAATGGCGCGGCCAAAGCACTTCCGACCATCGATCTCGGTAGACCCAGCGTCGCCGCCAGGGCACCGCTCACCGCGATGAATGATCGTCGGCTCATGTTTCCCATGCCCGCTCCTTCGTGATCGAACGCAATCGACATCGTTGCATGGAGCGAGCCAGGATCTTGCGACTTCGACCTCGCGCCGTCGGGTGTTCGCTGGAATGACCCATCGGCTGGCCCGCAGGTCCGCGGGTAGCATCGAGATGTCGCCGATCAGTGAGGTATCGCGTGTGAGTACCGACATGGAGTGGACCCCCTCCCGCGGGCGTGCCTGCTCTGTGTGCGCGACGGTCGTCCCCATGGTCGGTGAGGTGTGTGGCAGGTGCCCGCTCTGCTGGGCCTGCCAGAACGGCGCCGATCCTGACCACACCGTGGGTCAGGCCATCGCGGTCGAAGCCCTCTGGCTGCTGGACACCGCACCCCACCGAGTGGGTGAGTGCGTCCAACGGCTGCGTAGCCTCGCCGAGCATGCCACGCGGCCGGGCGTCACCGCGGTGCTCTCGGCTGCGGCGCGGGATCTGGAGTTGCTGGCGGCGGAGTAGCAGGCTCGCTCAAGCGCCCCTGTTCTCGGCGGGCTCCCCTGCGAATATGGGGGCCAGCGGCAACGGTTGAGGGTGGGATTGGCCCAAGCCTCAGCCGCCCGCAGCCACCATTCGCACGGCCAACCCGAGGTTCTGCAGGCGGGCATCGAGCGCCTGCCGATCGTGGTCGAGCTCGTACTGCACCGCAGCGGCGATGACCGTGTCCACGGCCAAACCCGCCACCATGTCGACGACACCGGGCGGCTGCACATGCAGGCCCAACAGCTCCACGATCATCGCCCGGCCGCGGTCCCGCGCCGCAATCAGCGCGTTGCGGGCCAACTCCGACGAGCCGCTCAGCAACAGGGTCGCCCAGGTGAAGACGGCCAGTGGCCGAGCCGGTGAAACGATGGCCGCCTGCCACACCCCGATGGTCAGGGCGATCGCCTCGTCCAAGGTGGCGTCCCGACTCACCACCGCGTCGATAGCGCTGAGCCAATCGGTGACCAGCCGCTCGACAGCCGCGGCGAGCAGCCCATCCTTGTTACCGAAGTGGTAGTAGATCGTCGGGGCCGTGACCCCCGCCGTCTGACAGATCCGCTTGATGGTGACGGCCGCAGGGTCAAGTTGCGCCAGAGCGTCCATGGTGGCTTGCAGAATGCGTTCCTCAGCAGGTTCGGTCTCCTGCGCGGGCGCTGCCATGAAGCACCACTGTAGGGCGGTCGGCCGTGCGGTCTGGAAGCGGGCTGCAAGGGCCGCACCGAACCGAAGGTGGTCATGAACCGGCTGACGGGCCACGCCACCCTCTTGTCCAGAACTGTGGCCACCAGGTAGTCCACGGACTCCTCGGGCTGGGTGCGGTGTCCCCACGTCTTCATCGCCACCAGGTCCGGCATCGCGCACCACTGCCCGGTGGCGCCCGGCCATCGGCCTCGTGCGCGTCCCACACAACGAACATGGAGCGTGGGCTTCGGGTGCGCGTGCATGCCTACGAGGCGGGTTGATGACCGGCCGCCCGTGAGCCGGATTGCCTGGTTAACATCCAGACGTGACCCCCGAGCGCAGCCTTCAAGACCGGTTCTTCCCTGACCTGATGTGCTTCGGATGCGGTCCGGCGAACAGCAAGGGCCTGCGTCTGCGCAGCTTCGAGGCTGACAGTGGCACCACCGCGGACTTCACCCCGTGGCCCGAACATGACAACGGACTCGGCTTTCTCAATGGCGGGATCATCTGCACAGTCATGGACTGCCACAGCGCAACGCCCGTACTCCTGCAGGCACAGCGGATGGGCTTGAGTCTGAGTGATTCCCCACTGCCGTTCGTGACCGCTGGGCTGACGGTGAAGTACCTCCGACCGACACCCCTGAGGCAGCCACTGAGCCTGCGTGCGACCGTCCGTGAGGCCGACCAGACAACGATGCTGGTCGCTGTCGAACTCTGGGCGGAGGGCAAAGTGCGGGCGCAGGGCGAGGCAACCTGGAAGCTGTGGAAGCCGCGCTGAGCGTGCGAAGGCTCAGCGCACCCTCGTGTCCGTGAATGTCACGAGGCTGTCAGCGTTCCATGTCCGCAGGGCCACCTGACTTCCCTCCGGTACCGGCATCGCGCACTTGCTGGTCGTCACGGCCTTGGTCAGACTCGGCACGTCGAACATCCGGATCCCATCGACAGTGGCGTAGAGGCTGTCCCCGCTGACCACGACGACGATGTGGTGTTTGCCGAACACGCTCAGGGTGGCGGGGAACTTGGTCTGGGCGATCGGCGTACTGCACTCCTTGTCGGCGTTCCACACGCGCACGATGAAGTTGTTGCCTTGACCTTTGTCGTATTGGAACGTGTAGCCAGAGGTCACGACGGCCCCGCTGAACGTCGAACGGACCCAGACGCCCCACCCGTTGCCCTGTTCGTAATTGACATCCGAGGTGAAGACCACGTCTTGGGATGTCCGTGGCCGCAGTGATAGGACGCGTGACCCATAGTTCAGGAAGACCTTGGTGCCGGTGATCTCCGCACGGCCGCCGATGAGTTTCCAGTCCGAGGCCTTGAGGAGATCGGTGTTGCACAGGTCGAGCACACTGCGCCCGAATTCTTTGGACCCGGCGGGGCCGAGTCCGGTCACCTGGACTGTGTAGGTGCCGCACGGCACATCCCCGAACACGACCTTGCTGGCCCGATTGCTCACGAGGTGATGATCGTGGAATCGCGCGTCGCCAATCGTCGGCGTGATGGTCACGTCCAGTTTCGGGTACTTGCCGTTGGAGCCGACCGGCCCGCTGATGTCGACGATCACCCTGGCCCCGGCACTCTTGATAGTGACAGCAGGGTCCATCTCGGGCTTTCCGCTACCGCCCAGCCGGTAAACGGTCACGGGTTTGGTGAGCGAACTCGCCTTGGCACCACCCACAGCGCGGACCTGAAAGTCCCAGTCCTTGGCCGGGTCGAGACTCAGATGCACCGAGGTGGTCTGCTCCCCCGACACCAGCACCCAGGTAGGGGCGCCCGATCCAGTACGGTACGCGACTTCATAGCCGGTCAGGGCGCTGGCACCCTTCCACTCGGGCGCCTTCCACGACACGACGATGACTGCAGGAACGCCAGCATCGCGCACAGCCGCCAGTCTCGAGGGAGGCGTCATGGCGGTCTTCGCACCGCGCAGCAGGAGTGTGGGAGAGGCGCACGTTCCGAATTCATTGAAAGCCTGAACGCGCGCCTTGTACATGCGGTTGGCTTCCAGGCCCGGGATCCCCATGCCCGTGCCGGAGGTTGCCTGCGACAGGATCAGCTTGCCGTCGCGCACCGCGGTCACGCGCACCTCGTAGCGCGTCACGAGCTTCTCACTGCGGATGGCCGGTGGTGACCACGTCAGCTGCGACGGTTGCTCATCGCCCTTGCCGTTCCAGGCCAGGTTGCTCACCGAGCCCGGCGCCAAGGCCGCCACCCAGTACTCACCAGTCGTGGCGGACTGACCATCCGGTTTCACCGCACTCACGGTCACTCGGTAGCGCGTGCAGTTTCCGGTGGCGTCGTAGACGAAGGCCGTCGTGCCGGCGGGCACCACTGTCGCATCGTCAGTGGTGCCGTCAAAGACGTTGACGGTGTAGTGGTCCACTCCCGCGACCGCTGACCAGGTGATTTGCAGGTCCGTGGAGTCTGCCCCCGTTCGGACAACCTGCAACGTTGCTGGAGCCCCGGGGACCGCCCATGACGTGTTCGTCGCCATCAACAGGACAGCGCACGCCGTCAGACAAGCGCACAGAATCCTCCCGGCCGTCGGCCTGTGAGACCATCCCGTCGGAATCCGCCCCTGGTCCATACCTCAAGTGTCGCGAATGGAGTCGGCGATTCCGTCGCTGTCGGCGTCAAGAGACTCTCAAGATTTCGGGAGGCAAGGATTTCGGGCCTCTCGCGCACCCTCGGGGACGTGAGCGGGGGTGTACATCCCCTGGCCCTCACGGACAACCAAGACGCCCTGCCCGCCGCCTATCGCTCCTGGCGGACGCGCAGGACTACCTTGCCCACAAAATCGCCCTGCAGGTAGTAGCGCATCGCGCGCGGCGACTCTGCGAGGTCGAACTCTCGGTCGATCACCGGCGTGACGGTTCTCTCGGAGATCAGGTGCAGCAGCAGCGCCATATCTTCAGTCCGGTTCGCGCGGTACATGACCAGACTGACGCGCCTCCCCGCGGCCAGGCGCATGGTTTGCCCGAATGCCGCGGCCATGGCCAGCCGCCCGGTTCTGCCGCCGATGACTGCCCCGACACCACGCGGGCGCAGTGCGCGGCCGTAGTCCAGCGGAGACCGGCTGCACACCATGTCCAGGATCAGGTCGTACTGCTCGCCGGTGCGGGCGAAGTCGACGCGGCGGAAGTCGATGGTGTGGTCAGCGCCGAGAGTACGCATGGCTTGGAGCTTCGCCAAGCCGTCGACCCCGGTGACGTCCCATCCGTGCGCCTTGGCGACCTGGATGGCGAAGGTGCCCACGCCGCCCCCAGCGCCGTTGACGAGGAGGCGCCTGCCAGCACCGGATGGTGCTGTCTTGCGCAGACCCGCGATGGCCAGTCCGCCGGCCTGCGGGATAGCCGCCGCCTGCTCGAACGTCAGCCATGACGGCTTTCGCGTCAGGGCCGTTTCGGGTGCCACGGCGTACTGCGCGAAGGCCCCGAAACCGCTGGCCGACAGATCACCGAACACCTCGTCACCGACCCGGTACCTGGTCACCGCGGCGCCCACCGCGTCGACCACACCCGCAATGTCCGAGCCCAGGATGCGATGACGAGGTCGCCGCAGCCCACCCGTGCGGTTGATCAGAGGTTTGCCTCGCATCAGGCCCTGGTCCCACTCGTTGATCGCCGCCGCGTGCACCCTGACCAGTACCTGCCCGTGATCTGGCTGCGGGATCGGCACAGTGGCCAGTTTGAGTACTTCGGGACCGCCATACGCGTCGTGGACGAGCGCCATCACACGCTCCACCGTAGTACCGGCACCACTGCGCCCGCTTCGGATCGAGCACACATCCCTATCTGGACGATCTTGGTCGACATCCGACCAGATGTCTTCGCGATAGGCACCTTCAGCCGGCCGGTGTTGCGCCGTCCATCCGCGCCATCCACGCCATGACGTCATCGGCGTACCGGCCGGCGCGCAGGGCGCCGGCCATGTAGCGCATGGGGGTGTCCACGTGGGCGAAGAACGCCTTGTAGCTCGGACACAGGTAGTGCAGGCCGGGTTCACCGTCGGGGGTGAGTGTGAACCGATCCTTCGGACAGCCACCGTTGCACGCGAAGCGCACACTGCAACCGCGGCAGTAGCCGGGCAGGTCATCGCGCTTCGCCTGCCCGAAGGCGATCTGCTCGGGTGAGCTGATCAGCTGCAGCATCGGCGTCTCAGTGATGTTGCCCAGCAGGTAGTCAGGCTCCACGAAGTGGTCGCACGAGTAGAGGTCACCGTTGTGCTCCAGCGCCAGCGCGGTGCCGCAGGTCTGGGCGTGGACGCACATCGACCCGGGGACATTGAGGTAATTGGCCAAGGTGGTGTCGAACATCTGCACGTAGACCCGACCGACGTCACGGCGGACCCACTCGTCGAACACCTCGGACAGGAACGCCCCGTACCCGCCGGGACGCACGCAACGATCGGTCACCTCCACCCCGACAGGAATGCCGCCCGGAGCCGGGCGTTCCACGACCGGGATGAACTGGATGTACTCGGCACCCAACTCGTCACGCAGGAAGCGATAGACCTCCAGTCCGTGTTCCTCGTTGGCACGGTTGATGGTCGTGAGCGCGTTCCACCGCACCCCGTGATCCTGCAGGACGCGCACCCCCCGAACTACCCGGTCGAAGGACGGTTTGCCACCCTTGTCGCGGCGGTACACGTCATGCAACCGTGCCGGGCCGTCAATCGAGACCCCCACGAGGAAGTCGTGCTCGGCGAAGAACTGCGCCCACGCAGAGTCCAGCAGTGTGGCGTTCGTCTGGATGGTGTGTTCGATGACCTGTCCCGGCCGGCGGTGACGCGCCACCAGGTCCATCACCTGCCGATAGAAGTCCAAGCCCATCAGAGTCGGTTCGCCGCCCTGCCAGGCGATGCTCACCTCGGGCGTGGCCTGCGAGGCCAACAACTGGCAGATGTACTCCTCGAGCACCTTCGGCGTCATCCGGAATGTGCTGCCCGGATAGAGCTCCTCCTTGGCCAAGAAGAAGCAGTAGTCGCAGTCCAGGTTGCAGATCGCGCCCGCCGGCTTCGCCAGCACGTGGAACGAGACAGGTGGGAACCCTTGCTCCATCGGCACAACCGCATCCTTTCAGCCGCACCCACCTCGATCGCGATGGCCATGCTCACATGGCTCGCTGTCTTGGACGCGCGTCCTGCCGAGACCGGCAACGTCATCGTGCTCACCGCTTTCTACGCCCCGGGCAGTGAGACACAGGGCCACCGGCGGATCACCCGACGATCGTAGGCACGAAGTGGCAGTTCTGTGCGGCCTGGGCACGGTGGGCGATCCGGGTGCGGACCTCCACGCACCCGGATCCGGCATCGCGCGTCCACATCTGGTTGGGCGGGCACCCCGGGGAGGCAATCTCAACCAGCGACACGCCTGAGAAGTCCGATTCGCACCTTATGCACCGCGTGGCATTCTCACATCTGGTTGATCATGGTCCGCGGCCAACCAGATGTGGACCAGCCGATGTTGACAGGGCCGAAGAGCGGCTTACGCGTGAGGACCGCGGACTCCCCCGAGAGCGGCCGGTAGCACCAACCACACACGCCTCACGTGACTCCTATGCTGAGGCCGTGCGACTGGCGGCATGCACCCTGGCCTTTGCACTGCTCCCATAGTCACCGCCGAGCCTTCGCCGTGCGTCGGTCGTTCTCCTTGACGATCGCCTTGACCAGTTCCGACTTGGACATCGTTGACCGGCCCTTGATCCCCAACTCCCTGGCCACCCCGTAGAGGTGCTTCTTGGTAGCGGTGGCGTTGACGCCGCCGGCCGTCTCACGTCGGGTGGACTTGCCGCCTTTGGCCTGGTCGTCGGAGGGACCGGCCTTGTCCTTGCGCTCCCACCGGTCACCGACCTTCTCGTGGGTGTGTTTGAGTGCCGACCAGGCGGTGCGCATGGCACGCTCACCCTCGCCGTACTCCGCGGCCGCCGCGTCATGTGCTTTCGCAAAGGTCCGCTTCGCCTTCTTGCCAGACCGGGCGACCGTGCTGGGCAGTTCACGGGCCTGGACCTTGCCCTTCTTCGTCATCATCGGCATGGCGGTACTTACCCGCACCGGACCGCAGCAGACCGGATGGTCGCTGCCCTTCCACAATCACAGGATCTCCATTCCCCTGTGGGAATCCGAACTCGCCCAGGCGGCCACCGCGGGCTTCGATCTGTGCGCTGGCACGGTTGGCGCGGTCGTCGGCGTTCAGGCTGGCGATGGCAGCCCCCACCCCCGAGAGTCACCGGTATGGCGTTCCCATCCCTAGCACCGACAGCGACTTCGCCCTGGTGCCGGCTGCGTTCAACCCGTTGCAGTGATCCGCTCGCGCCTTCCTTAACCGGCCAGCCAAAGAGCCCACTGCTCCACTGTGCGGAAGCCCAATCGCTCATAGACTCCGAAGCCCTCCATACTGGATTGCAACCAGGCCCAGGAAACGCCACCAACAAACCCCGCCCGAGTGGCATAGGCCGTGATCGCCGCCCCATACCCATGGCCGCGAAACTGCGCCGGAGTGGCGACGTCGAAGATCCCCACCGATTCGGTGTCGCTGATGGTCACCGCGGTGGTCACCGGCACGCCATCCACCTCACCGATGAACATGCGGTACCCCGGCATCGGCGCGAACAGCGCGGTTGCACGACGAATCGCCGCCGCGTCTACCTCGAATGCGGACGCCGCAACCTCGGTACGCAGATCGAAATCGGCATGCCGCAACTCGCGCATCACGAGACCGTCGACGGGCACGGCGGGGCCAGGGTCGCGCAGAGTCATCAGGGGGATGTCCGGACCGCGGGTCAGGCCGACCGAGCAGGCCACGACTTCCCCCACGCCCACACACTCGGGCACAGCCTGCAGACCGTAGGGCGCTCCCTCGTCAGCAACGGCTCCCAGCACGTCGCACACCGCAACCGGATCGGCGTCGGCCTGATACAGCCACGCGCCGTTGAGGGTCGGGAAGGGAACTCCCGTGACCATCCCGAAAACGCCAGGCATGCTGCGTAGCCATTGCCTCTCCGGGTCCATCTGTGAGGCATGACGCATGAGGTTCAGGACGGTCTGACGGGCGGCGGGATTCATGGTGACCTCCACGCTCAGGCTAGTCATCTCAGCCGCGCCTTGCGATCAGCTGTGTGGCACAAACCCCGAAGAAGCCCGCAACCGCTGTACCCTGCGAGTGGAGTCTCTGGGAGGGAGAAAAGGACATGATCACGCGCAAACTGGCCGCATTAGGCGCGGCAGGCACACTCGCACTGATCTCTTGGGCGGGCACGAGCACTGCGCAGGCTGCCAGCAAGACGGCAATGGACCAGGGCGGCGCCTACTGCTTCCGCTTCGGATATCCCGCACCGGGAGGCACCACGAGTGTCCTGTCCCTCGACGTCGACCCTGCCGATCACCCCACCAAACAGCGACTCTGGTGGGCCAGCGGCGTCGAGAAGGCCACGAATGCCGACGTCCTCCTCGACAACTACGTCAACACCCTCAGCGGGAGTGCAACCCTGGCGAAGCCGAACAACAACGTCCCCGGCCCGAAGGTCATTCACATGGCGCTGACCGGAACCAGTTACGGCTCCGACCTCGACGCGACGGTCACGGGGATCTGGGATCTGGAGTACAACCTGCAACTGAACCCCAAGACGCTGAAGGGCAAGATCGTCGGCCTGTCCACCTTCACCCCCGTCGCAACTGATGGCACACCGGGCACAGCCACGACCTACGCGATCAACACGATCGTCAAGCCGATGAGCTGCCGGAGGATCTAGGAACGCGCGGCCGTGGGTCCCGATCTCAGCCGGCACACCCCGTACCCTGCATGAGTGCGCGACGTGATCTTGAGCCTGTCCGACGGCCGGGTTCTCGCATTTCGCGAATATGGCGACCCGCGCGGGCGACCGGTGGTCAACAATCACGGTGGCCTGGTGTGCGGCTTGGACATCGGCCCCGCCGACACGGCCGCGCGCGAGCTCGGCATTCGACTGATCTCTCCCGATCGGCCCGGGGTGGGCGCCTCCTCCCCGAAGCCTGGCCGCCGGACCGGTGACTGGCCCGCAGATGTGGCGGCCTTGCTGAAGCACCTCGGGCTGCAGGAGTGCGGCGCCTTCGGATGGTCCCTCGGTAGCGAGTACGCGTTGGCCCTCGGCGCGGCCGGGATCGCCACGAAGGTCGTCGTCGTGGGCGCGGTGCCGCCATTGGCCCGCGATCAGTTGCACCAGCTCAACCGGACCGACCGGGTCCTCGCCAACTTGTCCATGGACCGCCCGAACGCGGCCCGGCGGGTGTTTCAGCTCATGGGTCGCAACACCGGCGCTATCCACCGTCTCACCGCACGCACCTCAGGCGGCCCGGACAACACGATCGTGACTGAGCTCGACGGGTTCGGACAGTGGATGCGGCAAGCTCTACAGCAGCCGTCGGGCATGGTCGAGGAGTACCGCGCCATGTGCCGGCCCTGGGGCTTCTCACCGTCGGCCGTCCAGCGACCGGTCACCATCTGGCAGGGCACAGCAGACGAGTTCGTGCCGGTGTCGCTGGCCCATGAACTTGTCGCCGGGTTGCCCGACGTGGACTACCGAGAAGTGACCGGGGCGGGCCATTTCCTGGCCTATGAGCGGTGGCGTGAGGTGCTTACCCCGTTGGCCTGATGCCCGCCCCCTAACCCTGCCGCGCTGGTCGTGCGGGCCGTGACCCCGAGCTGAGCCAGAGCATCCTGGGGGCCTGCGGAATGTGTTCCTGCGCAGGTTCAGTCGCCCGCACGGCCGCAGCCACGAGTCACCACTGCAGGGCGGCGGGCGCTCCCGTGGGGACGGCTGGCTGCGAGGGCCGCACAGGAGGTACCGGCTCGTAGCCGGCGCCCAGATCCGGTCGCTGGTCCTGCTCGCCCCGGTTGGGCCAGAAGGACATGGCGCGCTCGGCCTGCGCGGTGATCGTCAGAGACGGATTGACGCCGAGGTTGGCACTTACCGCCGCCCCGTCCACGACGTGCAGACCGGGGTGACCGTACACCCGCTGCCAGGCGTCGATGACGCCAGTGTCGGGGCTGTCACCGATGGGGCAGCCACCCAGAATGTGGGCGGTGAGGGGGATGTTGAAGGCCTCGGTCCACGTCCCTCGCGGCTCACCACCGGTCTTTTCGGCAAACCGCTGCGCGACGTCATGCGCCTCCGGGATCCACGCGGGGTTGGGGGCTCCGGTCCCCTGCTTGGAAGAAAGTCGGCGCCCGAAGCGTCCCCGCTTGAGTGAGACGTCCAGGGAGTTGTCCAGGCTCTGCATCACCAGCATGACTGTTGTGCGCTGCGACCAGCGCCGCACGGACATCGATCGCAGGAAGGAAGCTGGGTCATGCCTCACCGCGGACACGAATCGCCGCCAGCGGGGCACGGGCGCCTCGCCGGGGAGATCTCCCTTGGTGAGTACCGTGCTGAGCAAGCCCATGACGTTGCTGCCCTTGCCGTACCGGACCGGCTCGACGTGGGTCTGCGGATTGGGATGGATGGAGGATGTGATGGCCGGGCCGGTGGAGTAGTCGACCTCGAGATCGCGAGCCTCCACAGTGAGCACGGACTCGGAGTTCGTTCGGGTCAGCTGACCCAGCCGGTCCGACAGGTGCGGCAGCGTGCCATCGTCCTTCATGCGGTGCAAGATCCCCTGCGTGCCCAGGGTGCCTGCCGCCAGGATCACGTGGTCGGCTGTCACGGGGGTCCGTTCGGGGCCACCGGCGCCCGGACCCGCGGCGCGCATCGACACCTCGTACCCGCCACCGGGCTGCGGTGCGATCCGGGTCACCGTGGTCAGGGGAAGGATCTGCGCCCCGAGCCCTTCGGCCAGGTGCAGGTAGTTCTTGGGGAGGGTGTTCTTGGCGCCGACCCGGCATCCGCTCATGCAGGCGCCGCAGTCGTTGCACGTGGTGCGGGCGGGTCCGGCCCCTCCGAAGTAGGGGTCGGGCACATCCTTGCCGGGCTGATCGCCGAACAGGACCCCGACCTGCGTGCGGTGGAACGTGTCGGCGATCCCCATGTCGCGCGCGACCTCGAGCATCACCCGGTCGGCGGGGGTCTCGACGGGGTTCTCCACCACTCCCAGCATGACCTTCGCCTGCGCGTAGTGGGGCGCCAGCTCGTCACGCCACTTCGTGATGTGACTCCACTGCCGGTCCTCGTAGAAGTCGTCCAGCGGCTCATACAGAGTGTTGCCGTAGACCAGGGAACCCCCACCAACTCCCGCGCCGGACAGTACGAGTACGTCGTTGAGCAGATTCAGCCGCTGGATGCCGAACATCCCCACGGACGGTGCCCACAGGAACTTCGGCAACCGCCACGAGGTCTTGGGAAGCTCGTCGTCGGTGAAGCGCCGGCCGGACTCGATGACGAGCACCCGGTAGCCCTTCTCGATGAGCCGGAGGGCGGCGACTGAGCCACCGAATCCGGATCCCACGATGACGACATCCCAGTGGTCGGCGGTGTTCTGCATTGAAGCTCCTTCCCGTCGGGCAGGTGTCAAGAAGCGAGGTGCCCGGCGTGTGATCCCTTGCGGCTTGATCGAACTGTATAGCGATAGCTATACAGATGTCACGGTTTCTGACCGAATTGACATTTCCGCAGCCTCGGCGGTCGTCCGCCGGCTTCTACACCCCGAAGGTACGTGCCGGAGGGTTGTCGCGGCACGTACCTTCGGGGAGCCTGGGTCCTGCTTTCCGATCACGACCCATCGGTGGTCTTGTCCAGAACGGTCGTCACCAGGTAGTCCACGAACTCGTCGGGCTGCTCCCACAGGGGTCGGTGACCGGACGTCTGCAAGACCGCCAGGTCCTTGATCGGCGCCTCGATCATCGGGTACCACTGCGCGAACGGCCGCGCCCGGCCATCGGCCTCGTGAGCGCCCTGGACGAAGAACACGGGCAGGTCGAAGCTGGTCGCGGTCTTTCGGAAGTCCACGTCCTGCAGCTGCGGGTAGAGGGCGGCGAACGAGTCCATGAACGCGCCGATCACGTGAATCTGGTCGATCAGGGTGTACTCCGGCACGAGCAGGTTCTCCGACATCTGCCCCGAGCCCTCGGAGTTCGCACTGTGGTCGTAGGAGTACACGTCCTGCTCGTGCGACAGCGCGGTTTCGTAGGGGAACATCGCGTGATACGGGGGCGGGCCGGCAGTCTGCAGCTGCTCCACGAGGCCCGTGTCGCCGATGCGCCGCGCCCACGCCAGGGTGTCCTGGTAGAAGATCCGGTCGGTGGCCAGTTGGCTCACCATCTGGCCGGTACCGATGAAGGCCCGGTAGAGCTCGGGGCGCTGCTGCACGGCCATCACGCCCAGCGTTGAGCCCCAGGACTGTCCGAGCAGATAGATGCCGTCCTGCCCGAACCGCTCGCGCAGGTAGTCCGTCACAGCGATCGTGTCCCCGACGTGCCCAGCGACGGTCACCGTGCTCACCGGGTCGAGTTCGTCATAGGCGGTCCCGGCGCCGCGCGGATCCCAGGTGACGACCGTGAAGTGCTCTTCCAGCGCGGGCAGATGCCTGCGCATGGCACCGAACTCGGAACCACCCGGTCCACCGGGCAGGAACAGCAGGATGGGGTTGTCCGTGCTCGTACCACGGATCATCAGAGGCAACTCGTGACCACCCGCGGTGATGGTCGTCAGCTCGGCCACCGAACCGGCCAGTGGCTGTCCGTCCGGCCCGGTTATCGGCGCGGTGGTGGCCGGCCGGGCAAGGCCGATCATCAGCACCAGCAACGCCAACCCCACGATCACCGCGCCGCCGCGGCCTACGACGCGGGACCACCGTGACGACATCCTGCCGTGCCGCGCCCGCCACCCGCCCGCACCCAACGCCGACCCCAGGGCCAGCGGGATCAGCGTCAACCCAGCCTGGAAGCCGCGGCCGGTGATCAGGGCCAGCGCCCCGTAGAAGCTGGTGTGAACACCATCGACCATCGGGCCGTCCACGCCGAGCCGGACCACCTCGAACACCGTCGCGAAGACCAGCGGAGTCACGAGGATCGTCCACCGGCTGCCGACCAGGAAGCCGGCGATGCCTCCCACAGCCAGACTGACGATGATCGAGGCGATCGCTTCCTGCGACGTCAAAGGTCCACGCGGAGTCCACCAGCCAGCAGCCACTGCCCACCCGGCGGTGAGCGCGAGTGCGGCTGACACAGCGATACGGCGGTTGGGACTGCGGTCGATCTGCTCGGTACTCATGATGGACTCCTGTCGCTTCCCTTCCACCTTGGCGCCGCAGACCCCTGGTGTAATCCCCCCACATCCCTCGTCCTGCGGGGGTGTCCGGGGTACCTCCGCAGGGGGACGGCAGCGCCGGCTCGCGCAGGTACTGTGAAGCACATGGGCAGTTGGACCCACGCCGACCGCAAACACCAGCAGAGTCGCTGGTGGTTCGCAGGTGACGCCGCGCTCGCGGGACTGTTCATGTGGATCACGGTGGTCTCGTTGCGCAGCGACGCCTACGTCGATGAGTACGGTGCGGTGGCCGGCGTCGGCTGGCTACTGGCCCTGTCCCCCATCGCACTGCTTCTCGTCCGACGAGCGTTCCCGGTGACCGCCCTACTTGCCGCCACCGTGCTTTACCTGCTGGCCAGTGCCACCCTGGGCGACAGCAACGCCCCGCTGGCGATCCCGTTCTTCGCCTACTCTGTCGCCCTGACCCGGCCGATCCGCGTCTCCTCGGGCTTTGTGGGCCTGGCCGCGCTGACCATGTCCACGACCACCTTCTACGGTCCCGGGGATCCCGACCCGCTGGTGATCGTCGTGTGGTTCCTGCTGTTCGGCTTGGGCTGGCTGGTGGGCGTGACCATCCGCAGCAATCGCGAGCGGGCCGAACTTCTCGCACAGACCGTCGACCATCTCGAGGCACACCAGGACCGGGTGGCCGCTGAAGCCGTCGCCGATGAACGCACCCGGATCGCCCGGGAGTTACATGATGCGGTCGGCCACGCGGTGAATGTGATGGTGCTGCAGGCGGGGGCGGCCCGACTGTCGCACGACCCGGACAGGACCTTCGAAGCGCTCACCGAGATCGAGACCCTCGGACGTAACGCCCTGACCGACCTCGATCGGATGCTCGGTCTGCTCGACGAGTCCGGCGTCGCCGACCTGACCCCGGCCAAGGGCGTGGCGGACATCGCCGGGATGGTCGCCGAACTGCGCAGCGCCGGGGCCGACATCGATTTCCATGACGGCTGCGACGCTGCGGTGAACCGTCACGTCGGAGCCGCGGCCTACCGCATCGCACAGGAGGCGCTGACCAACGCCCTCAAACATGCGCCGGACGCCCACGTCGATGTCACGTTGTCCTGCACCGCCTCCCAGTTGCACGTGTGCGTGGTGGACGACGGGGCCAGCGGTGGACCCCGATCCCCTGCCAGTGGCGGGCGTGGCATCCCCGGGATGACCGAACGGGCGAAGGTGCTCGGCGGGCATCTGCAGGCCGGGCCGACTGCCCCGCACGGTTTCGCGGTCCGTGCGAGCCTGCCGCTCGGGCAGACGACATCGGGGCAGGTCCACACCCAGGTCACGACATGATCGGCGTCCTGATCGTCGACGACGACACCCTGGTGCGCACGGGGCTGCGGCTCATGATCGAGACCCAGGCTGACCTGTACGTGGTGGGCGAGGCGGACAACGGCGATGATGCGGTCAGGCTCTGCAGAGACCTGCAGCCGGACATTGTGCTGATGGATATCCGCATGCCCGGGACCGACGGCCTGCAGGCCACGCGCCGGCTCACGTCTGCCGATGCTGGCGATGAGGTCCCCCGAGTCATCATCCTCACGACGTTCGAACTCGACGACTACGTGTTTGAGGCGGTGCGCGCCGGTGCCAGTGGCTTCCTGCTCAAGCGCACTCGCGCTGAGGACCTGCTGGATGGCATCCGCACCGTGGCCGGTGGCGACGCGCTGCTCTCGCCGTCGGTGACCCGACGCCTGATGCGGGAGTTCGCACGGACCACCAGTGGCGCGGCCCTGCCCATCGAACTCGGCGACCTCGACACTTTGACCCAGCGCGAACGCGAGGTTCTCATCCACATCGGTCACGGCCTGTCCAACCGGGAGATCGCCCAGCAGATGTACCTGGCGGAGAGCACCGTGAAGACCTACGTGAAACACATCCTGATGAAACTCGGGCTACGCGACCGCGTGCATGCGGTGGTGTACGCATACGAAGCCGGGTTGATGGCCTGAGGTTGTTCCCTCAGACTCCTGGCCAGCGTGCAGACGTGACCCAGGCCCACCGTGAGCCAAGCCTGCAGGAGCAGGTATTCCCGATCTGATGTGTTTCGGATGGACCGCCGTAGGCGTCCTGTACGAGAGCCATGAATCGCTCCACCGAAGTGCCGCCCGGATCACCCACCGCGGTCGGCAACCCCTTGGCGCGTGGTGCGGTGCAAAGGTCCGCACGATGACGAGATGGATGCGCAACATTGACCCTCGCAGTACCCGAAATGCGTTGTATGCCCGGTTCGGGAGGGTCAAAGTTGCGCATATCGGGGGCCAGGAGCCGCCTCCGCGCGGATCTTTGAACCGCTCGCTCCAAGCTCGAACAGGCCCGCCGTGGATCAGACGATCCTGACTTCCACCATCGCCGCACCCCTCAGGACCCCGACCCTCGCAGCTGCCGCCTCTATCCGTTTCCTGTCCCCAGCTGACAGGCGGTGGAAGGGTCTGATGTCGATCGACAGCAACCGCGCGGTCTTCCGGGCCCGCCAGGTGGCAACGATCTCCGCGTCCAAGAGGACTGCGCCTGGGGCACCCACGCCTCTGTACACGTCCCGGAGGTGGGTCTGCTCAACAATCGTCTGCCGGTCACGCGCCTGCGTGTAGGGGTCATGCGGCGGTAGCAGCCATGCACCGCGTGGCGGGGGCGCCGACTGCAACGCCTGCAGATCCTCGGCGAGCAGCCACCCCGTCCGCCCCCATTGCACGTCTACGAGCTCATCCTCGACCTCGGTCCACCACGGGTCCACGTCCGCAGCGCGTACCCCTAGCCATGCTGCGAAATCAGCCCGCGTGGAGGGGCCGTAACGGCGCAGGTAGCAGCGCAGCAGGTCGGCGCGCGCGGGCTTTGGGTCGAGGCTCGGGAGAGCGGCGCCCAGCCACTCGTCCATGAGGACAAAGGGCGCCTTCCTGCCCTCACGGGCAGCGAAACAGACCACGCCCTGCAGAGCGAGGACGCGGACGGCGAAGTGGACGACCCCCGCGCCCACGGCCTGACCGGACGCATAGGGACCTTCCCTCAGCCAGATGACGCGCTGCTTGGTCGAGAGTCGCACGGCGATCCGCTCGGCGACTTTCACGCCGATCTCAGTGATGGCGAGCCGGCGGCCTGTCAGGACGTCGCGGATCTCGTCTCGCACCAGTTCCACGATCTGCGTGAGGCTAAGGCCGAGCTCATCGACCACGGGCACGACGCCAGGCAGGAAGTGCCGCAGGCCGTCCTCGGTCGGGGGCAGGACCCCGGCAGTGAACACCGGGGCCAGAGCAGTTGGGAAGATGTACGGCGCACCCCGCATGCACCAGGTCTGCAACAGTGTCTTGTCCTGTGTCAGGGCCACGTCGAACTGCGCCTGCGTGACGTCCGGCGCCCGAGCGTGCAGGGCCAGCAGCCCAGACCCCGGCGGGCTGTTCTGGACACCGCACGCTCCGGCCGCGTCGACCAGGTCGCGAGCCCGCGAGCCGTGGGACAGATGATGGGCGCGCACACGAAAAGCAACGACGTCGTTCCTCGTGACCTCCACCACCACGTGCTCAACCTAGTGGTTGCGAAAGCCCGCGATGGCCTCCTGCGCGCCTCGAGCGGTGGGTCTGCGGCGAAGGGGCAAACCGAAGGAATTGGGGTGTGTCCGACGAACCGAGACGTGGTTGTCGGGACCTCATGCGTTGATGACCATTGGGAACGCTGGTTTGGTTGGAACGCAAGCTGAATGACACTCCAGCGACACCCGTCCGCACAACTCGGCCGTGCGCCCTCGCGTTGTGGATGTGAGGTTCTCTTCTGTGGGTTGTGTCATTTCTGTCCATAGGTCCTAATTGAGAGATTGTTTTGTCGTACCCCTGTTCTATGGTTGGGGTATGGATCAATCAATGGTTGCGGCGCTGGAGGCGATGCTGCCCGACGGTGACCCGCTGGAGGTCGCGAAGGCCGCGGAGGCGATGATCGGGTTCTTCCACGCCCGGCAGCTGGTGGCGTTCCATCAGGTGTACCAGGAGAGCGAGGCTGGTGCCGACCCCGACGGGGTGGTGGTGGATCCGTGCCCGCCGGAGATCGCCTGCGCGATGCTGTGGAGCCCCGGTGTCGCGTCGGCGATGGTCGATGTGGCGGTGGATGTGGTCACCGACCTGCCCGCCGTGTTGGCTGCCCTGGCTGAGGGCCGGATCGATCTGGGCACGGTGCGGGAGATCGTCCGCGCCACCAGCGGGCTTTCGCTGTCCGACCGGCGGGAGGTGGCCGACCGGGCCATCACCTACGCGGCCGCCCACACGAAGTCGCAGTTGCGTCCGTGGCTGACCCGCCAGGTCGACCGGATCGACCCCGACGCCGCCGAACGCCGTCGTAAGCGGGCCCGGAAGCATCGGGGGGTGTGGCTGAGCCCGGAACCGGACGGGATGGCCACCCTGTCCGCCTACCTCACCGCCGAGGAAGCCAGCGCCTGTATGGCGTCGGTGCGGGTGGCCTGCCGCAGCACCGACGGGTCGCGGGACGTCAATCAGGCGGACACGTTCGTGGAGTTGTTGACGGGGATCAGCCCGGCCCAGCAGGTCCCGGTGACCGTGATCATGACTGACGGCGGGGCCGAGATCGAAGGGTACGGCCCGATCAGTGATGGTCACGCCGCCGACCTGCTGGCCCGGCTGCACACACCCTCCGTGACCATCCTGACCCGCCCACCCATGGGCATCCGCTACGCCCCCAGTGTTGCGATGCGGCGGTATGTGCAGGTGAGGGATCGGCACTGCCGCTTCCCCGGCTGCCAGCGCCCCGCCCGCCGCTGCGACCTCGACCACCTCACCCCCTGGCCGGCCGGGCCCACCGATGCCGACAACCTCGCCTGTCTATGCCGGCACCATCACCGCCTCAAAACCCACACCGGATGGACCGTCCGCAGACTCCCCGGAAACATCCTGGAATGGACCAGCCCCACCGGACGGGTCTACCGCAGCACCCTCGAAGACCCCTGACCTCAAGCGCCCGCCCCCCGGCGGGAAGCAAGACCTTCACACCCCGCCCAGGACTCTGGTCGTCTTGCCCGCGCCGGGTCTGGAATCCGATCATCCGGGCACTTCCCCGGCATGGATCCGCACGGGGTCCGCCTAAGGGAGGTACACCATGGAAGGCAACATCATCTCGGTCATCCTGCTGGGGCTGGTCTGCGGCGCTGTGGCCCGCATGCTGATCCCCGGGGACGCATTTGAGCACATGTCGGGGCCCGTCTCGTGGCTGCTGTCGATCGTCCTGGGTCTGGTGGGCGCACTGCTGGGCTTCTGGGTGTTCACCAGCCTGCTCGGGATCGGAGACACCCAGAAGTTCGACTGGGGCGGCATCATCGGCGCACTGATCGGCTCGCTGATCGTGGTCGGCATCGCGTCGGCCATCCTCAATCGGGGTCGTCGCCGCACCACCGTCTGACACGGCGTGACCACCTCCCCTAGCCTTGCCGGGGGAGGTGGTCATGACGAGCAAGGACCCCCGGCGCTGGTGGGCGCTGACGGCGATGAGCCTGGCGGTGTTCCTGGTCGCCGTCGACGGCACCGTGCTGAGTCTGGCCACCCCGAGCATCGTCAAGGATCTGCAGCCCACCGCCAGCCAAGTGCTGTGGATCGGTGACATCTACTCCTTCGTCCTCGCGGGCCTGCTCATCACCATGGGCAATCTCGGGGACCGCGTCGGGCGCAAACGCCTGCTGCTCATCGGGGGCACCGCCTTCGCGCTGATCTCCATCCCCGCCGCCTACAGCACCAGCGCCGAACAACTCATCGCCTTCCGTGCCCTGATGGGCGTCGCCGGCGCCACCTTGATGCCCTCGACCCTGGCGCTGATGCGCTCCACGTTCAGTGATCCGGTGGAACGCTCTTTCGCCATCGGGGTGTGGAGTGCAATGGGGGCTGCCGGCGCCGCGGCCGGACCCCTGTTCGGGGGCATCCTGCTTCAGCATTTCTGGTGGGGGTCGGTGTTCCTGGTGAACGTGCCCATCATGGCCTTGGTGTTCCTCATCGGGATGCCGTCGTTGCACGAGTCCTGCGATCCGAATCCGGGCACGCTCGACGTGCTGTCGGTCGGACTATCCCTGGTCGGCATCATTGGCGTGGTCTACGCCGTGAAGGAATTGGCCATCGAGGGCATGGCCACGCAGTACGTCGTGGTGGGTGTGATGGGCGTGATCGCCGCGACCTGGTTCGTGCGCCGGCAGTTGGTGCTGGATCATCCGCTGGTCGACGTGCGGCTGTTCAGGTCGGGGCCCTTCAGCGGCGCTGTGCTCGCCACGATGCTGGCGGTCTTCGGTCTGGCCGGATCAGTGTTCTTCTTCTCCCAGTACCTGCAGTTCATCAAGGGTCTCGAACCGCTGCAGGCGGGGTTGTTCCAGTTGCCGGCCACGGTCGCGGCCCTCGTGGCAGCGCTGGTCGCAGGTAACATGATGCGCCGCCTGGGCCGTGGCCCGGTGGTCGCCGGCGGTCTGTTGGCGATCGGGGTGGGCATGGCCGGCATTGCCCTTGTCCTTGACTCCACCGTCTACCTGGCCTTCGCCATCCCGCTGTTCCTGATCGGCGCCGGCGATGGCCTGGCGTTGACCATCGCCTCGGACACGGTGCTGGCCGTCGCGCCCAAGGATCGGGCTGGTGCCGCCTCGGCGGTCTCCGAGACGGGGTACGAACTGGGCACCGCCCTGGGCATCGCGCTGCTGGGCAGCATCCTCACCGCGGTGTATCAGGCGACGCTGCGCCTCCCCGACGGGTTGCCTGCTGAGGTGGCCCGAGCGGCTGAGCAGTCGCCGGGGGAGGCGTTCGAGGCGATGGCGGGGCTGCCTCCGGCGTTCGCGACCTCGCTGACCGACGCCGTGCACGTGGCCTTCACCGATGCGTTGCAGATGACGACCTGGGCAGGTGCGGCCGTGCTGATACTGGGTGCGGGAGCGGCCTGGCGGCTGCTGCCGGGCAAGAACGCGGCCGTCAACGAGATGGTCGGGCACTGAGCGCGCTACGCACGCCAAGATGGACCCGTGATCGAGATCGTCTACCAGTACGACCCGGCCAACGAGCCTTCGGCCGAGCAGCCGGCCACCGCCGAGGAGGCGATCTTCACGCTGCAGCGAGGGAACCGGGCCTTTGCGGACCTGGCAAGGGAAGGCAGTCAGCGGTACGTGATCCCGGTTTCGGCCGCTGAGATCGGGATCGGCGTGCACGCCCAGACGCCGATCGCCGCGGTGCTGGGCTGCGCGGATGCGCGGGTACCGCTGGAGTTGGTGTTCTCCCAGCCCGCCAACGACATGTTCGTCGTGCGGGTGGCGGGCAACGTGCTGGAGGGTGCCACCGTGGGCAGCTTGGACTTCGCCATCAACAACCTGCCGTCCATCCGGGTCGTGGCCATCGTGGGCCACATGGGCTGCGGCGCGGTGCGGGCGGCGGTCGAGGCCTACCTGGATCCGACGACCTACCTCGTGCTCAGTGCCAACCTGCCCCTGCGTTCGGTGGTGGATTCGATCATGGCTGCCGTGCGAGGCGCTGACATGGTGCTGCGCACCAAGTACGGCCACGACCGGGCGGAATGGCCGGGATACCGGGACGCCCTGCTGGCCACAGCCGTGGTGCTCAACGCGGCGCTCGGCGCGGACGCGTTGCGCAGGATCTACGCTGATCATCTGGGTGCGAACCTGGAGGTGGTGTTCGGCGTCTACGACCTCGGGTCGCGGCTGGTGGGGCTGCCGGGGCGAGACAGCACATGGCGGCAGGGTCTGGCTGTCCCGCCCGCGAAGGCCGAGATGACGTCCTTCGTGGAGTCTGTCGTGGACTCCGTGTACGTCCGGGAACTGCTGAACCGAACATGACCCCTCTTGACCCCGGCGGTGGTCAGGGCGGACAGTGTCCCTCATGACCAACGTCGCCGCGATAGCGTCGCTGTCCTCCTTCGGCGTGCTGCTCGGCGTGGCGGCTGTGCCGCCGGCCCAGGGAGCCGATGACGTGTTCTACGCCTGTCTGCGCAAGGGGGAGTTGAGTCAGGTCGGCACCGACGAACCCACCTGCCGCAAGGGCAAGGTGGTGCGGTGGAACGTGCGCGGGGAGCCAGGACCGCAGGGAGTGCAAGGTCCTACCGGTGCCACCGGGGCAGTTGGCCCGGCTGGTCCGGCCGGTGCCGATGGTGCGCCCGGATCGCAGGGTGCACCCGGGGCGGCGGGTCCGGCCGGTCCGGAAGGCCCGGCGGGTCCACGGGGTCCTGCTGGCCCGGAGGGTGCCGAGGGTCCTGCTGGTCCGGAGGGCCCCGAGGGTCCGGCTGGGGCGGTGGGTGCGCAAGGGCAAGAAGGTCCAGCTGGTCCGCAGGGTCCGGCCGGGCCAGCCGGACCGCCCGGACCGCCTGGGGCCAGTCCCGTGGACCTCGCCTGTGACACCCTCGCCAACGAACGGGCGACGGCCCACAGTGAGGTTGATGCCTTCTTGCGGATCGACAGCATCCCAGGTGAGTCGGTCGCGGCCAAGCACTCCCGGGAGATCGACCTGCAGTCGTTCTGCATGGGCGGGGTTGATGACGCCGACGCCGGGGTCTTCACCGTGGAGAAGCGCTTGGATGTGGCTACCCCAAAACTGATCCAGGCCCTTGCCACGCAGGGGGTCATCGACAAGGCCGTGGTCACGGTTGAGAACCCGCGAACTGCATTCCGGGCCACCTACCTGTTCACCGGACTGACTGTCGACGGTCACCGCTTCGGCGGTCACGGCGAACTGGACGAGGACGTCTCGTTCACCTGGACAAGAGCCAGTGTGGTGACCGGTGATGCGCCGGTCCAGGAGCTCACGGCACCGCCGGTCGCAGCCCGCACGCAACCCCGCTGTGATGAGCTCACCACCACCGAGCCAGCAGTCAAAGCGGTCGGGTACGACGGGTTCCTCAGGATAGTTGGCATCCCCGGCGGCTCCGTCGATGACAAGCACGCTAATGAGATCGATGTCCGGACCCTGTGCTTTGGTGCCTCGACTCAGACCAGCCCGCGGTACCTGTCCTTCACGATGACCAAGCCCGTTGATCGGGCTACCGGCCGGCTGCTGAACGCCTTCACGTCCGGCGCGGGCGTGGGATCGACGACGATCGTGCTACGCAGGGCCGGCGCGGTGGGCACGGATGTCCTGCGGATCGCGATGGAGGATCCGGTGATCGATGCCATGCGCACAGGCGGTCGTGCTGGCGGTCTGCACGACGACCTGTCGGTTGGCTTCAGCAGTGCGACGATCACCTACCTGCAGCAGACCGCGAACGGCACGACGCCTTCCAGCGTGACCATTCAGCGGTGACCCTGGCCTACCCGAGTCGTCCGCTGACGCAACTGCAGCCCGATCGATTCGCCGTGCAGGCAGCTCTGCACGGGTTGGCGGCGGCCCCGCCCAGCCGGGCACGCGTCCTGGAGATCGGATGCTCCGATGCCCAGAACCTGTTCGCGCTGGCTGCCTACGCACCCCACGCCACGTTCCTGGGTGTGGACATCGATGCCGATGCGGTGGCCGCGGCGCAACGGCACGCGCCGCCCAACGTCGCGGTGGAGCGGGCGGACCTGGCAGAGCTGGACGCCGGACTCTTCGACTATGTGATCGCCCATGGTGTGCTGTCCTGGGTGCCGGATCCGGGAGCGGTGTTCGCGTGTGTGGGGCGGCACCTGGCCCCGGACGGGGTGTGTTACCTCTCGTACGACGCGCTGCCGGGCTCACATATTCGCGCCATGGCCAGCGAGGTTCTGCGCCGCGAGAGTGGCGGCGACCTGGACCGTGCACGCGAGGTGATGCGTGCCGTGATCGATGCCGAGGTGGATTCCGACAACGCTCGAGTCATGCAGTTGGCGATGGGCCGAGTTGCCGATAAGCCGGACCATGTGGTGCGTCACGACGAACTGCAGGAGGTGCACACACCGCTGTACTTCGACGAGTTCGTGGCTGCGGCCCGCGAGCATGGTCTGCGATACCTCGGTGAGTCGCATCTGGCCGATGCCGCCGATCTGGCGGGTCTGCCCGCGGATCCGTTGCGAGCCGAGCAGTGGTCGGACTACTTGACCAACCGGCAGTACCGGCAGAGCCTGCTGACCTGGCGTGACCCCGGTCCGGTGAGGCTGCCAGACCTGTGGGTATCGGCTCCGGCGCGGCGCACTGGGCCAGGGGCATACCGCCTGCTCAGCGGGGTCGAGGTACAGGTGGACGATCAGCGTCTGCAGGCCGATCTCGACCTTCTGGCGCGCACCTGGCCCGCCGCCGTACCGGTGGCTGACCTGCGCGCTGATCCGCGAGCCATCCTGCGGCTGTATCGGGCCCGCGCGGTCGACCTGCGGTCCGAGCCGGCACTGGCCCGCAAACCTGGGGCCCGGCCCAAGGTCGTCGCGGGGATGCGCGACCGGGAGTATCTGACGACCTTTCGGCACGAACCGCTGCGGCTGGAGGATGACGCCAGCCGGCAGGCGGTGGCATTGATGGACGGCAGCCGCACGCGCGATGAGATCGCTTGCGCCATGGGTGCCGACCGAGCCGAACTCGATGCCCTGATCGACGAGTTGTCGATGGCAGGGCTATTCGTCGAGTGAGGCGGCTAGCCGGCCTGTAACGACCGCCTGCTCATGCCCCACCAGTACCCGTCGATCTCGGTGGTGATGTCAGTGCCACCAGCGCCGAGAGTGACGAACAGGGGGGTGAAGTGCTCCACCGTCGGATGGGCGTACGTCATACCTGGCGCGCGATCCCGGTAGGCTGCCAGTTCGTCCACATCGCCACGCTGCAGGGCTTCGGTGGCCCACTGGTCGAAGTCGCGCGACCACTGCGGCACCGCCCCGTTGATCATCGCGGCGGTGAGGTAGGGCAGGCCATGGGTCATGAAGCCGGAGCCGATCACCAGGATGCCGCGCTCCCGCAGCGGCCGCAGGAAGCGACCGATCGACAGTAGGGCGGTGGGGCTGTCGGTGGGCAGGCTCAGTTGCAGGACCGGGATGTCGGCGTTGGGGTACATGACCTTCAGCGGCACCCAGGCGCCGTGATCCAGACCACGACTGGCGTGCTGATGGACGCGGACACCGTCGGGCAGGACGCCGAGGATCTCGGCTGCCAGGCCACTGGCGTCCGGGGTGTCGTAGCGCATCCGGTAGTAGCGCGGATCGAATCCGCCGAAGTCGTAGACGACGTTGCCGGGATTGACAGCGCTGAGGCTCAGGGGCGCGGCTTCCCAGTGGGCGGAGACGATCAGGATGCCGCGGGGGATCGGCAGTCGGTCGGCCCAGCCCAGCAGTTCGCGCATCCAGGTTTCCTCCTCGAACAGCGGAGGAGCCCCGTGGCTGATGTACAGGGACGGCAGGGGTGCGTCGCCGTCCTGCCATGCCGCGCGCTGGCTGGCGCGGCGCTGGGCTTCGGGCAGCAGTGAGTCGAAGGCAACCATGATAGGTCCAACATAGTTGAAGGCTGGACTATTTCATGAGTTACCGTCGCGCCTGGCGCCGAGTCAGGGTCGATGCCGGTTCAAAGGTGCGCACGAAACCGGACTCGGCGCCGAGGTCTGCGGGGTTTTGACCCTCCCAGACCGGACATATCACTCGTATCGGGCGCTCGAAGGGTCAAAGTTGCGCATCGTCATCGCCTTCGTGCGGAACTTTGAACCGCAAAGCCCGCCAGCGGAAGATCAACAGCCGTAGACCATCACGTTGTCGAGCTTCCGCCGGGTGCCAACACGCGAACTACGGCCGCAGCGTGTACCGGATGACGCGCTTCCAGGGCTCGTAACTGGCGTTCCCCCGCGCCCGCTGGATAACGGTCACCTTCACCGGCTTACTCCCGACGATCTTGATCCGGATGGTGCCGTTGGTGCGCTTTACCTGGCAGTAGCTGACCTCACCTGCCGCCGAGGGTTTCTTCGGCGTGCAGCGCACCCGCGTGCGGATCTTCTGACCCTGTTCGGTCGTGCTGACGGGCAGCACAGTGGGCTTCGGGGGCAGCTTCTCGGCGGTCTGCTCGGCTCGCCTCACCGCAACCTGGTCGGTAGCGCGGTTGTTGTCCGGATTCGTGTCCGGAACCGAAGAACTCACCTCAGCCGGGTTGACGACCTCGGGGAAGGCTCCCCGCACCACGTCGACCCGTAGGCTGACCTCCGCGGACTGGCCGACCAGCAGACCGGAAGCCAGCACGCAGGTGACCGTCTGTCCGGAGGCACTGCACGCCCAGCCCCCACCGGTGGCGGACACGAAGGTGTTCCCGCTCGGCAGAGTGTCCGTGATCGTGATGGGACCGGGGTTGTCCGAGGGGCCATTGTTGGTCACGCGCACCCGCCACACCCCCTGCTGGCCGATCGTCCATGGCCCGCCCTCGTGAGTCTTCACCACGGACAGGTCCGATTTGGCGATCACATCAACCGTGGACACGGCGGGCAGTGGATCGCCGCCGGGCTGCGGGGAGGTCGTGGTGACGGTTGCGGTGTTCTGCAGGGTCGTACCTCCCGGGACGGACTTGTCGACGTCGGCGCTGATCACGATGTCCGACGGCGAGTCCTTGACTGCGAAGTTGGCCCGTGTGCAGGTCACGACCGACCCGCCGCCCACGTCGCAACTCCAGCCCTGGCCGCTGGCCGCAGTGGCGCGCAGTCCCGCCTGCAACTCATCGACCACCTTCACGTTCTTGGCCTTCGCGGGCCCCTGGTTGGTGACGGTGATCGTGAACTCGGTCTTCTCCCCGGCAACCACAGGGTTTGCGCCCGTGGTCTTCTTGGAAATCCCCGGCTTCACCTCAGCCACTACTGGATCCTTGACCGACGAGGTGTTGTTCGTCTCGTCGTAGTCCTCAGTGGTCGGGGTTACCGTCGCGGTGTTGACTGCCTCCGGGGTCCCCGGCGCCTCCAGGACGTCCACGGTGATCTTGATCAGGTCCGCCTGCGTGTTCGGCTGCATGTCGAAGTCCGCGGTACACGTGATCTCAGAGGCCGGGCCCGTGGTCGGCGAGCAGTCCCAGGCTCCGCTGCTGATGGAGGCGATCGACAGCCCCGCCGGCAGGGTGTCCGTCACCGTGATCGGGGCCACCGATACCGAGGGGCCGAGGTTGGTCACGGCCAGCGTGTACGTGACCTGTCCGCCCACGACATATGGTTTCGTGCGGCTCTTGACGATCTGCAGGTCCGCCAGCGGCCGGGCTGACACCTTGTCGCGAGCCTCATTGTTCGCTGGGTTGGTGTCCAGGGTCTTACCGGTGACTGTGGCGATGTTCAGCAGGTCCCCGGTGACCCCGGCGTCGACGCTGACCAGCAGTTCGATGTCCGGCAGGCTGTCACCCGCTGGCAGGCCCTTGCCGGGTCCGGGATTCGTGCACGTCAGCGTCTGCCCGACCGCTGTACAGGACCAGCCGCTGGCGTCGTTGTAGCTCTGGAAGGACACCCCCGCCGGAAGCGTGTCCACAACGGTGAAGGGGCCGAAACTCGGATCGGGACCGTTGTTGCTCACCTGCAGCTTCCAGGTGAAATCGGTGCCCGGCACCACCTCGTTCTTCTTCACCTGCCAGGCCGGCGGGTAGTCGGTGACGTGCCACTTGACGATCTGCAGATCCGCCGCGGCGATCTCTGTGTAGGCCGTCGCCTCACCCGCGGTGCCAGTACCCCAACTCTGCCCGGCCGGGCCGAGGGTGAAGGTGGAGGTGGCGGTGTTGGTGTGGCGGGTGCCCAGTCCCACGCCCGGTGACTGAGTGACGAGTTCACCCGGCACAGCCTGGAAGGTGATGGTCAGGCTCTTGCCCGTCGGCAGGTCCGCGATGTCGTTCCACGCGATGTTCGGTGCAGTGCCGGTCGGCTCCAGGGAAGTGGGCGTCCCACCGGTGATCACCCACTGGGCCGAGCCAGTCTCGTAGGACCAGTTCGGGGGCAGGGTGTCAGCCACGTCCACGTCGTAGGCCGTCACCCCGGAGGCGTTAGACACGACGATGGTCCAGGTGTACGGATCGTCGATGTAGGCCAGCGCGTCCGAGGCCTGCTTGGCGATCGTCAGTGCCGGCAGGACCGGTGTGACCTTCGCGGTGTCCGACCCCCCGGTGTACTTGCGGCCCTGTTTCGAGGCCAGGCTGTAGTACTCCCCGATCGTGGCTGTGTTGATCTGGTCGCCCGTGGCGGGCGCTTTCAGCCGGGCGTCGAAGGACAGCGTCTTGTCCGCGCCGGGCGCCAGCGAGGCGATCGTCCAGGTGATGGTGTTCCCGTTGATCTGGCCGCCGTCGGAGGGGGTGCCCACGACCTCGATGCCAGCAGGGATGTCATCGGTGATCGTGATGTTGTTGGCATCACTGACGTTGGCGCCAGTCGCGTTCGTCACCGTGAGCTTGTAGGTGAAGTTGAACCCGGGACCAATGAAGATGGCGTCCTGGTCATTGACCTTCTTGACGATCGACAACGAGGGTTCGGTGATGGTGAAGGAGTCCGAGCCAGAGCCGATCAACGTGGAGGGGGACTGCAGTGCCTCGGCCACGGTCGTCGGCTTGTTCGTGTATCCGTAGCGTGCTGAGGCGGTGTTCTCCCGTACGGTTCCGGCCGCGTTCGGCGCCAGGTCGGTCACCTTCGAGGTGTAGGTGATCCGGATGATGCGGTGCTTGCCTGGATCGGACAGGGTGCCCAAAGCCCAGCCCACCGTCTGCCCGGTGGAGCCCACAGTGGCCGGTGTCGGGGCCAAGAAGTCGTAGCTGACGTTCGGGGTGGAGCAGTCCACCGGATTCGCGTAGTTGGAGTCGGTGGTGAAGCACTTCACCGAAACCGTCGCGAAGTCCGAGCTCGCCGAGATGTAGGCAGGCATGGCATCCAAGACCGTGAGGTTCGTGAACGCCGCGTCGGGCAGCTTGACGTCGACGGTTGACGTCACGGTCTGCCCGATGGTCGCCTTCGCGGGAGTGACGTCCTTGACGACCGCGCCGCCGGCGATCAGCACGTCCGCGTTGGCGCCGGTGACGTAGGTGCGCTCACCGTCGACAGTGCCGGGCATGCTGGTCCCGCTCATGGCCACGGTGTTCCGGAACTGCACATTGGGTGACGAGCCGGCCTTGATCTTGGCGGTGTAGGTCAGCGGGGTGGACGTGCTGGGATCGAGCCGGGACAGCGTCCACGTGATGGAGGCGTTCAGTGTGGTCCCACAATCCGGTGTGGTGCCCAGGGTGCCGGTCCCAGCGCTCTCGACCGCCACCTGATCGGGTACGCAGTCCACGATGGTCACGCCGTACATCGGGGAGCGGCCTGCCGGGTTGCTCGCCGTCAGCGTGTACGTGATCAGCTCGGAGCTGCTGGAGACGGTCCCCGGGTTCGCCGACTTGGTGATCGTCGGGTTGGGCTGCATGACCCTGACGGTCTTGGTGCCCGTGCGTTCGGGCAGGGGTGTCCCGTCGAGGGTCGCCTTGCTGTTGAACCGGGCGGTGTTCGTCTTGCCCAGGTTGTTGCCGGGCACCTGGTTGGCGGTGACCAGACACGGCTGCGTGAGCGTCTCGCCGGTACAGGTGGACGCGGCTTTCGTCACCTTGGCCGTCACCTCGACGAAGAAGACCTGTGCCTGGTCGGTCGTGTTCGTGTAGGTCGTCGGGAAGGTCAGCTTTCCAGTCGCGTTGTCGATGGCGAAGCCAGCCGGCTGGGTATCGGGTGTACCCGCCAGTCCCCAGTTCGTCACCGACACCAACTCGATCCCGGTGGGCAGCGAATCAGTGAGCACCCCGTTGTACTCGGTGCTCTTGGCGGGGACCGTCACCGAATACTTGTAGTAGACCTCTTCGCCGATGGTGGCTTGGCTGGCTTTGTTGTTGTTGTTATCGGCATCGTCGATCTGGGTCGAACCGGTCTTGGCGACGCTTGCGTCTGCCGTCCTGACGTTCGACGGGTCTTTCATCTCCGGGGCGTTGTAGTCGGCCTCAGGGACGGTGATGTCGATGTTCTTGTCCGGGAAATAGCTGGCTGTCTCGCCGGTCTCGTCGGTGAACGCGGTGAAGCTGCGGACATAGGCGGTGTTGGTGAAGGTCGTGCTCACGCTCACCGGGTTGGGAATGTTCATGTCGTACAGCAGGGACAGCTTCTTGTCGGGGGCGACTGCGAAGGCGTCGCTGAGGTCGGGGTCCGGCAGAGTCCACTTGATGTAGCTGTTCACGCTCTGACCGTTGACCGGCGGGGGCGGGTCCTGGCAGACGACGTAGGACGTGAGAGGGGCAGGTGAACCCCCAGCCGTCGGGATGTACTGGAAGTTGCTGATCGCGGCGCACTTGACTTCTTTGGGCAGCACGTCCCACACCTCGATGCCGCGTGCCGAGTAGTTCGCCGGGGGAGCGTCGGGGCGCACCGTGTTCTTGACATCCACCTGGAACGTCGCCACCGAACCCTGCTGGACGATGAGCCCATCCTGTGGCGGGTTCAACGGCCCGGCTGCGGGAGCAGTCGTCGAGCGGACACCCTTGGCGATGCTCAGATTGGGGGGCGGGAGCAGGGTGAAATCCTGCTGGGTGCGGTAGGACTGAGCCTGGCCCAGGGTGTTCACCGTCCGCATCTTCATGAGGTTGCCGGTCAGGTCTGGGGCGATCGTGGACGCCGGCCGCAGTACACGGGCCGCGAACCGTACCTCGAAGAAGCCGTTGGCCGGGACCGCGAAGATCGTCGTGGGCGGTGTCGTCGTGCTGGTCACCTCGCTGCCCAGCTGCCACTTCAGAGGGTCCTCATCCAATAAGGCACTCGCCGTGGAGCCCGCAGTCACCACCGCGGAGCCGGTCACGTAGGCCGTTTCCGCAGGCAGGAAGTCGGTGACCTGCACGCTGCCCGTGGTGATGTTGGGGAAATCGACTCGCAGCCGGAAGCAGAGCAGATCACCGTTGCGGAAGCTTGCCTGATCGGCGGAGAACGTCGCTCAGTCCCCGTACGGGTCACCGACGGTGGGGTCGCAGTCCATTCCTTGCACGCCCGGGTCTGCTGGCCGCGGCTTCATCTGCTTGCTGATCGTGGGCAGGACAGTGCCCAGCCGCTCATCCGAGGCGTCCTTGACGTCGAGGACCGAACCGGTCTCGGTCGGCGAGACCGCCGGGATGGACGTCGTGGTGCCCGTCAGGGTCGCCGTGTTGAGGAACGAGTCCCCGGCCAGGGTCGGCAGGCCGGTGGCTCGGTACACGGGCAGCATGCGGGCCGGGAAGGTCACTGATGTCTGGTTGCTTCCATTCACGACCACGTTGGGAACGGTCACCGCCACGAACGGAAGGTTGTAGGAGTTGCCCGTCCAGCCAGCCGCGATGTCGTAGGACGTGGTCGGCCAGGCAACGCCCGCCGCGCACGCGTCGCCTGGGGCCGCCGGCCAGAAGGAGCGCGTCTCGTCGAGGGGGCAGAAGCCGTCCGGCAAGACGTCGGTGATCACGACGTCGGAGGCAGAGACGTACTCGCTGGTCTCGACTAGGGCGTGTCTGGTAATCGTTCATAACCAGAACAGAACGATCGAGGCCAGCAGGATCCCGCTCCGGTAGTTGCGGGCGGTTTTGTCGTAGCGGGTGGCGATTCCGCGCCATTGTTTGAGCCTGTTGAAGCACCGTTCGACGACGTTGCGGCGCCTGTACATCCCGGTGTCGAAGTTGGGTGGCCGGCCGCCGCCGG
>JAKOZM010000248.1 GCA_029779995.1 Actinomycetes bacterium
TCCCCTCGGCGGTGAACTTCGCCCGCGGGCCGTCGTAGGCGACGCCGTCCTCGATGAGATCGAAGGTGGTGAGGCTGCTCCAGGCGACACCGTCGAACTTTCCGTTGACCACCCAGTTGACGGCCTCGGGGATGTCCGGGCCCGTCACGGTGAACAGGTCCAACGGCTCCTCACGGCGGATCGTCTGCCACTTCGTGGCCAAGGAAACGGCGTCGTCACCGTCGAGATCAATCTCCGGACGGATGTTGTCCTTCTTGTGGGGATCGAATGCCTCGCCGACCGACCCGATCCCGGTCGCCGGTCCGAGGAACGACGCGGCCACGGCCACGACCAGCGCCCCCACCGCCACGGTGGTCACGCGCAACTTGCGACCCGGACGTGGGGTCGTCTCCACGCTGGCGAACTCGGCGCCATCCTCGATCTTGTTCTGCTGCTTCGCAGCGGGCATGAGCGCCAACGCCCCCACCAGAGTGACGATGAAGACCGCGGTGAACGGCAGGGCTGAGACCGGGGAGCCCTGCGATAGGGCCAGACCGCCAAGGAACACCAATACGGCCGGGACGAGGCTGCTGGCCGGGACGAAGGTGGTCACCAGCATGCATCCGACCAGGGCCCCGTATGCGGTGACCACGATGCCGGCGGTGATCGTTTCAGCGTTCACGGGAGCGGGCACGACTGCGGTCAGGATGAGGCCAAGACCGTTGACCAACCCATCGAAGACATTCGACACCTTGATCTGGCCCACGGCGTTGGGGATGGTCATGGCACCCAGCAAGACGATGCCGACGACGGTGGTCCCCAGCGCGACGACCGCCCCCAAACCGCGCTGCACGCGCTGCCCGCCGGCCGTACCGAGGGCGTACCCGACACAACACATGATGATGACCGGCCAGATCCGGCCGAGCACGGGCAGGATTCCGAACAGCCGCATGAAGATCGCTGAGGCCCCCAGGCTCATGAGGGCCACGGCGACGGTGCGACGCACCACCTCGACTCGGGTCATCGCTGCCGTCCGGCGTGCAGGGGATTGACCAGGTCATCGCAGGTCATGGCGTCGCGAAAGACCAGGCCGCGGCGGGGCCTGGTGGTGCTGGCTGGATTGCCGATCCGCACCACGGTGCCCTCACCGACCAGGCCCAGGGCCGCGATGGCACTGGGGAGCAGCCCCGTGTGTGTGCCCGTGACCAGGAAGAAGGACGTGCTACGGGTCGCCAGCAGCACCTGTCGGATGGCCGGCGGCGAAACCTTGAGGACGCGAGGATCGGTCAGGGCCAGGGCATCGAGCAGTTGCGTCAGATCATCGACCCGAACAATCTCGACGGCCGTCTCGTCGCCGGTACTGCGCAGGGTCACGGGCAGCCCGGCCTGCACGATGGCCGTGCCGATCGATGCGGCCGCATCCACTGCCTGTTCGAAGTCCTCGGGGCGGGCGTACGAGCGCGAGTCATTGTCCAGGATGACCAGCGCCCGGGGCAGCGGATTGTCCACGAGCTGCTTGACCATGAGCTTGCCGACGCGGGCGCTGGAGCGCCAGTGGATCTGCCGCAGCTCATCACCGATCACGTACTCCCGCAGGGTGCTGAACTGGTTGGAACCCAGCACGTCCCGGTCGGCGGTACCACCCTCCTGACCGATCCGGTTGCCGGCCAGCGTGATCTCCACCGGCAGCACGCGGGGGTGTACGAGCACCGTCATCGTGGCCGAGGATGTCGCCCGCCGGATGAACAGCCCCCACGGGTCACGGCGTTCCAGGGTCACCGGCCCGAGCTTGAGCTCACCCCGTTTCAATGGCACGAACCGGTAACTCACCGTCACCTCGCGACGCGGCGGCACAGGCGGGATGAGCACATCGACCGGCTGCCCGGCGATGCTGTCCAGGGCCTCTACGACTCCGGTGGGAGTGACCCGATTGTTGATGCTGGTGATCAAGGCGCGAGCCGTCTCCCCGCGGGTGAGCTGGCTCGGCTCCACGGCGCGCGTCAGGTTGCCGCCCGGACGGCGCCCCACCATGAACAGGGCCAGCACCACCAGCAGGATCGGCGCGACCGCTACCGCCACCATCGCCGGATAGCCGAGTAGGAATCCCAGACCCGCAAGAATGGGAACGCTGATCAGCAGGCCCTTGGCCCGCCCGGACATCTGCCGGACGGACTCGGGCTCGTCATCCTGCGCGGCTGCTACGACGGTGGGCTCGGTCTGGGTCGACATGTCAGCCTTGCGGGACCGGCACTCCGCGGGTGGCCTCCGCCAGGATCTGTTCCGAACTGGCCCCGCCCGCGATGGCCTCCGGTGCCAGCACCAGGCGGTGGGCCAAAACGGGCTGAATGAGGGCCTCGACATCTTCGGGGGTCACGTAGTGCCGGCTGCGCGAGGCCGCCCGGACCCGGGCGGTTGCCAGCAGCGCGAGCCCGCCACGGGGGCTGGAACCAAGCCGCACACCGCTGGCGTTGCGGGTCGCGTTGACCAGGCCGACGATGTAGGTGAGCACGCTGTCGGCGATGTGTACGCCACCGGCCGCCTTGATCATCCCCGTGACCTCTTCGGTATTCGAAACCGGACGCAGATCCTCCAGTCGGCGGCCCTCATGGGAGTTCTTGAGGATCTGGGTCTCGGCGACCGGGTCGGGATAGCCCACCGAGATCCGCATCATGAACCGGTCGAGCTGGGCCTCGGGTAACGGATATGTTCCGTCCATGTCCACGGGGTTTTGCGTGGCGAGAACCAGGAACGGGCGGGGTACCGGGTGGCTGCGGCCGTCCACCGTGACGGTGCGCTCGGCCATCACCTCCAGCATCGCCGACTGCGTCTTGGGGGAGGCGCGGTTGATCTCATCGGCAAGCACCACGTTGGCGAACACCGGACCCGGGTGGAACTCGAAGGTGTCCTTGCTCTGATGGAAGACCGTGACGCCGGTGACGTCCGAAGGCAATAGGTCGGGGGTGAACTGGATACGACTGCCGCTGAGTCCCAGAGATGCCGACAGGGAGCGCGCAAGGGAGGTCTTGCCGGTGCCGGGTACGTCCTCCATCAGCAGGTGTCCCTCGGCCAGCAGGGCCACAAGCGCGAGCCGTACGACGTCGTCCTTGCCTTGGATGAACCGCTCGACATTGCTCACCACAGCCTCAAACCGTTGCGCGAAGTACTGCGCTTGTTCGGGGGTCATCGCTGTCTCCTTCGGGGCAGGTCGCCAGCCTAACGGCCGCGCTGGTGGCAAGTCCTTACGTACTCCTGCGTGCGCCCTCCATGACCCTTCAACCTTCCCCCCGCCGGCCAACGCTGATCTAATGGGCCACTGTGGTGCAACTCGCAGGATTGACCCTCGATGACGTGGTGGCTGTGGCTCGCCGGGGTGAGCCCGTCGTGCTCGACGATGTCGTGACGCAACGGGTGGCCCGGGGCCACGAGATCGTGCGGGCCCTTGCGGACAGCGATCGCCCTGCCTACGGAGTGTCCACCGGCTTCGGAGCCTTGGCGACCGTGTCCATCCCCGTGGCGCGGCGCGCGGCCTTGCAGGTCAGTCTGATCCGCAGCCATGCCGCTGGCACCGGACCGCTCGTGCCCGCCGAGGTGGTGCGAGCCATGATGGCGTTACGGCTCACGAGTCTGGGGTCGGGGCTCACCGGGGTGCGCCCGGAGGTCGTGCAGACCCTAACGGCGATGCTGAACCACAATGTCGTGCCCGCAGTACACACCTACGGCTCGCTAGGCTGCAGCGGCGACCTGGCCCCCCTGTCACACGTCGCGCTGGCCGCCCTGGGGGAGGGTTGGGTCCTGGCCACATCAGGAGTGCGCCCAGCCGCGGAAGCGTTGGCAGCCGCCGGGATCCGTCCGCTAGTGCTGCAGGAGAAGGAGGGGCTGGCCCTCATCAATGGCACGGACGGAATGCTGGGGATGCTGACCCTGGCGCTGGCTGATCTCGACGACCTCATGAGGTTGTGTGATGTGGGGGCTGCCATGACCGTCGAAGCCCTCCTGGGTACCGATCGGGTGTTCGCAGAGGACCTCGTGGGGCTGCGGCCGCATCCTGGGCAGGCCACCTCGGCGCGTAACCTGCGGCGACTGCTGGCTGGTTCGGCGATCATGGCCAGCCATCGTGCGGACACCGAACACATCGTGCAGGACGCGTACTCGCTGCGGTGTGCGCCGCAGGTCGCCGGCGCCGCCCGCGACACGCTGGCGTTCGCTCGCGCTGTCGCCGAGCGCGAGATCAACGCTGTGATCGACAACCCGGTGGTGTTGCCCGACGGCCGGGTGGAATCCAACGGCAATTTCCACGGCGCGCCGGTGGGTTACGCGCTGGACTTCCTGGCCATCGTCGCCGCCGACGTCGCGTCCATCTCAGAGCGGCGCACCGACCGCCTGCTTGACCGCACCCGCTCCCATGGCCTGCCGCCGTTCCTGGCCCACGAAACCGGCGTGGACTCCGGCTACATGATCGCGCAGTACGCGGCCGCCGGTATCGTCTCGACGCTCAAGCGTCTGGCCACACCCGCCAGTGTCGACTCGATCCCGAGTTCGGCGATGCAGGAGGACCACGTGGCGATGGGCTGGTCGGCCGGCCTGAAGCTGCGAGAAGCGGTGGACGGTCTGCGCCGGGTCCTGGCCATCGAGATCCTGGTAGCAGCCCGGGCCCTGGACCTGCGCGCGCCGCTGTCTGCGGCACCGGCCACGGCTGCGGTGGTGGCGGCCGTGCGTGACGAGGTGCGCGGACCAGGCCCCGACGAGATCGTCTCCACGCAGATCGACAGCGTGGTGCGCCTGGCAGAACAGGGTCGGCTACTGGCGGCTGTCCATGACGTGATCGGACCCCTGGAATGAGGAGAAACCTGTGACGCATGAGTTGGGAACCCCCGTGACGGTTCGGGCGACACGAGGCACGACACGCACAGCGCTGGGTTGGCCGCAGGAGGCGGCGATGCGCATGCTCGCGAACAACCTCGACCCCGAGGTGGCCGAGAACCCCGACGAACTGGTCGTGTACGGGGGAACCGGCCGGGCGGCGCGCGACTGGCCGAGTTTCCACGCCCTCATGCGCACGCTGAGTTCGCTGCGCGACGACGAGACCATGCTGGTGCAATCGGGGCGTCCAGTGGGGGTCATGCAAACCCACGAATGGGCGCCGCGCGTTCTGATCGCCAATTCCAACCTGGTGGGGGACTGGGCGACCTGGCCGGAGTTCCGGCGCCTGGAGGCGCTGGGCCTGACGATGTACGGACAGATGACCGCTGGCTCATGGATCTACATCGGCACCCAAGGGATCCTGCAGGGAACCTATGAGACGTTCAGCGCGGTCGCCCACAAACGCTTCGGTGACACCCTCGCCGGCACGCTCACCCTCACCGGTGGCTGCGGGGGCATGGGGGGAGCGCAACCCCTCGCGGTTACTCTCAACGGCGGTGTGTGCCTGATCGTTGACGTGGATGCGTCCCGATTGGCCCGCCGCGTCAAGGACCGGTACCTCGATGAGTGGACCGACGACATCGAGGTGGCGCTCGCTTCCGCGCTGGCAGCCAAACGCGAGGGCCGGGCCTGGAGCGTCGGCCTGGTCGGTAACTGCGCCGTCGTCCTGCCCGAACTGCTGCGCCGCGGCGTAGAGGTGGACATCGTCACCGACCAGACCTCGGCGCATGACCCGCTGTCCTACCTGCCGGCCGATGTGCCCTTCGAGTTGTGGCATGAGCGCGCGCAGAAGGATCCTGAGGCCTTCACCGAAGCCGCCCGGGCCTCGATGGCCGCTCATGTGGAGGCGATGGTCGGTTTCATGGATGCCGGGGCCGAGGTGTTCGATTACGGCAACTCGATTCGCGGCGAGGCCGAACTGGCCGGGTACCAGCGGGCATTCGACTTCCCGGGCTTTGTGCCCGCCTACATCCGGCCGTTGTTCTGCGAGGGCAAAGGACCGTTCCGCTGGGCCGCCCTGTCCGGAGACGCCCGCGACATCGCCGTCACCGACCGAGCGGTCATGGATCTGTTCCCGGACAACGACGCCTTGGTCCGCTGGCTGCGTGCTGCCCAGGAGCGGGTGGCCTTCCAGGGCTTGCCGTCGCGGATCTGCTGGCTGGGGTACGGCGAGCGCGACCAGGCGGGCGTGCGCTTCAACGAGCTGGTCGCCAGTGGCGAGGTGTCCGCCCCGATCGTGATCGGCCGCGACCACCTGGACTGCGGTTCGGTCGCCTCGCCCTACCGGGAGACGGAGGCCATGCTCGACGGCAGCGACGCCATCGCGGACTGGCCGTTGCTCAACGCCATGGTCAACGTGGCCTCGGGGGCGTCCTGGGTGTCGATCCACCATGGCGGTGGTGTCGGGATCGGCCGCTCCCTGCACGCCGGGCAGGTGTGCGTGGCCGACGGTTCGGAGCTGGCGGGCGAGAAGCTGCGCCGCGTGTTGACCAACGATCCGGGGATGGGGGTCATCCGCCACGTGGACGCAGGTTATCCGCAGGCGCAGGCCGTGGCCGCCCGCGACGGGGTCCGGATACCCATGACGGAAGGTTGAGATGACCAGCCTGCTGCTCACCGGCATCGGGGAACTGGTCACCAACGATCCCGCCCAGGGTGCCGGCCTGGGGTTGCGCACCGACGTCTCGCTGGTGATCGAGGACGGGCGCGTGGCGTGGATCGGCCCGCAGGCACCTGCCGCTGATGTGCGCGTCGACTGTGGCGGCGCGGCGGTCATCCCCGGCTTCGTCGACAGCCACGCCCATCTGATGTTCGCGGGCGACCGCTCGCGGGATTTCGCTGCCCGCATGGCCGGGATTCCCTACTCGGCCGGCGGGATCCACACAACGGTCTCGGCCACCCGGGCCGCCACCGATGAGCAGTTGCTGGCCAACGCGCAGAGGCTGGTCCGCGAGTTGCACCGTTCGGGGAGCACGACCTGTGAGGTGAAATCGGGCTACGGACTGACCGTGCCGGACGAGGCACGCGCAGTGCGGCTGGCGGCCAGCGTCACCGACGAGGTGACCTTTCTCGGCGCGCATGTGGTGCCTGCCGAGTACACACACGACCGGCGCGGTTATGTGGACCTGGTCACCGGGGACATGTTGGACGCATGTGCTGGCCATGCCAGGTGGATCGATGTGTTCTGCGACAAGGGCGCATTCGATGCCGAGGAGAGCCGGGAGATCCTGCAGTCGGGGATCCGCCACGGGCTGCACCCGCGGATCCACGCCAATCAGCTCCAACCCGGCCCCGGGGTGGCCGTGGCGGTGGCGACCGGTGCAGCATCCGCCGATCACTGCACCTATCTCACCGACGCCGATGTCGGGCTGCTCGCCGACAGTGCGACGGTGGCCACCCTGCTCCCGGGCGCCGAGTTCTCCACCCGCTCGCCGTATCCCGATGCTCGACGGCTGCTGGCGGCCGGGGTCACCGTGGCGTTGGCCACGGACTGTAACCCGGGGACCAGTTACACCACGTCGATGCCGTTCTGCATCGCCCTCGCGGTGCGCGAGATGCAGATGACGGTGGAAGAGGCCCTCATCGCGGCAACCGTGGGCGGGGCCACCGCTCTGCGCCGATCCGATGTCGGCCGCCTGGTCGTGGGGGGTCCAGCCGACCTGGTCCTGCTCGCGGCACCCTCGTACCTGCACCTCGCATATCGACCCGGCGTTGATCTCGTCGACCGTGTGTGGCGCCGAGGGGAGGAGATGATCGATGGCTGACCTGCCGACCGACCCGCGCTGGCCCCGCGCAGCGGCCTGGATCGCCGCCGGCACGGCGCGCTGGAGTGGCATCGGTGCCCCTGATCTCGGGCTTGTGGGCGTGGGCACTCATCGGACCTCGATCTCCGCCACCAGCGCGCACCGGACTCCGGATGCGGTGCGCGGTGCGCTGGCCCGGTACTCCACCTGGAGTGAGTCGCACTCGGTGGAACTGCAGGACCTCTGGGCGGTCGATCTGGGCGACGTGGTGGAACCTGACGGTCCGGACGGTGAGGCGCGCACCGCGAATCTGGTCAGCGGATGGCAAGGACGCCTGCTGATCGCTCTCGGTGGCGACAACTCGTTGACCTATCCCGTGGCAGTCGGCAGTGACGCCGGGGGCCTGGTCACCCTCGACGCCCACCATGACCTGCGCGACGGGATCAGCAATGGATCCCCCGTGCGCCGATTACTGGAGGCGGGGATGTCGGGATCGCACATTGTGCAGATCGGGCTGTCCGACTTCGCCAACTCGCGGGAGTATTCCAGCCGGGCCCGGGATGCCGGTATCACCCTCATCACCCGCGAACAGGTTGCTGATCTCGGTATCCGAGTAGTGATGCAGTGGGCGCTCACGATCGCGAGTGCGCAAGGGATGCGGGTCCATGTGGATCTTGATGTCGACGTCTGCGACCGGGCCGTCGTGCCCGCCTGTCCGGCCGCTGCGCCAGGTGGTCTGAGCGCTTGGGAGCTGCGGCAGGCAGCGTACCTGGCTGGCGCCCACCCGAGCGTTGTGAGTGTGGACCTGGCTGAGGTCGACGCCGCCGCGGACAGTGCCGATCAGCGCACCGTGCGACTCGTGGCGCTTGCGGTACTCGAGGCCGCAGCAGGCCTGGCCGGCCGGCGGGCATGACCACGCCGCGCTGCCGCCCGCCCAGAGCGCAGCCAACACGGAGCGAAACGTCGATTGACGGTCGGTTTCCGTTGCAAAATGGCCCCCAGACAACGCCATCCGTAGCAGGTGAGCAGTCGTCGGATTGGAAATCGTTCCGAGGCTTTGCTACCGTTCGGAAAACCTACTGTCTTTGCAGGAGAACCGATGACTGACGCCTTCCCGCCCAATGATCCTGCCACCCGGCGCACGATCCCCGCTTCCTCGACGCCTCTCGACGAAGCCCGGGTCGCTGCCCTGATGGAGCGGGAGTGGCAGCGTTTCACCGAGGCCACTCCGGGCTCGGCAGCACATCATGCGCGGGCCAGCGTGCCCATGCCGCT
>JAKOZM010000076.1 GCA_029779995.1 Actinomycetes bacterium
CGTATTCCTCGCCGTCGGCGCAGCCGTCAGCGGCCTGAAACCCACGGCGGAGGGTGGCGTCTTCAACGGGTCGTTCGGCGTCGCCGTCGCCTTCGGGGTGGTCCTGATGGGGCTGGCCTACGCGCTCGGCCCGACATCGGGATGCCATGTCAACCCTGCCGTCACACTGGCCTTCTGGCTGTCCAAGCGCCAAGACGGCAAAGAGGCCATCGCCTACGTGATCGTGCAGTTCGTCGGCGCTGCCGTCGGCGGCTTCGTGCTCTGGGTGCTGGTCAACTCCGGCGGGATCACCGACGCCACTGGGGGTCTGGGGACCAACTCGTTCGGCGGCAACGGCCCGAACGCCCTGGGCGCATTCATCGTGGAGGCGCTGCTGACCGCCGCCTTCGTCGGGGTGATCCTGCTAGTGACCGACTGGATGGCCGCTCCCAACTTCGCCGGTATCGCGATCGGCGCCACCTTGACGGCCGTCCACCTGGTGGGCATCCCGCTGACGGGGACGTCGGTCAACCCCGCCCGCTCCCTGGGCCCGGCGCTGTTCGCCGGCGGCGAGTCCCTGCAGCAGGTCTGGCTGTTCCTGATCGCGCCGCTGGTCGGTGGGGCGCTCGCCGTCGTCCTCTGGAAGATCGCCCGACCCGGTGATGCTCCGATTGGCGATGAGGGCGAGGAGCAACTCAGCCGCGCCGGCGACTGATACTTGCAACTACGGCCGCAGCAGCACCTTTACCGCGCCGTCCTCCTTGTTCATGAAGTCCTGGTAGGCCTGCGGCGCCTGCTCCAGTAGGACGTGATGGGTGGCAAAGGTCTCCAGGCCCAGCGGGTCGGCCTCGTCGTTGACCAATGGCAACAAGTCGTCCACCCAGCGCCGGACGTTCGCCTGGCCCATCCTGATGGTGACCTGCTTATCGAACAGGGTCAGCATCGGCAGAGGATCAGCCATGCCGCCGTAGACACCAGAAATGCTCAGGGTGCCGCCCCGGCGAACCAGCTCGATGGCAGACATCAGTGCCGCCAACTGGTCAACTCCGGCCGTGCGCATCAACTTCTCACCCACGGCATCCGGAAGTAGGGTCGAGGCCGCCCGCACCGTGCGCGCGACCGGGTTCCCATGGGCCTCCATGCCGACCGCGTCGATCACGGAATCAGCACCGCGGCCGTTGGTCATCTCGGCGACGGCAGCGGCCACATCGTCACACTCGTCCACGTTGATCACGGCCACACCATTGCGCTGCGCCCGGGCCAACCGCTCAGGTACCCGGTCGAGTCCGATGACGGTCCCTGCCCCGCGCTTCAAAGCAATGCGCGTGCACATGTCGCCGATGGGACCAAGACCCACGACGGCCACCGAACCCCCGATCGGGATGTCAGCATAAATGACCGCCTGCCAGGCCGTTGGCAGCACGTCGGAGAGGTAGACGAAGCGGTCGTCCACGGGGCCGTGGTCCACTTTGATCGGGCCGTAGTGCGCCATCGGGACCCGCAGATATTCGGCCTGTCCGCCAGGTACCTGCCCATAAAGCTTCGTGTAGCCCAGCAAGGCGGCCCCGGACCCGTACTCGGTGACCTGAGTGGTCTCACACTGGCTCTGGAAACCCCGGTCGCACATGAAGCAGTGCCCACACGAGATGTTGAAGGGGACCACCACCCGGTCACCGGGTTTGATGTGGGTCACGTCGGCTCCCACCTCGAGCACCTCGCCCATCGGCTCGTGACCCATGATGTCGCCGGGGGTCATGAACGCCGACAGGGCCTCGTAGAGATGCAGGTCCGATCCGCAGATGCCTGTGGATGTGACCTTGATGATCGCATCGGTCGGTTCTTCGATCTTGGGGTCGGGGACATCGGTCACGCTGAGTTTGCGGGGGCCATCCCACACGACTGCTTTCATGACCGTCACATACCCTGGCGAACTTCACGAATACCGACCGGGTCGAGGGGTAGGCGTCGCCACCAGCAACAGGAAGGAGTCAGATAATGACGACTGCACGTGAGCTCATGACCCCAGAGGCGCAGTGTGTCTCGGAGACCGACAGCATCGCGACCGCTGCCCAGCGGATGGCTGAACTGAACATCGGATCCCTGCCGATCTGCGGTGAGGACAACCAGTTGAAGGGAATGATCACAGACCGCGACATCGTGGTGAAGGTGGTCGCAGAGGGCAAGGATCCGCAGTCCTGTTTGGTCAGCGAACTCGCCCAGGGTAAGCCGGTGACCATCGGTGCCGACGACGACGCTGCCGAGATCCTGCACACGATGGGCGCCCATCAGGTACGCCGGCTGCCCGTGATCGACGGCCACGACCTCGTGGGCATCGTGGCCCTGTCTGATGTGGCCAAGGCCCTGCCCGACAAGCCGGTGGGTGAGGTGTTGGAGGCCATCTCGGCCTGAACCACCCGAATCCTGGCTGTGGTCCGCGTGCCTCCTCGCGCGGGCCACAGCCAGTCGGGCACATCAGGTCTACCTCACGCCGCCCCCTGAAGCGGCGCGAGATAGACCCTTACTGCTTATCAGGCGAGCGATACAACCGCACCAGCAGGGCCGAAGATCGCGATGTAGGAACCGGCCTTCAGGGTGACCTCAGCCGCCTGCGATCCCCCCTTGTCCACTGGCATCAGTTCCGCGTCGAAGACCTTCCAATTGGACTGCCCCGACAGTTTCACGGTGCGGTCCCCAGCCACGGTGCGCCACTCGACGTAGCCGCGTGATCCGATGGTGACCGGACCGTCCGCAAGAGCCGGCACGGTCGCCTTCTGGCGCATCACGGTGGACGCGAACTGCAGTACATCCTCCCCACCATGGGAGGTCACGGAGAAGTCATACAGGTCACGGCCCAAGGCCAACGGCACCTGCAGGAACATGCTGCCGAGTTCAGGGCTGTTCCCGGCGTCGAACGGAACCGAGCCCACCTGGGTGCCGTAGGCCATCAGGTAGCCCGACAGTCCAGGAATCGCAGAGAACTGCATCCACGGCAAGGCCCACCCAACCGACTGCGGATTCTCATTGGCCATCAGCCACTTCTGCCCGACGCGCTGCTGCCATGCGGGAAGCGTGCGACCCGGACGCATCTTCTGGCCGGCCGCCAAATAGTTGTAGTAGTTCCCGGTGCCACCGATCCGACGCATGATCAAGTAGGTGCGGCCCCAGGCCCGCTGCAGGTAGATCGACGTTCCCGCAGTTTCGGTACTCCAGAACGCGCCGTTCTCGCGTAGGACAAACCGGCCTGCGTGCTTCGTCCACCCGTTGCCGTTGTACATGAACAGCCGCAGGGTCCGATTGTTCAGTTTGATGATCTTGGCATTGAAGCCTGAGCCGAGGTAGAAACCCGTCATCTGAGAGGTCTTGGCAGGGTCCGCCTTCGCCACTGCGGGCATCCCGCTCACCGGCTTGGGCAACTTCTTCATGGCGCCGGTGTCGACAAGAGCCTGCAGGAGGATCGTGCCACCGATGGACTCCAGGGTCCCGGAATCGATGCCGGTCCCAGCACCGGAAACCATGACTGCCAGGTCTTGCTCGGGGGCCACGAGCAACGCCCCGTGGTGCTGCGAAACGTCACCGCCCTTCACCCAGGTGGTGACGCCGACATCTGACAGGGCCGGGTCGCGCACATCGTCCCACCCGAGGCCGTATCGGAACTCCGAACGGGGGCCTGACTTCAACGTGGTCGTCGTCTGGTCGCTGCCCATCAACTCCAGAGCTTGGTCGGACACGATCCCTGGCCGCTCGCCGGTGAACACCTGGGCCAACTTGAGCATGTCCCGCGGGGTGGAGACCACTCCGCCCGATGCGGCGATGTTCGTGTACTCCTGGGGCTGCTGCTTACCGTCCACGATGACCGGCGCGGACTTCTTGGTGACCGTGAATCCGGTGTGGGTCATGCCCAGGGGCTTGAAGATGTTGGTGGCCGCGTACTGCTCGAACGAGGTTCCGCTGACCCGCGCCACGACCTCCCCCGCCAGGGTGAAGCAGTCATTGCAATACACGTTCATCGCACCCGGGGTCGTCTTCAAGGGCTCCCTGCGTAAGGCGCCGAGCACTTGCTGCACATATCCGGGGATGGGTTCCAGTGACATGCCGTTTGCGTAGTCCGAACCGGGTAGACCGGCGGAGTGGTTCAGCAACATCCGCACGGTGATCTGCCGGTATTGCGGGGACAGCATGGAGAAGTCGGGGATGTAGCGCACCACGGGGGCATCGAGGCTGATCTTGCCCTGGTCCACCAGGCGCATGACAGCCAACGTGGTGACCATCTTGCTCACCGAACCGATGCCGTACGTGGTGGTCGCCGTGGGTTTGGCCCCTTGTGGTGTCACCTCGCCGAAACCCTGCGACCAGACGACTTTCCCCTCGCTGAGCAGCGCCACGGAGACCGAGGTGGCCTTCGTCTCCTGGATGGCTGCCCTGATCGCCCCCCGGCCGGCCGCGATGGTGTCTGTGTAGTCGGTCTTGGCCGCAGCGGGTCCCGCGATCAACGCGGCCCCCATGGCACATGTGGCAACCACTGCTATCCGAGCACGGAACATGACGTGCCCCCTCCCTGGCGCGTTGCACGCTAGAGGTGGTATCGACAGCTACCCCCATGCAGGCAAGAGCACGTCACACCAACGGGTGACGGTGCTGGGATTGCCCTAGCGGCGCCGGATGACCTCGCAGTCCTTGCCCACCCGGTCCACCTTGTCGACCACGGCCACATCCCGGCCAGCCCCGCACGTGACCCGGTCCGCCACGCGATCGCGGGCTCGCACAGTATCGGGTCCGGCCCCGCCGACCAACTGATCCTTACCAGCGCCGCCGATGAGTCGGTCACGACCGGCACCGCCGGTGAGACAGTCGTCACCGGCCAGGCCCTTGAGCACATCATTGCCCGCCAGGCCCAGCATCCGGTCCCCAGCCGTGGTGCCGGTCAACCGGTCGGCACGCTGGGTGCCCTTGCGCACGAGCGCGCAGGCACTGGCCGGAGGCGGTGCATTGTCGACACCAGCCGGGATGGTCGCACTGGCCGAGGCGAAGTCGTTCCCCTGGTTCTGGTCGAGCCCGTCGGTGCTCACCGCGGCGGTGGCCGTCACAGTCCCGCTCTGCGGCATGCGGACCGAGACCAGCACTGTGACCGGCCCAGTCGACCGCACCGTACCGAGCTGACACGTCATCACCGGCGCGGGCGATCCGCAGGACCCTTGTGCGGTGGACACGCTGAGCACTTGAGCCGCACCGGGCACGGTCAGGGACAAGGAGGACTGCGGGGCATCGTTGAGGCTGCGGTTGGCCACGGTGGTCGTCAGAATGACATCGCTACCGGGCGCCGGACCAGTGTTGGAGAACGCTTGGCTGACGTCAAGATCGGCGCCAGCCTCGATGGCTCCGAGATCACATGCCAGACCCAGAGGCCGGGCCTGTCCGCGCTGGTCGGTCGCCGTGAGGCAGGATCCAGCGGCGTCGATCGCCGGGCTGCCCGTTCCGAGTGCTCGCGAGTTGGTGGGTCCGCCGTTATTGGCCACCGGCAGCAGCAACGGATCGGCGATCGTGCGATTGGCAGCCGCGGCCCCACAACTGGCATCGGAGATGATGTTGCGCTCGACGAAGGTCGGTGTTGTCGCCGCACAGTTGTTCGTGCCGGGGAAGCGGGCCGAACCGTTGGCGATAATGCTGTTCTGAATCGTCACCGGTGTTGCACCCGAGGACCACAGGTTGCCGCCGGACGTGCTGATGCTGCCAGAGCTCGCGGCCGTGTTGTTAGCCAATGTCGTGGACTTCATCACCAACTGAGCGCCGTTGTTCACGTAGATCCCGCCTCCGAAGGCTGAGTTGGACGCGGCGACGTTCACGCTGTTTCCGGAGATGGTCGAGTTCTCGATGGCCACCCGGACACCGGCGCCGGCCGCGTACACGGCCCCACCGAAAGCGTTCGAGAGGGTGCTGCTGGCGGAGTTGTTGACGATCTCCGAGTCGCGGATGGCGACCTCACCAGCGGTGACGAAGACCGGACCGAACGCTGAAGCCGCACCCGTCAGCGTGTTGTTCACGATGCGTACCCGCGACAAGGTTCACCACCGTACCTGCAGAGTCGCTCTTCGAAGCCAAACAGCCCCGATCAACGTGACGTGGGCAACCCTTCATAGGCTGAGGCGCGTGCGGGTAGCCAGTTGCGGACTCACCACGATGGACCTCATCCAGTACGTCGATCATCCGCCCGGACCGGATCAGAAGGTCCAGGCCACCAGCGCCCGTCTGGAGTTCGGCGGGCCGGCGGCCAATGCGGCCTTCACCAGCGTCTGCCTGGGTGTGGCCTGCCAGTTGGTGACCGCCGTGGGATCGAGTCCGCTTGGACGAATCGCGGCCCAGCAGATCGAGGATGCCGGCGTTGAACTAATGGACGCGGTCGTCGACGACTGGGCGATCCCGGTATCCTCCGTGGCCGTGAGTTCTGCTGGGCGCTCGGTCATCTCGGTCAACGGCGGTCAACCGCCACGGCTTGAAATGGGCGTATGCCTCACGGGGTTCGATGCACTGCTGGTCGACGGCCATCATCTGCCGCTGTGTCTGGCCATGGCTTACGAGGCCCGCACCCTGGGAGTTCCCGTCCTGCTGGACGGCGGCTCGTGGAAACCCGGCCTCGAACGTTTGCTGCCCCTGGTTGACGCGGCGGTGATCTCTGCGGATTTTCGCGGGGAGTTGCCGGAGATCCCGGTCGCTGTCACGCGAGGCGCGGGACCGATCGAATTCCGCTGCGCTGCTGGATCGGGCAGCGTGACCGTTCACGAAGTGACTCCAGCCGACACCCTGGGAGCCGGCGATGTGTTTCATGGCGCGTGGCTGGCACACGTGGCACAGCACGGTCTGGACAACTTCCGCGCCGGGCTGTCGTTTGCCGCCGAGGTGGCCTCCTTCTCGTGCCAGTACCCCGGCGCCCACGCTTGGGCAGCGCCTTACCGCAGCACTCTGCAGTGACACCCGAACAGGTGTAGCGTCGCTGGTCATGAGTGCGGAAGTCGCCACGATCACCCGGTTCTACGAGTCCTTCGCGGCCCGCGATGCCGACGGCATGACGGCGTGCTACGCCGACGACGTCACCTTCCACGACCCGGGTTTTGGGGTCCTGCACGGCGATCGAGCCAAGGCCATGTGGCACATGTTGTGCCACGCCGGCAAGGATCTGCAGGTGGTCGCCTCGCGCATCGAAGGTGGCAACGGTACCGGCCGGGCGCACTGGGAGGCCGACTACACGTTCAGCACCGGCCGGATGATTCACAACGTCGTCGAGGCCCGCTTCGACCTCATCGACGGCCTCATCACCGGTCACGAGGACACCTTCAGTTTCGGGGCGTGGGCGCGCCAGGCCTTCGGCCCCATCGGGACCGTGGGGCGGTTACCGGGAGCCGCGACCGCGTTCCAACTGCTGAGCAAGCGCCAACTCGACGCCTACATCGCAAAACACGGCTGACGCCCGAACGCCCCAGATGCCGACAGGGCACCTGGGGCGTTTCGGTTTCAGCGGATGCACTTACCTTTCGCCACCGACCAGGTCCGGTTCCACGCGGCCAGGCCCGCGCCTTGTGCACGTGCACTCAGTCGAACCGTGATCCGGGTCGCCGCGCCGCACTGGGGGGTGGCTGAGACCTTGACGCCGGTCCCACTCACATTGGTCACCGCGATGCCGCACGCCTTGCGGGCCGCCTTGCCCTTGAGCGTCTTGCCCTGCACCACGCACGACGTCTGCACCGCCAGACCTGCCGCGTTGGTCTGGGCGTACTTGACCAGCGTCGTGGTGCGCTGCGGACGCAGTTGTTTGGCCTGTGGGAGGGCGCCAACCTGCATCGTGGTCGCTGTCAACGGCCCGGCTACGACCGCAGGCGTGGCCACCTCAGCCTGGGGCTGCGTCGCATCGGGCTGTTGGGCCGGCGGTGTTGGAGCACCGACGGTCACGATCACCGGCTCAGAGACGCTGGCCTCCCAGGTCCGGGTCCCGCTGAAGGTCGCGTAGAAGGTGTGATTGCCCGCGGTCAGCGCCGATGTGACCATCTCGCAGCTGGCCAGCGGTCCCTGCAGTACCTGGCAGCTGCCCAGCAGGAGATCGTCCGCGTACACCTTCAAGATGCCCCAGGGATTGCCGTGCTCGATGCCGTCCTGACTGCGGAACACCGAGCGCACCTTCACCTGCAGCGTTACCGGCTCCCCCACGACCGGCTGCTCGGGCAGAGCGCGCATCCGGGTCATCGTCGGCCATGGCGAGAGTTGCACCAACTGCCACCCGCCCGGCTGCTCGCCGGTCGGGACGGCCTCCAGGTTCATGGGATTGGCCATGCCCAGGTAGAGGTTGTCCTCGCTACTGATCATGGTGCGAATGCCGTAGCTGTAGCGGTTGTCCGCGCCGTTGATGAACTCAGGCACCGCTCGGTGTTCGCCGTTCATGAACCGCCAGAGGTCCGCACCGTATTGCCAGGGCAGGTCTGAGGTGTCGAAGGCGTCGAGGTACTGCTGCAGAAGCGGGACACTGAGTGCCTCCTGCATCCCCTGGGCCACCTGGGGCGCCATGTCCGCGGGGGTCTCCACCGTGTTGTCCGCGAGCAAGGACCGGATGATCGACGAGATGAGGTAGCTGTCGTCGAAAGTCCCCATGTACAGGTCGCCACGGTTGACGGCCATCGTCCACGTGTAGGTGTTGAACGGGTTGCCGAACCCGGCCAGGCCGTAGCGAGGGATGGCATGCATGTTGTTGTGCGAGAGCGACCAACTGACACGCTCACCGACCGGGGGCTGCGGGTCGCTGGGTGGCGCCCAGGATGAGGTGGGCAGGAAGGCGTTGCCGTACAGCAACTGCACCGCCGGGCTGTCCGCGAAGTTCTGCCCGCGGAAGATCGTGGTCGCCCGGTGGGTGCCAAGCAACATGAGCAGCAGTTCCTCAGTGTCTGGCTGAACGCCGTAGGTCTGCACATACCGCTGCAAGGAGTAGAACGTCCCCACGAAAGGCACATTCATGGTGCCCCAGTAGACCTGACCCTTGTAGGACTGCACAGGTCCGACCGCCATCGTGCGCTGCAGGACGGGGTCCGGCTCGTAGTCCTTGATGTTCCACACCTCGGTCCACAGATCCGCGTCGGAGTTGTCCAGCGGTGCACCGTCGAGGGGCGGGCTCATGAAGATGCCGGCCGTGTCGTCGCTGGTGCCGACCGGCCAAGTGCTGGTGAAGATGCGGCCGTCGTGCTCGGTGAACTCTGACGGGGAGGTTGTCATCTTGCCCACCACAGTGGTGTTCAGCGTCAGCACGGGACCGGCGGCCGAGGCGCTGTCGAAACGCAGGACGGCGCCGCGGGTCTTGTCAGCCGGGTTCAGGGGGTTGGGTGCAACCCCGATTCCGGTGTAAAGATGATCGCCGATCTCGACCCACTTGCGGATATTGGTGTACCCGCGCTTCGTGGTCGCGCCCAAGTATTGACCGTCCTTGAACACGAAGAAGTTCACCGCACCGAACGCGCCGTTGGGGGCTGTGCTGATGTCGGGTCCGGCGAAGATGACCGTGTCATCGATGGCACCGGCGGAGCGGATGCCCAGCGTACGGCCCAGCAGGGTCTTGCCCGTCGCGTCGAGCTGATCGTTGAGCTTCACCACCGATCGGCTGGTCAGGTCATACGAGTAGAGGTCCGGCGGCCGCCAGTCGCCGAGCCGGCTGATGATCGCCGTGGCCTGTTCCTCAGTGAGGTTGTAGGGCGGACTGGTCAATTGTGTCCGCAGGGTCGTGAAGATCGGCTCGGTGAGGTACGCGGAGTTGGCGCCCTCGCACACGAACGAGTCCGTCTTGACCGAGACGGGCATGATGTATTGCGCCATCATCAGGCACTGCACGTTGGGCCCGGTCCCGAACCACAGTTGGTCGGCCTGCTTGGCCATGCCCCAGACGTAGCCCTGATTGACCTTGAGCTGTTGGTTGTCGGGGCAGGAGAACACACCGTTGTCATCGACGAGCGGCTGGTAGTTCTGTCCGATACCGCCGAAACACTCATCGGGATCGGAGGTGGCAAGCAGATCGACCTCAAGTTGGTCTGTCGGATCCGCCGACCCGAACTGCACCTGCGCGGACAATGCGTCAGTGAGCAGCTGCGCGGGATCGGGGTCGGTGGCGTGCGCGGCCCCCGCCGGGACGGCCAAAGCAACACCCACACTGGCAGCGGCGACAACACTCACCAGGCGAGAGACCACCCCCCGGCGCCGCATCCGTTTCCTGTCCGACATTGACGATGTGGCAACCGTTGCTCGCATGGGTCATCCCTCCCAGAAGGAACAATAGTCCATAGTGTTCGGATCATGTATGAAATGTGTGCGCATTCCAGTCATGGCCTGAAAGTGAACCCTTTCGGGAACGTGGATAGCCTTTGGTCCCATGGTTGATCGCTACGGTCGCGACGTTCTGCAGACTGACACCAACGCCTCGCAGGCGACCAAACCCACTGAACTGGTGATCTCCACGGACCTGGTGGTCGAGTGCACGGACACCGGTTTCTGTGGCGCGGTGGTGGGCGTCGAAGGTCGCGCGGTCATGCTGGAGGACCGCCATGGCCGGCGCCGCCTGT
>JAKOZM010000257.1 GCA_029779995.1 Actinomycetes bacterium
GCTGGTGGATCAGCGGGTGTTCCCGTTCCTACGCGAGATCGGCGGTGACGGTTCCACCTACGCCCATCACATGAAAGATGCCCGCTTCACGATCCCGAACGCGGCGCTGCTGGCCAAAGTCGTAGACCTCATCGATGAGGTGCCGATGGCCGACCGGGACACCAAAGGCGACCTGTACGAGTACATGCTGTCCAAGATCGCAACCGCCGGTGCCAACGGGCAGTTCCGCACCCCCCGGCACATCATCCAGCTCATGGTGGAACTCACCTCACCCACCACGACGGACATCATCTGCGACCCAGCCGCCGGCACCTGCGGCTTCCTCGTCGGCGCCGAGGAATATGTCCGCCGCGAACACGCCGCCGAACTGCTCAACCCGGCAGCCAACAAGCACTTCCACCACGGCATGTTCCACGGCTTCGACTTCGACAACACCATGCTGCGCATCGGCAGCATGAACATGCTTCTGCACGGTGTCGAAGACCCGGACATCCGCTACCGCGACTCCCTGGCCCAGGACAACGCCGAAGACGCGCAGGAATACACCCTGATCCTGGCGAACCCGCCGTTCGCCGGGTCGCTGGACTACGAGTCCACCGCCAAAGACCTCCAGGCGATCGTGAAGACGAAGAAGACCGAACTGTTGTTCCTTGCCTTGTTCCTTCGGCTGCTCAAACCCGGCGGCCGGGCTGCGGTGATCGTCCCGGACGGGGTGCTGTTCAACGCCTCGAAAGCCCACAAAGCACTGCGCCGCACCCTGGTCGAGGATCAGAAACTCGACGCCGTGATCTCCCTGCCCTCGGGGGTGTTCCGGCCCTACGCAGGGGTGTCCACGGCGATCCTGCTGTTCACCAAAACCAACTCCGGTGGCACCGACCACGTGTGGTTCTACGACTGCACCGCCGACGGCTGGTCCCTGGACGACAAACGCAACCCCCTCCTGCCGGCAGGCAAACTCGGACCCTGCCCCGAAGAACCCCTGACGGCCGAGGAGCACGCCAAGAACAACCTGCCCGACATCGCCGCCCGCTGGGCAGGCCGCGACACCACCGAACGGGACCGGGCACGCACCGACCAGTCGTTCACCGTGCCGGTCGCGGACATTGCCGCTCAAGGCCTCGACCTCTCCATCAACCGCTACAACCAAGTCGTCCACGACGAAATCGAACACTTGCCGCCCGCTAAAGTCATCGCCGAACTGCGCGAACTTGAAGCCCAGATCGCCCAGGGGCTCGACGACTTGGAGATGCTGTTAGTCGATCGCGAGGTCTAGTAGGTGGACGAGTGAGAAGTACCTTCCCAACGGTTCCACTGGGGGAAATCACATCCCTAAGTTCCACTCGTAGCGGTGGCGGCCACCTCCCCATCTACTCCGTAACTAAGCACGATGGCTTCGTTCCCAGCCTCGAGTACTTCAAGAAGCAAGTTTTCAGTCGCGACACTTCCAACTACCGATTGGTCAAGGCCGGCCAGCTGGCTTACGCAACGATCCATCTCGATGAAGGTTCCATCGGTATCGCTCCGGAAGACTGCCTCATCAGCCCCATGTACACGGTGTTTTCGACTCACTCCAACGTGGATGCTCGATATTTGCTCAGGTTCATGAAAAGCCCGGTCGCGCTGTCGAACTACGCGGGCTTGGGCAGAGGGGCAGTGCACCGTCGTAAAGCAGTCTCTTACAGCGCCTTGTCTGCGATGCGCGTCCCTCTTCCGCCGCTTGACGAGCAGCGGCGGATTGCGGGGATTCTGGATTTGGCGGACGGGTTGCGGGCCAAACGCCGGCAGTCGATCGCCCTGCTGGACACCCTGACCCAGTCGATCTTCCTCGACATGTTCGGCGATGCCGATCCAGGCTGGACGCGTGGCGTGGTCTTAGATGCTGCCGCCGACCACAAGGGGTCGATACGCACCGGGCCTTTCGGGAGTCAGCTGCTTCACAGCGAGTTCGTTGACGCGGGCGTGGCGGTGCTCGGGATTGATAACGCCGTGAACAATGTGTTTCGGTGGGGGGAGCGTCGGTTCATCACTGACAGCAAGTACCAGGAGCTGAGCCGATACCGCGTCTATCCGGGTGATGTCCTGATCACGATCATGGGGACGACGGGCCGCTGCGCGGTAGTCCCGGACGACATCCCTATTGCTATCAACACGAAGCACCTCTGCTGTATCTCACTGAACCCACAGAAGTGCCTTCCTGAATACCTTCATGCCTACTTTCTTCATCATCCTGATGCTCGCGATTATCTTGGCCGACAGGGAAAAGGGGCGATCATGGTCGGCTTGAACATGGGCCTTATCAAGGCGATGCCTCTGATCCTGCCGCCGATTGACTTGCAGGCTCGGTTCGCTGCGCGTCTCAACGTTGTTGGGCAAGCTCTGGATGCCGCGATTCGGGCGTCTGCCGAAGTGGATTCCCTGTTCGCCACTTTGCAAGCGCGGGCGTTCCGCGGCGAGTTGTAGGGGCAGGTGCTCTGGTTGAACGCCGCAACGGAGATCCTGGGCTTCGTGCCGGGTCAGCTGATCCGCAGCGCCGCTATGGTCGTGCCAGAGGCGGCGGCCTGGGAGCGGGGTGAGTGGTGAGCAATTTCGGGTTCTTGCGGCGGGAGTGGCCGGAGTTGTATGAGCCTGCGCGGCGTGCGGAGTTGGCGGTGTATGCGGATCCGCGGGCGGCGTGTTTCTACGCCCGCCGGGGGCTAGAGATCGCTGTCTCGTGGATGTTCGACCACGACTCGTCGCTTCATCTGCCGTATGACAACAACTTGAACGCGCTGTTGCATGAACCCACGTTCCAGGCTTTTGTGGGTATGCCGTTGTTCTACAAGGCGCGGGCGGTCAAGGATCTGGGCAACCGGGCTGTGCATAAGGCAGCTCCGATTCCGTCGCGGGAGGCGATGGGGGCGTTGGGGCAGTTGTTCCAGGTGTTGTTCTGGGTGGCGCGCACCTACAGCCGTGAGCAGCGCCCGGCGGACAGTCTGCGTTTCGACCCGGAACAGGTGCCACGGGTGAAGTTGGTGCAGGAGACCTCGCTGGAGCAGATGCGCCAGCAGGCCGAGGAATTGAAGGCTAAAGATGCGGAACTGGCGGAAGCCAGGCGTCTGGCCGCCGAGGCTGCCTCGGGCAAAGATGCCCTGGATGCTGAACTCGCCGCGGTGAAGGCAGAACTTGCCGAGGTGAAGAAGCGCAACCAGCAGCAGCCCGACACCCACGACTACTCCGAGTCCGAGACCCGGGATCTGTACATCGATCTGTTGTTGTCGGAGGCGGGTTGGGATCTCGACGACGCCCGGAACCGGGAGGTCGAGGTCGATGGGATGCCCACGGCCTCGGGCAAAGGATTTGTGGATGACGTGTTGTGGGGTGATGACGGTCTGCCGTTGGCGGTGATCGAGGCGAAACGCACCCGGGTCAGCCCGCAGGCCGGTCAGCAGCAGGCGAGGTTGTACGCCGACCGGCTGGAAGCCCGGTACGGCCGGCGGCCGGTGATCTTCTACTCCAACGGGTACGAGCACTGGTTGTGGGATGACCTGGTGTATCCGCCGCGGCAGGTGCAGGGGTTCTTCACGAAGGCCGAGTTGGAGTTGATGGTGCAGCGGCGGACTACCCGCCAGACGCTGGGTTCGGTGGAGATCAGTTCGTCGATTGTGGAGCGGTACTACCAGCATCGGGCGATCCGGTCGATCTGCGAGTCGTTCGACGCCGACCGGCAGCGCAAGGCGTTGTTGGTGATGGCGACCGGCTCGGGGAAGACCCGCACGGTGATCGCGCTGGTGGATGTGTTGCAGCGGGCGGGCTGGGTGAAGCGGGTGTTGTTCCTGGCCGACCGGACGGCCTTGGTGAACCAGGCGGTGGGCGCGTTCAAGGCGCACCTGCCCGACTCGGCACCGGTGAACCTGGTGACCGACAAGACCACTGACGGGCGGGTGTTCGTCTCCACGTACCCGTCGATGATGAACCTGATCGACGACATGACCGCTGACGGTCGCCGCCGGTTCGGCCCCGGGCATTTCGACATGATCGTGATTGACGAGGCGCACCGGTCGGTGTTCGCGAAATACCGGGGGATCTTCGACTATTTCGACTCCTACTTGGTGGGGTTGACGGCGACGCCGAAGGATGAGGTGGACCGCAACACCTACAACCTGTTCGACCTGGAGCCGGGTGTGCCCACGGATGCGTACACGTTGGATGAGGCGGTCAAGGACGGGTTCCTGGTGCCGCCGCGGGCGGTGTCGGTGCCGTTGAAGTTCCAGCGCCAGGGCATCCGGTATGACCAGCTGTCGGAGGAGGAGAAGGACGAGTGGGACGCCCTGGACTGGGGCGAGGAGTCCGATGTTCCGGACCGGGTGGATGCGCAGGCGGTGAACAAGTGGCTGTTCAACGCCGACACGGTGGACAAGGTGTTGGCGCATCTGATGGAGCATGGGTTGAAGGTGGCTGGTGGGGATCGGTTGGCCAAGACGATCCTGTTCGCGAAGAACCAGGCCCACGCCGATTTCATTGCCGAACGCTTCGATGTGAACTATCCGCATCTGCGGGGTCAGTTCGCGCGGGTGATCTCCTACAAGGTGGAGTACGCCCAGACGTTGATCGATGACTTCTCCAACCCGAACAAGGATCCGCATCTGGCGCTGTCGGTGGACATGCTCGACACCGGGATCGACATTCCGCAGGTCGGGAATCTGGTGTTCTTCAAACTGGTCCGGTCGAAGACGAAGTTCTGGCAGATGCTCGGCCGCGGCACCCGCCTGTCACCGGACCTGCTGGGCCCGGGTGCGGACAAGAGGTTCTTCTACCTGTTCGACTACTGCGGGAACCTGGAGTACTTCAGCCAGGACCTGCCCGAGGGTGAGGGCAGCGTGGGGGTCGGGTTGTCGGCGCGGATCTTCGCCGCCCGCGTTGAGTTGCTGACGGTGATCGACGCTGTCGAGTCTGGGGACGGTGATCGGGTCGGTGCTGCCGATGATCCCGACCCGTCCAGCCTGGCCGGGGTGCGCCGGTCTGTTGCCAGCCTGCTGCACCGGGACGTGGCGAGCATGAACACTGACAACTTCCTGGTCCGCCCGCACCGACTACTGGTCGAGCGGTACGCGACCCGGGAGGCGTGGCAGTCGCTGACCGATGAACAGGCGGTCGAGCTGGAGGCCACGGTCTCGCGCCTGCCCGCGGGTGTGCCGGGCGAGGAGGAGCAGGCCAAACGGTTCGACCTGTTGGCCCTGCGCCTGCAACTGGGGCTGTTGCGCGCCGAGCCGGGCTTTCTGCGGCTGGTGGAGCAGGTGCAGGCGATAGCCGGGCTCTTGGAGGAGAAGACGGCGATCCCGCTGGTCAACGCGCAGATGCCCCTGATCCAGGACATGCAGACCGACGAGTACTGGGCGGACATCACTGTGCCCATGCTCGAGGTGATGCGCCGGCGGATCCGCGGGTTGGTGCAGTTCATCGAGAAGACTCACCGCAACCCGATCTACACCGACTTCGAAGACGAGATCGGCGACGGGATCGACCGGATCCTGCCTGGCTTCGACGGCGGAACCAGCCTGGACCGATTCCGGAGCAAGGTCGAAGCCCGGCTGGCTGAGTTGATCCAGGTCGAGGCGGTCCGCAAGATCCACGACAACGAGCGGATCACGGCTGACGATCTGTCAGCGGTCGAGCAGGCCCTGGTCGATGCCGGGGTCGGCACCGTGGAGGACATCCAGGCCGCCGCCGAGGACGCCTCCGGGCTGGGGTTGTTCATCCGCTCGGTCGTTGGGCTGGACCGTTCCGCCGCGAAGGCGGCGATGGCCGAGTCCATCGACCTTGGCCGTCTCGGGACGACACAGATTCAGTTCGTCAACCTTGTCGTGGACTACCTGACCAGCCGCGGAGTGCTGCCCGCCGAAGCGCTGTACGAGGACCCGTTCACGGGCATCGCACCGGAAGGACCCGACGGTCTGTTCCCCGGCGAGCAGGTCGATCTGCTGATCGAGGCGTTGCACGTGGTGCACGACAATGCGGTGGCGTAGAGCCGCTATCGCCAGGTCAACGGAATCCGGGCAAGGCTCTGAACCCAGCGGAAATGGCTGCTCTCGGAAACGATGGTTCGCAGGCGATCCTCATCCATACCAAGTTGCTGAAGAAGGCGCAGGGTGACGACAGCTTGGCTTGTTTCTACAACGTCTCGCAGTGCACTAACCCCGGGCAGCGACCTTACAGAACCGTGAGCGATCTTGTTGCGAGCCTGTGCGGATCTGGTGGACCAGACGTCTGGATGGGACAGCAGGTCGCCCAGCGGGCGACCATCTTCTTGAATAGCCAAGGACGCGTGCTTGGCTGAACTCGACCCCACGTCGAGTCGCCCAGACTCACAGTCGACTCTGAGGTCGCCACCCGGCCAGGAATGATTCTGTCCACGGGGGTGTGACATGTTGTCAATCGTTTCTCCGTGACCGCAGTGGGATCACGTTAGCTGCGTTAGTGGAGGACTGGGTCGGATCGTCGCCTAGCCACTTCTGGATCAGGTCGATCTCGACTCCGCAAGCGTCTGAAGCCTCAGCGACTGGGGATCGAGAGAAGGCCTTCGCGGTCGCCTGTCGAAGAAGAATGGGGCGCTCTGCCTGAACGTGGACAGGTTCCTGGGTTCGCCAACCTTGCGTGGATAGTTGGATGTTCAGGCTGCGGTACCTGCCGGATGTGATGACCCCGAGGTCCCTTGCCCTGCGGATGATGGCGCCAACTGAAACCCCGTAGTCCGCTTTGATGCGCAGGTAGCCGTGCAGTGTTAGAGACTCGCTGACGCGCTCGCGGACAACCTGTTCCGGCAACAGTAGTGCCCCAGCGAAACGGTTCGCGCGCAACTCCTCGACAGATCTGGTGGACGTGGATGCTCCGGTCGTGCTGCGGTCGTAGACCAGGTGGGCAAGTTCGTGGCCGAGGGTGAACCTTTGCACAGCGCCAGGTTGTTCCTTGACGACGGCGACGAGTTGTCTATCGCTGATGGTGGACGGCCTGGATGCTCCCGCGTGTTGGCTGAGGCTTGTGCCGGCGTGGTCACTGTCAAGGGCCGTCACCACTCCGACGCCTTGTCGCTCAAGCATGCGTACCAGGTTGAGGATGGGTTCGTCTGGGCCCAGGCCTGTGGATGTGCGAATGTGCGCGGCGGCAGTTTCTGGGTCGGAGGGCAGGTCGGTGGCGTTCGGCAGGGTCGTCTGCTTGTAGCCGGATCGTTCCGAGACCTCGCGAAACAGCCGTGAAGCTTCCGTGTAAAGGGCCGCCACACGTTTCTCATCTGCGACTGTTGCGCGTGAAGTCTTTCGGTAGGTGATGGGTCCAAGATCTCGGGGGTCAACGGCGACAGTGAAGAATGACAAGGGCAGTCTGAAGGCCTCGGATACCTTTAGCGCCGTCTCCAGCGACAATGGGGTACGCCCCTTCTCAATCTTTGACACCAGTGCCTGATTGAGTCCGAGTGTGGTCCCCAGATCCTGTTGAGTGAGGTTCCGCAGTGCTCGCAGGGTCTCGAGTCGCGCCCCATTGAGTTGCTCGTCAGGCCTCATTTGCTTCGGTGTCTATCTCGGCGAATAGGTTGTCGTCGTCGGCGGCCCCGGGGAACACGAGGCTAGTGAACATCGTGTCGTTCCGCGAGATGTCGAGGCTGAAGCCGAGCGGGACTGCTTGGCCGTATTGGCCGGGCGCAAGAGGTTGCACGGCTCGTAGCGTGAAACCTGGGAGACCGTGAGGATTCTGGCCCCAGAGGTAGTCCCAGAGTAGGAGCAGGTGGGGCATTCCGGATGCCAGCTCGCAGCCGTCATCATGGAAGATCTCTAGCTGTTCCTCACCGGCCCAGACTGCGCGCCGCGCAGGGTTGCGCCCTGCCACAGGGACCCCTCCCGGATAGGACTTGCGCCGCTCCTTGAGGAACCGCAGCCTCAGGCCAAGCCCTGTGTTGACTAGGTAAATCTGCCCCATCAGGCGAGGGTCTCCGCCGAGTCCCCAGCCGCTCAGGTCGTGCTGTGCTTCTAGGTTCTCACGGAAGTGCGATCGGGTGAGGAGCGGTCGTACGTGCGGGTGGCGCTCGTGCAGAAGCCCCGAGGCGCCTGCGTGCGCGTCAGCGATCGCGAGGGAGAGTGCCTCGTGAAGTGTGGGCGCCAGGGCTTGCAGAGACAGGATGACGTCGGATGCGTGCCCGTGGAGAACCGTGGGCATAAGCCGAGATTCGGAGGTCATGTCGGCATAATATGCCATCGGATGTAACTTTAGTCGGGTTTGGAAAGTCGTGCGTGTCGTCTGTCATCACGACGTTCATGCACGTGGAGCGGTCGCGGCTTGGAACCCGCGGGGGAACTCGACCCCCGCAACCGCTGATCATCGCGTTCATCGACACCATGCGCAGCGAAGGCCACGCGGTCGAGTCGATCTGCAAGGTTCTGCGGGAGCAGGAGGGGCTGAGAGGTTCTCGCTGGTGCTGAATGCGACCATCCCAGGAGCCTCTGCCTTCCTCATGGACGATGGCCAGATGCGTGGTGATATCGATGCCCTCCGCGCGCTCGTCAATGCACCGGACAACAGGCCGCTGCAACCCCCGCCAATGGCTGAGGGGCTTTCCTGATGCCGTAGGTTGCGAGTCCCCTTGGCACGGCCAAAGGCGCGACGGCGTAGTCCGCCGGTAGTCCGCAGCACAAGTCAACGCGCAATGGCGTTGATCGTCGCGAGTCAGCACTCTCGTGGGGGAATTCTCCCCCCAGCCAACGCCAGTCATCGTCATCGTCATGGAGGGAGCGAATCCAGCTTACAGACCGACTCGCCACAAAAAGTGCCTCTGACCGGTCTTCTCCTTCTCCAGGCGGTCTCTGGCGGCGCAAGCCGCCCAAGAAGCCGCGCCTCTTCACTCAACGCAGCCAAGAGCACAGGAAGCCTTGTGCCATACTCCAGTGCGCGAGGCGAATCACCGAGGAGCAGCCATGAGCGACACCACCGGATCGGATCCCCTCGAGGCCCTTGGCCCCGACACAATGCGCAGCGTCGCCGACGCGCTGTGGCAGTCCGAGCTGGACCTGTCAGCGTTACCCGACGGGATCCGCGCTGCGCTCATCAGCGAGAAGAACAGCCCTGCGGCCTACGGCAAGCGCATGCAGTCGTTTCTGCACTACCTCAGCGAGCATCCGGTGGAGCACACGCCCAGCTATGAGAAGACATACGAGCACCTGCTGCCCTTCTGCTCCCAACTGTCCCCCCAGCAGGCCTATGCGATCTCGGTGAACCTTCTCGGGCCACCGGCGTCCATCGGATACGACATGGTGCCGACGAAGGCGAACTTCGCGTTCCCTCGTGACTTCGGGCCGAAGCCGCGCAGCGCGGTGGGATGGCACTTCTTCGTCGGCAGTTGCTGGGACGAGGACGGCGCCGAGTACGGCGTGGAACTGATGTTCTTCCAGGCCGGTGTCTTCCCGCCACCCCTGGCCGCGGGCTTCGGCCTGACGGAGGACGAGAACCAGGTCGTCGAGGTCCAGTTGGCCGTCAGTAGAGCCGGCGAGGGCCACTGGCAGGCGGACCCCGTCTGCCTCGGGGGAACCAGCGGACTCGTCTCGCACACGGCGAACCCGTTCAGCTACAAGGTGGGTCGCAACACCATGGCCTGTCGCGACGCCGATCAGTTCTTCCCCATCACGGTCAAGGCCTGGGGAGTG
>JAKOZM010000264.1 GCA_029779995.1 Actinomycetes bacterium
CACATCTTCGACTGGAGGAACGGGGGTCGTGCGCGGATGAACTACTTGGAGTCTGTCGACAACTCCTTGCGCCTACTCATGCTCGTCGCCGCCAAGGCTCGGGTGGGTGTGAGCGAAGTTGCGGCCGAGCTCGGGGTGGCGCCGTCGACGGCATACCGACTCCTGTCCACCCTGCGGTATCGGGGGTTCGTCGTTCAGGGCCACGACCGCACCTACCGGGCCGGGCCGGCGCTCGAGGAGATGGTGAGCAACCGGATCACCCGGGCCAACCTCGCCGATCTTGCTGCGCCGGCGTTGCACAGTTTGCGCGACGCCACCGAGGAGTCCACCCACCTCATGGTGCTGGTGGGCCGTCAGGTGCGCTTCATCGCGAGCGTCGAGTCGTTCCAGTCGCTGCGGATCGGTAGCCGCGTGGGGGCGATGCTTCCAGCCCATCGCACGGCCGGGGGCCGCGCCATCCTGGCCGCCTTGCCCACCGAGACCCTGGATCAGCTCTACCCCACCTCCGGAACCACCTCGGGCGAGCTGACCGCCTCTGCGAGTGCGACGTTGCGTCGCGACCTCGCCCGGATCCGCAAGCAGGGGTATGCCGTCAACAACGGCGAGACCGAACGCGGGGTGACCGCGGTGGGAAGCCTGGTGGCCGATGTCGACGGCCCGTTGGCCGCCCTCTCGGTTTCGATCCCGACGATTCGTTACTCGTCGGCCAACCTGTCGGGCCTGGTCGTGGCCCTGCGCGCTGCGAGCGACCAGATCGTGGCCACGTTGCGCGGGTGACCCTGGCCCTCGGGACGCCCACCGTGCTGGCGGGCGTCCCGAGGCCACAGGTCAGTGGACCGAGACGGGGACATCCTCGGTCATTGACGTCGAGTCTGACTTCATCGAACGGTGCAGGAGGAAGACCAGGCCTGCACCGATCGCGAGGATGACCCCGTAGATCTGGTAGAGGCTCTGCGACTTCATCCCGCCATCGATGAGGTAACCGGACACGATCGGGGCAAGGATGGAAACGATTCAGCCGAAGCCGACCATCCAGCCGACGCCCGTTCCGCGGGCTGCGGTCGGGTAGATGCTCGGGCTGATGGCATAGAACGCAGCCACGCCACCGTTGGCGGCGATGCCGACGCCGACAGCTGCCAGGAACGCGGCACCCGTGCTCTGGAAGACGTTCGCGTAGATGACGTAGGCCGCCAAGCCCCACAGCAGGGTGTATGCCGTGAGCACGCGGGGGTGGATCCGGCGGGCGAGGAGGGCGAACAGGAGCGCACCGACGACACCGCCGACCGCGACGAGGACGCCGGCGTTGTTGCCGATGGCCTGGGCGGCCTTGGCGTCCATGCCCCCGTTGGCCGGGTTGGTGAGGTACGTGATGAGCAGGCGCGGGGTCCAGGTGTTGGCGAAGTAGAACGCGGCCATGAGGCACGCGTAGCCGAACCAGAGCAGCAGGGTGCGCTGAAGCATCTTGCCGCCGAAGATCATCTGGACGACGTTCTGCGGCTTACCCACCGACACGCGAGCGGCCGGGAGGGCGGACTCGTTGGGGTAACCCAACTTCGCGCCGATCTTGTTGTAGTCCTCCAGCGCACCGGCAGGACGCTTCTCGACCAGGTAGAGGATCGACTCGGGCAGCCACAGGTAGGCCAGCACGAAGAGGATCGCGGTCAGGGTGAAGCCGAACCAGAACGGAGCCGACCAGCCCCACGCGTTGAGCAGGAAGGTGGTGATGAAGCCACCCGTCGCCGCGCCGGCCGGGAGGCCGACACCGTAGACGCCCATCGCGGTGCCACGCTTGGCGTCGGAGGAGTACTCCGAGACCAGGATGTTCAGGCTGGGGATGAGCGCACCGATCCACAGACCGGCGAAGAACCGCGCCGCCAGCAGGAACGGGAAGCTTGACGTCGGCGCCAACGCCGAGGCCGCCATGCCCACACAGATGAGGGCCAGGCACATGAGGATGTGCTTGCGCCGACCGATCCGGTCGGCCAGCGGCGAGATCAAGATCGCGCCAAGGCCCATCCCGAAGGTGCCGGCGCTGAGGAAGTAGCCGATGTCGGCCGCGTTGGGCAGGGCGAACGCCTTGGCCACCGCGGTGGACGTGAACGCGGCGACGAGCACCTCGAACCCGTCGACGAAGGCGAGGGCGATACAAATGCCAATGATGCGCTTCTGGAACGCTCGCATCGGTTGTGAGGCGATGGATTCACGTAGGTTCATCTAAGGACCTTCCACGAACAGGGTGGGTGCAACGGAGGGTAGTGCTGGGCTAGTTGGTCGTTCCTACCGACGGTGAGCAAGTTCCTTCTTGAGGATCTTGCCCGTGGCGCTCTTGGGCATCTCAGCGATGACCTCGACAATCCGCGGGTACTTGTATGCCGCGAGGCGCTCCTTGACGTAATCAATGAACTCCTCTGGGGTGCCTGCCTCACCGGGCTTGAGAGTGAGGTAGGCCTTGATCTCCTCGCCCAGGCGCTCGTCGGGCACGCCGACGACGGCAGCCTCCGAGATCTTGGGATTGGTGTAGAGAACCTCTTCGACCTCGCGGGGGTACACGTTGTATCCCCCCCGAATGATGAGTTCCTTCTTGCGGTCGGCGAAGAACAGGAATCCTTCTTCGTCCATCCACGCCAGGTCGCC
>JAKOZM010000300.1 GCA_029779995.1 Actinomycetes bacterium
GCCCCGTGCACCGCCACCGATTCATCACAGTCCGGCGAGCCATTCGAGAAGGAGCGGCATGAGTATCGACGATCTGCAGCGGTACGAGAGCGAGGTCGAACTCGATCTGTACCGGCAGTACCGCGAGGTGGTGGGGATGTTCCGCCACGTGGTCGAGACCGAGCGCCGGTTCTACCTGGCCAACGATGTGGATGTGCAGATTCGGGCCACCGAAGGCGGCGAGGTCTTCTTCGAGGTGCACCTGCGCGACGTCTGGGTGTGGGACATGTACCGGCAAGGCCGGTTCGCCCGATCGGTACGCATTCTGACGTTCAAGGACGTCAACGTGGAGGATCTGCCACCACCGGACAGCACCGGCTGATCCACAGATAGTCGCGCAAGCATCTGCGCACCGCCTGCCTTGGCCAGCATGGAGGGGTGGATGTGTATCGCAGTGCCCTGGTGGTGTTGAGTGCGGCTGGTCGCGACTCGTCGGTGTTGGATGACCCCGTGGCGCACGCGCGCACTCTGGTGGGTGCGGATGTGCAGGCGGTCGCCACTGCGCTCATCGAACCCTGGCGCGACTCTGGCGGCGACGTCATGTGGCACGACGATCCCCGCCGTCCGCCGGGATTGGCCGCATTGGGACCGGCCGCACCCCTGCTCCTGTGGACCCGCGGGCGGGTACCGGATGGTGAATGTGTGTCGATTGTCGGCTCCCGGCATTGCACCAGCTACGGCCACCGGGTCACCGTTGACCTCGCGAAGACGGCGGCCGGACAGGGCCGGGTGGTCGTGTCCGGCGGGGCCCACGGGATCGACGCGGCCGCCCATACTGCGGCCTTGTCCGTGGGTGGGCGCACGGTGGTCTACCTCGCGGGCGGGGCGGGGCGCATCTACCCCGAGGACCACCACGGGCTCTTCCGCCGCGCGGCCCAGTCGGGGGCGGTGATCTGGGAGCACCCGCCGTCCGTCCCGGTGCGCAAGGAGTCGTTCCTGGTCCGCAACCGCTTGATCGCTGCCACCGGGACCACAACCGTCGTGGTGGAGGCGGCGGAACGCTCCGGTGCCCTGAACACCGGGCGTACCGCAGCGGACCTGGGTCGGCTGGTGCTGGCCGTGCCGGGACCGGTGGGGGCCAGCACCTCGGCCGGCACCAACCGGGCGATCGCCGATGGGTGGGCCGCCATACTGCTCGGGCCGCAGGACCTCAACCAACTGCTCGGCTCGCTGCCCATGTCCGTTTGACTCGGCTGGGCTTGGTCGGCAGGCTGAAGGTGTGGCCCGGACCTGCGATCAGTCGGATGTGCTGCGCGCCAGTCTGCCCAATTTTGTGGAATACATGAGGGCAGAACGCGGCTTCTCTGCGCATACCGTGACGGCCTATCGGCGCGACGTGGCCGGCCTTCTGGAGCATGTGGCCGACGAGGGCCTGACAACGGAGTCGATCCGCGCCTGGTTGGCGATCGCCCGACAGTCCGGAGCAGGATCGCCGACCGTGGCGCGGCGTATCGCCAGTCTGCGCTGTTACGCGCAGTGGGCAGTGCGGCAGGGCCTGCTCGAGACTGATCCCACATTGCGGCTGCAGACCCCCAGGGTGCATCCCGACCTGCCGGCCGTGGCAGACGCCGACCGCCTGAACAGCGCCTTGGACGTACTGGCCCGGCTCGCTGATGATCCCCTGGCGGTGCGCGATCTGGTGTTGTTGGAGTTGCTCTACGGCAGCGGCCTGCGCGTCAGCGAGGCCTGCCGGCTGGATGTCTCGGATGTGGACCTGGCGCGTCGGACGGCCCGGGTCCTGGGCAAGGGTGGAAAGCAACGGATCGTGCCGATCACATCGGCGTGCGCCCGCGCGCTGGAGCGTCTCAGCACCGTGCGCGCCGGTGACGGTCCGTTACTGGTCGGTGCCCGTGGCAAACGCCTCGACGTCCGTGTGGCTCGTCGCATCGTGCACGATTTCAGCGCCGGGTTTGCCGATCTGCCGGACCTGGCCCCACACGCCCTGCGGCACAGCATGGCCAGTCACACCTTGGAAGGGGGTGCGGACCTACGATTCGTACAGCAGTTGCTGGGTCATGCCAGTCTGGCCAGTACGCAGATCTACACCCATGTGTCCGCGGACCGACTCCGGTCGGCTTATGAGAAAGCGCATCCCCGTGCCTGAGTCGGAGGTCTTGGACGAGGCGGTCATCGCCGCGGAGGAGGCGCGCGCCAACGCGGAGGCGCTGCAGCGATTGTGGGCCACCTACAAGGACACCGGGGAGCGGCAGTACCGGGACCGGCTGATCCTGCACTACGCACCGCTGGTGAAGTACGTGGCGGGCCGTGTGCGCTCGGGCCTACCCAACAATGTGGAGTCCTCGGACCTGGTCTCCTACGGCATGTTCGGGCTGATCGACGCCATCGACAAGTTCGAGTTGGATCGCAAGATCAAATTTGAGACGTATGCGATCAACCGGATTCGCGGTGCCATCATCGACGAGTTGCGCTCGCTGGACTGGGTGCCCCGGTCGGTGCGGTCGAAGGCGCGCGACCTCGAGCGTGCGCATGCCGAGTTCGAGGTGCAGTTCAAGCGTGCCCCGTCCGAGGCGGAATTGGCGCAGCGGATGGGGATCACCCGCGCGGAACTCGCGAAACTCATGAGTCAGGTCTCGTTCACCAACGTGGTGGCTCTCGACGACATCACCCACGGTGGCGCCGACCGCGGCGACAAGATGACCCTCGGCGACCTACTGGAGGATCCGCGGGCGCCCGACCCGGAGACCGAGTACGAGACCGAGGAGATGAAGATCCTGCTCGCCGAGCAGATTGCGGAACTGCCTGAGCGGGAGAAGGTCGTCCTCACCCTCTACTACTACGAAAGCCTGACGCTGGCGGAGATCGGATCCGTGCTCGGCGTGACGGAGAGTCGGGTCAGCCAGATTCACAGCAAATCACTGCTCGACCTTCGGCTGCGGATGCAGAAGATCGGGCTGTGACCAGCGGTTTCAGAACCGGACCACGCCGGGGCAAGAAGGACAGGGGATCCACGTAGTCACCGGCGATCTTCGCCCCCCAGTGCAGGCACCTCCCATCGCAGTGCCCGCCAGTGCCCAGCACACCGATCGGTTCGCCCATGCGCACCCGCTCTCCCACAGCGACCCTGCCGACCACCGGCTCGAAGGTGAAGCGCACGTCGCCGGAGCGCAGGACGACCACCGGCCGATTGGCGATGATCCGCACCACAGCCACCGTCCCGGTGCGCGGTGCAAAGACGGCTTGGCCCACGCGCGCGCTCAGATCCACGCCCCGGTGGGCGGGCAGCCAGTCGTGGGTGGCGGGGGAGAAGGCCCGCACGATGGTAGGTGGGCTCACGGGAGGCACGGGGGTGGGCAGCATGTCCCCAGCAGATCAGCGGGGCCGGTGCGGGGGTAGCCGCGTGCTGGAATCTGTGGAAAGGGCAGTGCCAAACGGGGAAGCAGGTGGGCAGTTGTTGCTGCGAACCGCCGTGGGAATTCGCACCATGTGCCCATAGCCTGCCGATGCGCCTTCGCAGCGAACCCCCGCGAGGCCCGGCGCCACTGCCAGGTAGACTTCAGACATCACCCTCCGGGTGAAATTCGCACACCGCTGGCCATTCGTGGTCTCCTGCGTCCAGTCCTCACCAGGGCAGCTCAGGAGGCGGTGTCAGGGCACCGGCCACCCGGTCGGTGCGACAACTGGACGACTAAGGACAATTCATGGCTGTTGTGACCATGCGCCAACTGCTTGAGTCCGGTGTTCATTTCGGACACCAGACCCGGCGTTGGAATCCCAAGATGAAGCGGTACATCCTCACTGACCGCAACGGCATCTACATCATCGACCTGAACAAGACTCTCGGCTACGTCGACAACGCCTACGAGTTCGTCAAGCAGACGATCGCGCACGGCGGCACGATCCTGTTCATCGGCACGAAGAAGCAGGCGCAGGAAGCCGTGGCTCAGCAGGCGCTGCGCGTAGGTATGCCCTACGTCAACGAGCGCTGGCTCGGTGGCATGCTGACCAACTTCCAGACTGTGCACCAGCGGCTGCAACGCCTCAAGGAGCTCGAGGAGATGGACTTCGACGACGTCGCAGCCAGCGGCTTGACGAAGCGCGAACTGCTCGGGCTGCGACGGGAGAAGGACAAGCTGGCGCGCACGCTCGGCGGCATCCGGTTCATGACCAAGGTGCCTAGCGCCGTGTGGATCGTGGACACCAACAAGGAGCACATCGCGGTCGCTGAGGCCCGCAAGCTCAACATCCCGATCGTGGCGATCCTGGACACCAACTGCGACCCTGATGACGTCGACTATCCGATCCCGGGCAACGATGACGCCATCCGGTCGGTGGGTCTGCTCACCCGGATCGTCGCTGACGCAGTGGCCGAGGGCAAGATGGCCCGTGCCGGAGGTTCCGAGGAGGACGCCGAGCAGATGCCGGAGTGGGAGCGCGAGCTGCTGGAGCAGCAGGCTGCCGCAGCCGCCACCGAGACCCAGCAGTCCGAGACCACTGTCGGCGATGAGCCGTCCTTGGCCGAGGATGTGCCGGCCGCAGAGGCCGCTGCTGAGGATGCCGCAGCCCCCGCCGAGACCCCCCAGACCGAGACTGTCGAGGAGACCAACTGATGGCTGTCAGCGCAGCTGATGTCAAGCGCCTGCGGGAGCTCACCCAGGCCGGAATGATGGACTGTAAGACGGC
>JAKOZM010000315.1 GCA_029779995.1 Actinomycetes bacterium
CAGACGCGACCACGTCACTTACGGTGTGTCCACAGGTATGCCACGGGACCGACGGGCTGTACGAACAGGGCCACCGCCCACAGCGCCTTGCGACCGTGGATGTCCGCTGTCGGCCGGCGGATCAGATCCACGAGGGCGGTTGCAGTCAGCGAGACCTCGATGCTGGCCAACGTCAGAACCGCTGTCTTCTGGGCGTTCGACATCTCCGCCCACGATTTCCTGGCCACGGTCACCCCTTCGCGTCGCGCTTGGCCTGCCGACGGGCACCTTGGGAACTGGTGTCCGCCCGGCGCTTCTTGGTGCGGGTGTCTGTCCGCGGCGCCTTGCCGTGCCAGGGCACACCACCGGCTGGACCGTCGTAGCCCGGATTCGGCTTCTGACCGGACTTGGCCGCACGGGCCGCCGCCAATCGCTCTTGCTTGAGGTCGTCGGCCGCCTGCCGGGCCAGCACGGCGAGCCGCTCGCTCACCCGTGCCAACGCATCCTCAAAGACCTCGGCCTTGTCCCGCGCACGCTGGTTCCTTCCGTACGCCTTGCCTCGTCCTCCAGTGCCCTTGACCTTCTTCGCGCCGCCGCGCCGGTAGAGGCCCGAGTACTTGTTCCGCGCCTTGCGGATGCGTCGATGCAGGTCGGACACCGCGTCCTCATCAAGCTCAGCCAACGCATCGGGGAAGGTCTCCAGGATGGTCATGCGCTCCTCGTCCGTGAGGACCGCCAGCTGCGACTTCTGCATCAACTTCTCCTTGACTAAGGGGGTTGCCTTCAGGCTAGCCCCGCGTCAAATATGTTGCTGTGCGGCGGCTGGAGAGCTCTGCGGTGACGAGCAGACGCCCGATAAACGACACGCTCGGGACTTATACATGAACAAGCGGTGAACAAGTCCCCTCCAGTTTACCTTTCCTTGACCTGAGGTTGACCATAAAGATGGCAACCATTTTGTGTGGAGGGACAACAAGGCGTGGACTGGACTCTGATTACGATCATTCTGCTGGTAGGGGCAGC
>JAKOZM010000321.1 GCA_029779995.1 Actinomycetes bacterium
TGCTCTACCTGCTCGCCCGCCGGGTGCCGCCGGGCCTAGCCCGCGACATTGTCGGTTTCCTGCCCGACTGCGCGACCCTCATGTGGCGGCTGCGGCGTGACCCCGAGGTGCCTGCCCGGGTCCGTGCCGCTGTGCTGTTCGCGGCCGTATGGGTGGCCAGTCCTATCGACCTCATCCCCGAGTTCCTACCTCTGATCGGCCCTCTCGACGACGCTGTGGTGGTGGCCCTCGTTCTTCGCTACGCGGCGCGCCGGGTGCCGCGGGAAGCACTGGAAAGGGAATGGCCCGGCCGCCCGGAGGTCCTGCGGCGGCTGCTGGGCAGCCCGCGATGAGGGGCAGGTAACCCAGCCCATCACCTTGGGTACACTGGTCCGCGGAGGCATCGCCTAGTCCGGTCTATGGCGCCCGCCTGCTAAGCGGGTTTGGGACTCAAATCCCATCGCGGGTTCAAATCCCGCTGCCTCCGCCATCGCAAAGGCCCTCAGGGGGAACCACCCCTTGGGGGCCTTTGCCGGTCGTCAGCAACCGCCGTCACTTTCTGCAACCATGACTCCCGTGAAATGGGTGAAGCGGATTCTCATCGCGCTCGGGGTGGTCGTCGGGCTGGTGCTGGTCGCCGCCATCGGGATTCTGTGGTGGATGCGGCTGCCCTCGACGGCGGCGGGCATGGCCGCCAAGGCTGTCTGCAGCGCAACCTTCGTGGCAGGTCGCCCGGCCGACGCCGGCCAGCTCATGGCGCAGGACGTCACCCCCGCGAGCCCATTCTTCGGGCTCACCAAGATCACCATCAACACCGACGAGCACACGGTCACCGGTCAGTTCCTCGGTGTCATCAAGCGGCAGGCGTCGCTGACGACCGACCGGGGCTGTGTACTCGACCTCCCGGCGGACCCGACCGCGGTGCCCTACACACCCAAGGTGGCCAACCCCGCCCCTTGGCCAACGGGAGATGCCGCCATCCCCGAGGAGCAATGGCCCGCGGGCACCAAAGCCACCGCACTCAAGCAGGTCGTGGACGAGGCGTTCGCCGACTCCGGTGACCCCTTGGGAGCAAACGCCCGGGGCGTGGCGATTGTGCAGGACGGCAAGCTGCTGCTGGTGCGGGACGGCAAGGGATTCGAACCCAACACCGCCCTGCACGGGTGGTCGATGACCAAGACGGTCGCCGCGATGTTGGCCTACAAGAAGTTCCAGGAGGTCGGCCTGGACATCGAGACGCCTGTGGTCGACGCCTTCCCGGACGCGACGGCCCCGGACTGGGTGGCCCAATGGCGCGAGGACGAACGCGCTGACATCACGGTCGCCGACCTGCTGTTCATGCGGGCGGGCCTGAAGATCAACGAGGGATACACCGCGGGCAGTGATGTCCTCAAGATGCTCTACACCGAACCGAACATGGCGTCCTGGGCGGCCGAGCACCCGGCGGAGTTCCCCGCGGGGACGAATTGGGAGTACCTCAGCGCGGTGTCCAACATCCTCGCGCAGCTGGTGCAGGCACAGTTCCCCGACAGCCAGAGCTACTGGGAGTACCCGCGCAAAGCGATCTTCGAGCCGCTGGGCGTCACAACGGCGACGCTGGAGACCGACACCGTCGGCACCTGGGTCGGATCCAGCTACCTCTGGGCGAGCGTCAGTGACTGGGCGCGGATGGGCCAGATGATGATGGATGACGGCCAGTGGGAGGGCCAGGAAGTCATCCCGGCAGGCTGGCTGGCACTGGCCGGCACTCAGGCGCTGACCGAGGGCGAGGGAGCCGGGTACGGAGCCCAGACCTGGATCCCGGCCAACCCGGTCGGCGGGGAGTGCAAGGGCTTCCCCGGCATCCCGCAGGACACGGTCTCGATGGAGGGCCACTGGGGTCAGATCGTGGCGATGGTGCCCTCCCGTGACGCCGTGATCGTGCGGCTCGGTTGGACATTCAACGGCAGCGAGCAGTTCGATGGCTGTGAGTTCGTCAGCGACGTCCTGGGGGCCCTGCCGAAGTAGCGATCTCGGCGTGGGGTCCGGGCCGCGTGGTCAGTACGGTGACGGCATGGACATCACAGCGGAGCAAGCCACCTCGTTCGCCCACTCGACGATCCCGGCCATCGGCCGGCTCGGGGTGCGGGTCGAGGCCCTCGGCCCGGGCTGGGTCGAACTCGTGGTCCCGATCGAGGGCAACGGAAACCACTTCGGCACCATGTACGCGGGTGCCCTGTTCGGCCTCGTGGAGATGCCCGGGGGATTCCTGCCCCTGTCGGTCCTCGGCGCCCAGTTCACCCCGATCGTGACCCGGGTCGATATCCGGTTCCTTGCCGCGGCCCGCAGCGACGTCCGGCTGCGCGCGGAGATGGCCCCGGAGGTCCTGCAGGGGCTGGCAGAACGCGCCACCGACGAGGGTAAAGCCGAGTTCACCCTCGAACTGACTGGCCACGACGACACCGGCCGCAGCGTGGTGTCTTGCACGGCGTACTACCAACTGCGCCCGGCGCGTGGATGAGGTCCTCGACTGGCTGCTCACGGGTGATCCGGCCGTCAGGTGGCAGGCCGAGCGGGACCTGACCGGCGGCCCCTGGGCGACGACTCGCCGTGACGTGCCGAACGGGTGGGCAGGTGCCATCCTCGCACACCGCCGCCCGGATGGCACCTGGCCCACCGGGTGGTACTCCCCGAAGTGGACCTCGACGTTCTACTCCACCCAGGTGCTGCAACAACTCGGAGTGCCGGTGCCAGAGTCGGTGCAGGCGATGCTGGACCGGGGGCTGCACGACGGGCACTTCCGGCTCTGGGAGGCCCAGCACGACGACGCCTGTGTGACGGCGATGATGCTCACGATGGCCCGTGCCGAGGACGTCCCCATGCCCGGAGCCGGGGAGCGGCTGCTGGAATTGCAGTTGCCCGACGGCGGCTGGAACTGCCGTCGCGATGCCAGCCACTCGTCGGTGCATTCCACTCTGAGCGCCCTCGAAGCGCTCGGCGATCATCCCGCCACCGAGGCGGGTCGGGAATTCCTACTGCGCCACCAGCTCTTCCGCTCGCACCGCACCGGTCACGTGATGCGGTCGGAGTTCACGCGATTCTCATTCCCCACCTACTGGTACTACGACGTGCTGCGGGCTCTGGACTACTGGCGCGATCATCCCTGGGACGACCGCCTGCTGGAGGCCGTTGAGGTGGTGCAGACAAAGGCGGTGCATGGGCGGTGGCGCTTGCAGAACCCCCACCGCGGCCGGACCTGGGTGGACATGGAGGAGGTCGGTCACCCCAGCCGGATGGTGACGCTGCGGGCGCTGCGGGTTCTGAGGTGGGCCGATCAGCCCTCGAAGACGTAGCTCCCCTGCCGGTCGCGGATGCGTTTGACGTAGGCCTTCGTCTCCTTGAACGGCGGGATGCCGTCGTAGCGCACGACCTGACTCCAGCCCGCGTTGTACGCCGCGAGCGCCAGGTCGAGCGGATCACCATCGATACCAGAGGTGTTGGCCTCGAAGATCAGAAAACACATGAGGCGGGCCTGGGCGTCGATCGCCTCCTTGGCGTTGAACGGGTCGGCCACCCCGTCGCCGGTGAGGTCCTGCCCCCAGCGCTGCCACGTCTCGGGGACGAACTGGGCGATGCCCTGCGCTCCGGCCGGCGACACGGCATCGGGGGTGAACTTCGACTCCTGGTCGATCTGGGCGGCGAGCAGTTCCGGGGTCAACTCGGGACACTCCTGGGCAGCCTGCTTGATCGGTTTGCGGTACTCCTTGGGGACGACCCGGGGGCCGTCGTTGGAACACCCGATGAGGGCCAGCGCGACACCGAGCACCAGGAATCGCCGCATTGGCACAAGTCTACGGCCGGTGATGGAGGTCCGCTGGGGGCCCCATCACCGGCCGTAGCCGAGCTGCTGGTTCAGTTGCTGGGCGGCAGGAGGACGTCACTGACCGCGTGCACGACGGTGTTGTCCGTCGAGATCACGTCCGGGCGGTACACGAGGTCATTGAGCAGTTTGCCGTCACGGTCCCCCAGGACGATGACCGGGAAACGGGCGCTGCGGGAGAGCACGGTGACCCGCAGCGACTCCTCGTTGGCCATCGTGAGGCGCTGCGTAAACGGTCCGGACAGCACCTGGCTGCCGGTGACCTTGGCGTTCGGGACCACGTGGTAGAGCAGGACATCGGTCAGGTTGACCTTGCCCTGGTCGGCGGCACCCTTGATGGCGTTGAAGACGCGGGTCTCGTTGACGCTGGCGCCGAAGCGGTAGTTCTTTCCGAGCAGCCCCAGATCGTTGGCCAGGACCTCGAAGGCGCGGTCGTTCGGCGCGAACAGGGTGAAGGCGTTCAGTGAAGCAAGGGTGTCGACGGCGCCTGTGGCCAGAGCAGCCTTCGTCACGATGTCGAAGTCGTAGGCATTGCCGTCGCTGCTGACGGTCGGATCGGTGTAGGAGGCCGTCAGTTTGTCAACGAACTCGCCGGCCTCGGTGTCTGTGAGTGCCGAGGCGGGAGCCGCGAGGCTCAAACCCATTGCGGCCGCTGCTGCTGTCACTGCGATGCGTCGTGCGATACCCATGTCCATGTCCTTTCAGATGGCTTACATCCCAGGTATCGCGTTCAGTGCTGGTTATGGATGCAACGATTTCGAATCTCTTTTACGGGTGCGACGCTGACGTTGCTTGTAGCGCACCGCAACGCGACTGGCTCCGGTCTCCACGCGGCTCGACACCCGCTTACGCACCGCCCGCTGCGTGCCGACCTCCACCAGGCGGGCATGCCCGCGTTCCACCAGGTCGCCGTAGTAACGCCCGGCGGCCCCTGGCACCTTCACGGCCAGATCCACGGCACCGAGCACTGCGAACACCGGATCCGGCAGGTCGGCGTCCAGCAGGCGCTGCTTCCAGGAATCAAGCATGGATCTATGGTCGCGCGCTGGCCGCCGGATTCCCGCCCGCCATGCCGGATCGCTACTCGACGTAGCCCGCGGCCTCCGTCCGAGCGGCGTTCTTGGGCATGATGAACGCCGCGATCAGTCCCAACCCGATCAGTCCGGCGGCGACGAATCCGACGTTGCGCGCGGCGGTGGCGAAGCCTTCCGATGCGCCCGCGAACAGGACGTCACCGTTGGGCTGCTGCGGCAGCGCCACAACCGCTGTGCCCGCGGATTGCTGGACGACCTCGGTGACCTGCGCCGCGGCCTCCTCCGGCACGCCTCGTTCGGTGAGGTCACTCTGAATGCTGCCCAGGCCACCGATCAGCACCGCACCCAGTAGTGCTGTTCCGATTGCCGCCCCGACTTGCCGCGAGGTGGACTGGATCGCTGAGGCCATCCCGGATTCGGCGACCGGTACCTCGGAGAGGATGATCCCGGTGAGCTGCGCTGTGGCGAATCCGACGCCCATGCCGTAGATGAACAGCCCGGGCACCAACTCCCAGCCGGAGACGGTCGGCGAGAGCATCAGGGCCAGCCACAGCACGCCAGCAACCTCGAGGGCCATCCCGATCCTGACCACCGGCACGGGACCCAGGCGCTTGGCCATGGAAGCCCCCGCCCCGCTGGCGACGAAACTGCCGGCGGCCAGGGCAACCAGGATTACGCCGGTCTCCAGGGCGGAGTATCCGACGACGGACTGCAGGAACAGCGGCAGGATGAACAGCAGCCCGAACTCGCCGAGGCTGACCAGCATGGCCACCGCGTTGCCGTTGCCGAACGTGCGGATGCGGAACAGCCCGACGTCCATCATCACGACCTTGCCTGCCCGCTTGCGGCGGATCTCAACGAGGACGAACGTGACCAGCAGCACCACGGCCAGGATGAGGGCCACCCCGGGAGCCGAGATGACATCCGAGGGCCACGTGAAGCCACCGACGGTGAACTCCCGCTTGGGGGTGAACCAGCCGTAGTTCTGGCCCTCGATCAGACCGAAGACCAGCGCGCCCAATCCCAGCGTGCCCAGCACCATGCCGTACGGGTCGATGCCGCGGGTGTCCGTGGTGTCCCTGGTCTCAGGCACCAGCAGCAGGACGCCGATCACCACGGCGATCGCAATCGGCACGTTGATCAGGAATGCCCAGTGCCACGAGGCGTTGGTGGTCAGCCAGCCACCGACGAGCGGGCCGAGGGCAGCCATGCCCCCGATGGTGCCGCCCCAGACGGCGAACGCGATGGCACGGTCCTTGCCCCGGTAGACGGCGTTGAGCACCGACAGCGAGGCCGGCAGGATCATGGCCGCACCGATGCCCTGCAATGCGCGGGCGCCGATGAGTTCCATGGATCCACTGCTGGCCGCTACCAGGGCGCTGGCCACCGCAAAGACGGAGACGCCCATGACGAACATCAGGCGGCGACCGACGATGTCGGACAGTCTGCCGCTGAGCAGCAACAACGATGCGAAGAGCAACGCGTAGATGGCGTTGACCCACTCGGCGTCGGTCGTCGTCAGATTGAGGTCCTCGACGATGGTCGGGATTGCGACGTTCACCACCGTGCCATCGAGGATGATCATGGCCACGCCCAGGGCCAGGAAGAGCAGGGCGACCCAGCGTTTACGGCCGGTGAGGGCGGGTGCGGTGTCAGTGGTCACGGGTGTCTCTTTCTGTGGTGGCGTCATGGAGATTGAGCAATGTGCCAGCTTCATGGGTGTAGATCCCGGATTCCAGAATCTCGATCGTGCTGCGGTACATACGCCGCAGGCCGTCCGGATCGAGGACGTCTGCGCCGGTCGCCTGCAGCATGGCGCCGCCGAACAGCAGCGGCCCGAGGCGCAGCATGACGAGGACGGCTGCCCGCATGTCCGGGTCGTCGCTCGGGCGGACGTGGCCGGCCGCGGTCTGGGCCGCCATCGTCTGCTTGGTGAGATCGATGATGCTGGCGATGAGCTGATTGGCGTGCGGGGAGTCCTCGCTCGCCTGGCGCATGAGGTAACGCACGAGAGTCATCGACTCGTCGGTGAATCCTTCGAACCCGCTCATGGACTCGGTCGGGTCACCCTGCCGGGACAGCATGTCCTGGAAGAACGTGAATACGTGGTCGTCACAGGCGGCGCGCAGGCCATCCTTGCTGCCGTAGTGGTGCAGGATCAGGGCGGGGGAGACGTCGGCGTCCTTGGCGATGGTGCGCACGCTGGTCCCGGCGAAGCCGTCGGTGCCGAAACGCCGCAGAGCGACGTCCAGGATGCGACTCTGGGCGGGGTCGGCTGAACGCACGTTCAACATGCTAAACGGGTGTTCAGTCTGGTGTCGCGGTGGGTGGGCCGAGCCGGGCGGTCAGCAAACTGCGGCGAAATGGGCGGAAGGTGCGATTTTGCGCGGCGTGTCGCAGCAACAACTGCCCAATCGCGCCGGCTGGCACACAGAAAACCCGCCCCCGCGCAGTCCGCGGAGACGGGCTTTCACGAAGTCGATCAGGCGTTGAGAATCTTGGCCTTCTCCGCGGCGAACTCCTCATCAGTGAGGATGCCCGCATCACGCAGGGCCCCGAGTTCCTTCAGCTTGGCGATCTTGTCATCGGTGCTCGGTGCGGCGGGCGCCGGCGCGGGAGCGGGCGCTGCCTGCGGCGGGGGCGCGGCCGCAGCAGCCTGCTGTTGCTGCTGCGCGGCGTACTTCTGCTGCTGTTTGTTGTGAATCGAACCGCTCACGGCGGTCGCGGTTCCGGCGACGACGGCTGTGCGGGCCATCGTTCCCATCAGGCCAGGGCGGCCTCGGCGCATCGGCATTTACTCTTCCTCCAGATCTGCAATGGCTTCCACCACGACGTCGCGCGGTATGCGGAAGTACGACACCAGTTCCCCACCGGAGCCCCTGATCGCCTGGGCGAGCCGGGATGCCCAGGTGTTCTCCCAGACGATGACCAGCGCCGACGACTCGGGATCCAGTCCTTCTGCCAGGCCGACGAGATCCTCGTCGCTGAGCAGATCGAGCTGCGACTCCGTGATGCCGTCGAAGGCATCCGCGATATCGGCATCCTCCACCTCGATGAAGGCGGCGTTCCCCTCGGCATCCTTGGTGAGGAACGCGAGGTCGATGATCCGGACGGTGCCACTCTGCTGAAGTTCAGCGATGGCCGGCGCCACCTCCCCGTTGAACCGGTTCCCTTCGAACAGCACAACGGCGACGTCGACGGGTCCGACGGAATCAGGGTCGGGGATGTCAGGCATGAAGAATCCTCTCAGGCGGGTTGTCCCCGTTCTATCGTGGATCGGCGGGTCTGGCCAGTCTTGGCCGGTGCATGGGTCGCTGGGTGCGCGCAGAGCATTCGGGTGGTGGCTGGGATTGCTATCGCCCAAGCCGATACACTGGTCCGGAAGCGCCCGTAGCTCAACGGATAGAGCATCTGACTACGGATCAGAAGGTTAGGGGTTCGAATCCCTTCGGGCGCGCCAAGGAACCCCTGGGCTGACCGGGGGTTTCGGTGTTTCCGGAAGTCGTGCGAGGATCCAGACCCGCTGATTGGCTGGTGGCGTCTGCCGTTGCAAAGATCACGACGGACCCCGGCACTGATGACCCCTGCGGTCTACCGTGGAGGTGTCCGGCGCGGTTCGGGGTCGTCATGTTCAGGCATCTCACCGCATGATGCTCACTGCGGGTCTTGCGTGCGGGGTGGTGGTTGCTGGGGGCTGGCTTCGAACACCGCACTCACCCTGGAATGTGGCGACGTCTCGCCGTCAGGGTCCGTCACAGCTAGCATCCAAGGTTTCCTGGAGGCCCAGGAGGTAGCCCAGGTGTCCCTCAATCCGTAGCGCCAGGTGTTCGACTCTGATGCGCCTGCGCTCAGTCGGTGATGAGCGCCTCCGCCCACCACGCCGGGGGCTGATTCGGCGGATTCATCGGGGGACCAGTGATCACCGTGGGCCCGACAACCGGCCATGCGTATGGATCGATGGTGGTCTGCCGCGTCACGATTGCATCGGCTGTGATGTCGAACGTCGTCAGGTCCTGGGCGATCGTCACCGGGCCGTCGTACCGGGTGCGCATCTCGGTGTACACGGGGCCGACCGTGTCATGGTCCACGGCGAGGTGCCACATGACGGACATCCGGGCGCCTGCCCGCTTGAAGACGCCGCCAGCTGCTGCGGGGCTGGTGTGTACGCCGTTGACGATCTGCTCTGCGAAGGCCAGCGGAACGTTCGCCTTCTGTGCGTAGATGCCGGCGGAAGGAAACGTCTCATGGATGAGCAGGTCCACCCCCGTGGCGGCATCCACGAGCGGGTGACAGGGCCGCGTATCGCCCGAGAAGACCACACTCAGGCCGTTGAAGTCCAACCTGTAGCCGACCGACCCGTTAAGAATGTGGATCACCGGGAAGGACGAGATCCGCACCCCGTTGCGTTCGTACACCGTCGAGATCGTGTCGAAGGGGACCTCGCTGACCTCCATCCGAGCACCAGACTGCCCCGGATGGCCGTTGAGGGAGGCCGTGTCCCAGGCGTGCGCCAGCTCGAGGTGTGATGCATAGGCCTGGGTTCCGAGCTCTGGGCGCTCGCCGCCGGGCCCCCAGACCTCGACCGGGTCGCGGCGCCCGGCCTTCGCCAGACTCCAGACCAGGGTTGGCATGTCGCCAACGTGGTCGGCGTGCAGGTGCGTCAGGAAGACCTTCGTCGTTGCGGTCACCGGAAGATGCAGGCCGTTGAAGTTCGCCAACGCGCCGGACCCCAGATCGAAGAAGAAGAAATCCCGCTGCGGGTTACCCACCTCCATCAGCACCGACGCCGACCCCTGCGCCTTGTTGGTGAACGGGTCACCGCTGCCGAGGATCGTCACCCGGATCGCTCCGTCGGCCACACGGTCGGAGTCCGGCAACACCGCCTCCGCCGCGCTCGTCGCTGGCTCGCCCACCGTGGGCGTGGTCGTGAGCGGCAGTGTGCTGCCCTGATAGGCCAACTCGGTCAATTGTGTGATCTCGGTCATCGCTGCATCCTTGTGGTCCCTCGGGCTGTGTCGACTGGTGTCCGCCTTGTCAGGTGGATCCACCCGCCGGTGCTTATGCCGGTGCCGCACGATGAGGTACAGCACGATCACCAGGACGAAGGACAAGACGATCAGCAGCAGGAGCGCGTTCTCGCCAGTCATTGCGGGCTCCTCTCAGCCACGCTGTCACGATCTCATCGCCCGATGACATATCGCTTCCACCGATGAGGTGGAACCCGCCGTGCTGCCTGGCGTCGACCCCGCCAACCTCGGGGTCAGCGGGACCTGCGCGGGGTTGACGAAAAGGACGCAGGCACCTGCCACGCTGGGGAGCACATCTGCCTCGGACGGGGCCACCTGGTACTCCAGACCCGCGCTGCGAATCCTGGGCAGGCACACCTGGAGGTGGGTATCGGCCACCGGTGTGTGTGCGGGATCCAGGACAGACAGCACCGCCGCGACCACACGCGTGCTCGATCCGCTGCAGTCGCAATACCAACGGTCCAGGAACATGCCGGTGGTTAGGTACCCCAGCACGGCGCTTGACCCGGTGACAAACACCGTGGCCGGCGACAGGTCGAGCAGTGTCAGGGCAGACCCCGAGTACGCAAGCCGACGTGCGACGTGAACGTACGTTATGCCATTGCTGTCATCATTGGTCGTCAACGCGCTGCCGTTCATGAGGCGGGCGACGGTGGGTGGGCCGCCGGAGCCAGTTCACCAGGGGTCGAGGCCGAGCGCACCCACCTGATCGGTGGAAGTCCGTGGTCCTCAATCGGGCAGTGGTGCCTCCACGAGGCCCCAGGACCGCGCGTATTCGACGGCATCCGCCCTGGAAGTGACGCCGAACTTGCGGTAGATGGACAAGACGTGCGTCTTCACCGTGGACTGGGAGACGAACAGGTGCTCCCCGATCTGCTGAAGTGTGAGGTAGCTCGGCAGGAACTGCAGGATCCGCAGCTCTGTGGTGGTGAGCGCGCCGACTGCCCCGCCATGGTCGGACATGTGCACAAGCAGTGAGTCGGCCTCGGCGAGGCCCTGCGCCAAACCGGAAGCCCGCAAGTCCGATGTCATGTGTTGCCGGGCCTCTGATATCAGCAGGCGCGCTGTGGCACCATCCCCGAGGAGGGCCGCCGCTCGTGCCTGACACAGCCGTCCGGAGACGGCGAACCAGGGGCTGATTGCCCCGGCGGCCACCGTCAGGCGGCGGGCGGTGGCCAGCGCCGACGACGCAGCAGTCTTGTCGCCTACCAGCGCGAGCACCAGTGCCTGCGCGGTCATCGTCAACGCTCCCGTGGCGAGCCGATCCAAGTGGTGCGCCCGGGTCACCTCCGCAGCCTCGGACACCAGGTGGATGCCGCGTTGGCGTTCCCCCGCCTCCAGGGCCAGCAGCCCCATCCACGACTTGGCGTTGGCCTCGATCACCGGGACATCGAGTGCTTGGGCCAGTGCCTCGGCCTCCAGCAGGCTCTCGATCCCCGCGGCGAGGTCCCCTTGCAGGCTCAGGGCGATCCCTTTGTTAAATGCGGCCGCGGCCCGGAATGGGTCGTGTGGGCTCAGGCCACCCAAGGCACGGTGGCACAGATCGCGGGTCTCATCGATGCCCCGGGGGCTAACCAGGCCTTTCAGAACCGCGAACGTGGCGGCGTAGGGATCGCGTCGCGCCGCGTCGTGCCAGTCTGCGCCCGCATGCTCCTGCGCGAGACTCACCCATCGACGCATGGCGGTTGCGTCGCCTTGTTGCAGGTACGCCCAAGCGGCGGCCATCGTCAGCCATCGATCCTCAGCGATCTGTCGTTCGCTGAGTCCGGCGAGCCAGACGCGCAGACGGTCAAGAGAGCCGGACGCCACACATGTCGGCACGGCAGGCCAGATGATTCGGGACACGAGATCGGTGTTGCCGGATGCCGTGGCATGCCGGACAGCCGCTTCCACGTCCCCGTGAGCGTCGAACCACACCGCGGCCCGTTCGTGGAGACCGGCGATCTCACCGGGTGCCGCAGTGTGCAGTTCGGCGCTCAACTCCTCTACCAGCAGGTGGTGGCAGCGGTAGCGCGGCTGCTCGCCGTCCACAGCGATGAGCAACTGAATGCTGCGGTGGAGGTCCGCAAGAACCAGTGCGGAATCCTCGCGTTGCAGGACGGCGTCACACAACGGACCGCCAAGTTCGTCGAGGATCGAGGACCGCATCAGGAAGTGCCGGTTGTCCTCAGACAGGGTCGCCAACACCTGGGTGCGCAAATAATCCGCCACGGCGCGATCAGACCCCTTGGTCAACGTCAAACGGGCCGGAGGACGGACATCCCCTGAGCGCATACTCAGCCCGGTCAGGTACACCCCAACCGGCCAGCCCTCAGTGTGCTCGACGACGTCCGCCACTATCCAGGGCTGCACCGGTGCCCCCAGTCGAGTGAGGAGTTCCGCGGCCTCGCGCATGTCGAAGGCGAGGTCGGCCGCAGTCACCTCGGCCAGCCGTCCCGTGGTCCGCAACCTCGCCAGCCAGGCCGGAGTCTGGCTGCGGGACAGCAGGGCGGTTGTCGAGCCGTCTGGCGTGCCTTCACAGACCACAGCCAGAACCTGCTGGGCGGGATCGGAGGTCACCAAGTGGGCATCGTCCACCACCAGAATGAACGGTTGTGAGCGGGTTTGAGCCAAGCGGCCGAGACCGGGCAGCAGTGTTGCCGAGAAGGCGGGCTCCTTGGCCGTGATGCGCGCTCGGGTCGCGTCCGCCGGCGGGCCAATCACCTCTAGGGCCTCGACGAGGGCCCGGGCCAACTCAGCGGGGTCATCACAGGCGGCGGTGACCCGTACCGTAACGGATGCTCTGTGACTGCCGGCAGTCCACTGCCGGGCGACGGTGGACTTCCCCGAGCCGGCCGGACCGCTGATGACCACCACCGAGGGTGGTTCCGCGAGCAGACCGAGCACGCGATCGCGGGCGATCTCTGCGACCACACCCGGCGCAGCGGCGGGGGTAGTGCCTGTCACCTGGTCAGTGTAGGAGAGCGGCGGGGTGTCCCCGCTCCCGAGTGCAGCTGCGATGGCCGAAGCGGGTTTCCTCCTGAACGGTTGATTCCAAGCGTTTACCCACTGGCCACACTCAGTGTGTGCGCCCATCGACTGCCCCAGCGCCCCTGACCCGAGGGCTGGATCCGCAGACCCGACGGATCGTGGCCATCGTCGTCGCCGGCTCCGCCATTGGCTGGTGGCCGGCATTCACCCTCGGCGTATATGGTGTGATCTTCTTCGAGCAGCATCTCGCCCTGTGGGCGGCCGCGACCAGCGCCTTCCTGGCCCTGATTCTGGTTGGCGGAACCCCGGTGCGCCGCCACGTCAGCACGTACGCACTCCTGGTGCCCTCGGCTTGGCTGGTGCTGCTGTGGCTCCTGCCTGTCACCACCTCCGGGCCCGCGCACTTTGCCCTCTTCTGGTCAGGCGTTGTCATCACGCTACTCGGCATTCCAGCACTGGCGGCATTCATGATCCGGCTCATGATCCCGGCCACGGAACATCTGTCGGGGCGTCAGGCATTGTTGGTCGCGGGTGTCGTGGTGGTCGTCATGGCGTCGGCGTATCTGCTCGGTACCCAGCACCCGCACATGCTCAGCTGCGACGACTTCACGATCAGCGGGAACTTCGCGCCCAGCGACTGCAACCCCGGTGCCGATGTCGAGACACCGTGACGTCGCTGCATGGCTGCTGTGGCTCTCGTCGGCTCACAGGTCCACTCTCAGCGCGGAGGTCCGGGTCAGCCCGTCGAAGTCGCGGTCCGCGTGCAGAAGGATGGCATCGTGGTCGATAGCCACCGCGGCGATCAGGCAGTCGATGAGACGGCGCACCGTGACACCTGATGAGCGGGTATCGCGAAAGAGGGCAGAGGCCATCTCGTAGTGCCGGGCTTCTGTGGGCAGCACCGACGCCCGAGCGAGCAGGCCGCGCAGCTGGCCCAGATGTGCCTGGGAGCGGGCGCCGGCCAGCACCTCCATGCGGATCGGATCGCAGATCGCGATGTCGGAATCCAGGAGCTCGTCCACCCTCCGGCAGGCGGGGCTGTCGGTATCTCGAAGAAACTCCACCCAGGCTGAGGTGTCCACCAGGATCATGCGTGGCGCGACTCTCGCATCTCGTCCAGGTCAGCGTCCCAGCCCGATCCGCGCATGGCTCGCGCCGCATCAACGGGCATGGGTTCACAGGCCAGCGTCCGCAAGGCGAAGTTGACAGCCTCGCGCTTGGTCCGCAGGTGGAAGCGCCGCATGACCTCGGCGACGGCCGCATCATCGAGGTCCAAGTTGGTGCGTGACATACACCAACGATACACCTGCTGCTCTGCGAGCCGGCGGTTGGCGTTTCGGAGCACTTGCCTTGCCGCGCGCCTTGTGGATTCTTGCTTGGTCCAACGTCTGCGCAGGCCCGCAAGAGGAAGGCCAGCGACGCAACCCCCTGCGAATGGCCCATTGCTCGAGCGTTGATCATCTGTCAGGTTGGGGGCCATGCGCGCACGAGATCGATCCGGATCCCCTGTCCGTAGAGCATTGCTGAGTGTGACCACGGCGGGCGCACTGCTACTGGCCCCGTTGGCGCCGCCAACGGCGGCCGCCGGCGCCAACACCCTGGCAGGGCAGCGAAATCCCCGACTACAGGCATCCTGCCCCTCGGGCTTCACATACGGCGAGCACACGTTCGCGGCGATGCGGATCGAGGGGTGTTCGCGGGATGCGGCGACGGGTGACCGCCCTGACCAGCGGGCCTTCCGCGGTGAGCTGGAGTTGAATGGCCTGCTGGTATCCGCGCAGGGCAACGACGAGTACAAAGCGTGGACCGACACCACCCTGCAGCGCGACGGGATCAGCTACGACCTCACCACCGTGGCACACCTCAAACGCTCAGCGACGACCCGGCTCTACCTCGACGCGAACGTCGCCGGGCAACAGGTACGGTTCCGCATCTACTCCGGCTCCCTCCACCTGCAGGCGGCCTCCGGGCCGTATGTCCACCAAGGCGTTTCGCAGCCCGGCGGGACTATGGACATTCCTGTCAACGGCGCGGCGGCGCTGCTCGGACTGCAACTTCGCTCTTCCATCGAGGACGCCGAACTGGACGCGGACGGCATGAGCTTCCCGTTGGTCCTCTCACTTGGTGAGGCAGCGCCGGAACTGCTTCGTCAGGAGACCGGCGAGGCGCAGATCCGTCTGGTGGATGGCGTCGGCATGCGCCTCACCGGCCTGCAGTTCCGGATTCAACGCATCGAGCTGCCGGGCATCGGTGGCATGCGGGACCTGCGCATCGAGTACTCGCAGAGCCGGGATCGTTGGGGCGGGGACGTCAAGATTGCTATGGGGGAACTTTTCGGTGGGCAGGACTTCGCGTTTGAACTCGAGGTGGATGCCCAGACCGGAGTTCCCCGCTACATCCGGCTGGCGGTGGACGACATGAACTTCCCGATCGGGCAGTCCGGAATCTTCCTCCAAGGCGCCCGGGCGGAGTTCGGGTTTGATCCCCTGCTTGTGGGAGCCGGGCTCATCGCGACTGCTGGGCCGCAGATCGCCGGTGCGGCGCTGATCGAGGTGGGCGGCGATCTGCGCCTGGTCTTCGAGCCGACGTTCCAGCTCGATGCGGTGGGGACCGCGCGTGTGCTGCCCACCGGGCCATCGTCACAGTTGGGCACCGGCCGTATCGAGTTCTTCTACGACGCAGAGGGTTATGTGCGGATCGCTCACCGGCAGCGCTATCAGGCCCTACTGCTGGGAGTGGGGCCGTCTGCACAGATCGATGGCGAAGGCTCCTACGCGACTGACCGGAACCTGTTCAACGTCGAAGCTGAAGCCACGGGTCGACTGGAACTGGGCGCGCTGGGCGGGTTCGATGTGGTGCGGCTGGGCGCCGCGGTGTCGAGCAACGGGTGGGGTACCTGCGGCAGCCTGGCTCCGCCGCCCTTCGGTTTCATGACCGGTGGTCTCGGGCAGGACTGGGATCGCGGGATCAGGGTCCTTATGGGTTGTGATCTTGATCCGTTCACCGCGAACGTCCGGGCCCAGTCCTTGTCCGCGGTCGGCGACGGCTTCACCGTGCCGCGCGGTCAGCGGACATTTGCCGTCGAGGTCCGTGCGGACGCCCCCGGCCCGCGCTTCCGGCTCACCGCGCCGGGTGGCCAGTCGGTGGACATCGGCCCGGCCCGCGGCACCGCTGGTCCGGTCCGCGGGGTCTCTGTAGGCTGGCTCGGCGCCGCAGCCTCAGACACCACTTACGTCTTCCTGCGCAACCCCCCATCCGGCCGCTGGCGGATCTCCACAGCAGCCGGTGCCCCAGGCATCGCTGGGGTCCGTACAGCCCGCACCGCACCAGCGCTGAAGGGTCAGGCCACCGTGCGCCCGACCCGCCGGCCAGGGGTGCGCGAACTGACCATCCGAATGAACAGTGGGCTGGCCGCCGATGACCGGCTCCTGGTGAGCGTCGTCGGACCCCGGGGCGCTGTACCGGTCGGGGTGGCAGGGCGGCGGTTCACCGCCACGTTCCTCGAGGCCGGTCTGACCGGGAAGCGGCGCATCGTTGGCCAGGTGGTCCGTGACGGTATCCCACTGCCCGGGCGCACCGTGGTCCTCGGGCGGTACCGAGCCACCCTGCCGCCCGCGCCGCGTGCGGTGCAGATCAATCGGATCGGCCGCACCCCGTTGGTGCGGATATCGGCGGTGGCCCGCCGCGGTGCTGAAAGGCCAGACGGGTGGGCCTACGTCGTGCGCGGTTTGGGCCGCAACACGTCGCTGCGAGCCCCGGTGGGCAAGGCGGTGTCAGTGCGCGTGCCAGCACGCACGAGGGTGTCGGTGGCAGTGCGACCGGTCGTGGGCGACAGAGTTCTGCCCAAGACCGTCCTGGTTCGCGCCCGCGCGGTCTGAACGGGGCCGACGCGTGCGTGACATGCCGGCTCCGCGCTACCCAGCAGGCATCAGCCTGATGTCGGGCCCGAGCGCCAGCGCGTGGACGTCCTGCGTCGGCACGGTTTCCGGCAGCACGATCTCGATGCCCGTCGCACTGACCGCGCACGTGATCTGAGCGTCGCACCCCAGTAACCGGACCTCCGGCACGTGATTCGCTGTGATCCCTTCGATGGTGAAGTCGCGCCGGCCAGGCAATCCGATCAGCAATGCGTGGACGCCGTCCGCGCCGGCCGTGAAGCGGACCTCGGTCTTCTCGGACGTCGTCGTCTGCGCGCTCACCCAGGGCCTTGATCCGTAGATGGCGGCGCCGTTGCGCCCCAGCCATTCCCCGAGACCACGCAGCGGTACCTGTTGCTCCTCGGGGATCGTTCCGTCCGGCTTCGGGCCGATACCGATCAGCAGATTGCCGTTCTTCGACACGATGTCGCAGAACGACCGGATCAACTCAGTCGCCGTGACGATGTCCTGCGGGCGTTCGTTTCGGTTGGCGCCGAACGAGTGACCCACCCCGCGAGTGGACTCCCACTTGCGCTGCTGGATCTCGTCGAACGAGGAGTACTCCGGTGTTGCGAAGTCGTAATGGTGTGCGGCGGGAAACGTCAGGGACTTCTGCGAGTCCGGGACGAACCGCCACAACGCTTGGATGATGGTGCCGGCGCCCCGTGCCACCGTGTCCCCAATGGCCCCGCGATGCTCCGTTGGCTGTAGCCACCGATCGTTGATGACCCCGTCCGGGACGCTGTTGTAGTAGTCGGCGAACAACTGCGCCAAGCCAGCCCCGGCAGGCCAGCAGATGTCATTCCAAAGCACCGATGGCGCATACCGATCGATCAGCTCTCTGACATGCGCCGACGCATACTGCACGTACGAGGGGTCACTCGGAACAGCCAACATGGCGTCGGCGGGGTTGCTCAGCACAGCGTTGTTATAGGGCCAGTCGTAACCGCCGGAGTAGTACAACCCAGCCCGCAAACCGCGGCCGCGCAGTGCGGCGCACACGTCGGCGACCAGGTCGCGCTCTGCGTGGTACCGACCCTTCTTGGGATGGGGAGTGCTCGCAGGCCACAGCGTGAACCCGTCGTGGTGTTTGGTGGTCAGGACGGCGTAGCGGGCACCGCTGGACTCGATGAGAGCCGCCAGTGCGTCGAGGTCCGCCGCCCGGGAGTCGCGATTGAACTCCTCCCGAAAGTCGTCGTACGTCGCGTCCTGGCCGTAGGTCTCTCGCTGGTGATGCCACGTGGGGCTGCCCTGCAACTGCATGCTGTTGAGGTACCACTCGGCGTAGGGGTTGTTGAAGAGCATCGCTTTTGGCCCTTTGGCCCGAAGGAGTTCCTGGATGTCCGGGACCTGTGGGGCCCAGCCCGGCACCGAGTACAGGCCCCAGTGCAGGAATACGCCGAGCTTGGCGTCATCGAACCACGCCGGCCGGGGGTGTTCTGCCACGGATTCCCAGGTGCCTTCGTACATGGTGCCTCCCCGAGTTGACGTGAAACACCATCTTCTCGAACAAGACCCTGCAGTCTCGTGT
>JAKOZM010000356.1 GCA_029779995.1 Actinomycetes bacterium
GGCCCGGGCCCACGGCCAGAACCTTGCCCTCTTGGGGCTTCTCCTTGGCTGTGTCAGGAATGACCAGCCCGGATGCGGTGGTCTGCTCTGCGTCGAGCTGCTGCACGAGGATGCGATCCTCAAGCGGCTTAATGGCGACCGACACGGTCTACCTCCCCTTTGTTGGGTTGTTAAACGGACTCTGTGCTACTTGGGTCCTAGTGCCACATCAAAGCGTCGCGGTCCCCGATGCGGCTATCGGACCGGTTTAGCACTCTCAGCGGGAGAGTGCTAACTCAGACACTAACCCGAGTTAGCACTGTCGTCAACAGAGTGCTAACCGTGGCTCACGATACCCGCACTTGAGCGGCTCGCCACCGAGGCCAACCCCAACCAGGTGTGCGGGGCCCCGGCGAAGCACCACCCCAGCTTGGGTGCCCCCCTGCTGATCCACAGAGCGGGCACCCGCTTGTCGCCGCGTGTCGACCCGGCCAGGGAGTAGCAGGCATTGCGCTGCAGAACGGCTGGGTCCTGCACAAACGCCGCCAGCCCCTCCTCCATAGTGGCCGGCCAGCGTCCGCGGCTCTGGACGATAGGGACCGCATCACGCGGTGGGACGTTGCGGTACTGCAGCCCGGGCTCAAAGCCGCTGACCAGGTACGGAACATCGGGAACGTCGTCTTGCGCCGGCCGGTACCGATCCGGATCCTCAAAGTTGACATCGAAGATGCCTGGTTTGGTGGCCTCGGGCAAGGTCAACCGCACGATCAACTCCTGAACGGGGACCAGCGTATGTGGCAGAACGAGCAGTCCCTCCCCGCTGGGCAGATCAATACCGCTGAGATCAAAGCCCAGCTGCTCGTACTTGGCTGCTTGCTCTGCGATCCGCACGTCGATCGGCAACGCGTGGGGCCGGTCGGGTATTCCGTGCATGGGCAGACACGTACCCAGCGATGTCCGGCAGGATTCATCCCATGACGATCGAGTGGCTGGCCAGTGCCGAGGGCCAGACAACGATCGAAGCCCTGCGCGGCACCGACCCGCTGCAAGCCCGACGCCAGTTCCCGGGGCTGCGCGTCGAGCAGGTCACGGCAGCGCTGACGCAGGCCCGGCACAAGCCTCTGAACTACCCGTTGCCCCTGGTGACGGCTGAGGGCATCCAGCAGGCCACACCCATCCCGGTGGCGACCCGGCGGGCGCAGCGTCTCGCGCTCACCACCGACACGATCATCGACGCGGGCTGCGGGATCGGGGTGGACGCCTGGGCTTTCCAACAGGCCGGCCTGCAGGTGCTCGCCTACGAGCGGGACCCGCAGACGGCTGCCATCGCACAGGCCAATGGGATCGAGGTGATCGTGGCCGACGTCACTGAGGTGGCCCTGCCCGACCTCCCACTGTACGTCGACCCGGCCCGTCGCAAGGCCCATCGACACGTCAGCGGCCAGGCCATCCGGACCAATGACCCGACGTTATGGAGCCCACCCTTCGACTGGGTGCTGGCTCATGCCAGCCTCGCCCGGGTCGGACCTGGGCTGCAGGAGATCCCATCCGATGCCGAGTGGCACTGCTCGTCGATCAACCGCTCGCTGGTGGATGCCACGGTGTGGTTCCCACCGCGCAACCGGCTCGACCGCCGCGCCAGCATCCTGCACAAGGACATCTGGCACGAGGTGGCCGGCCCCGCATCGGCAGTGCATATCGAGCCCGTGAATGATTACCTGCTCGACCCGGACCCGGCCATCGTGCGGGCAGGGCTGGTGAGCAACATCGGCGCACTGATCGATCCCCACCTCGCGTTCGTCACCTGCCAACAGGCCCCCGCACCATGGCTGGGTCGCGCCATGCGGGTACTGGAGGAGGTCCCCCTCAAAGCCGTATCGCAGGCATGTCAGCGGCTCGGGCTGCAGACAGCCACGGTGTGGGCGCGGGGATTCAGCCCGGTGCCGCGCCTGGGCGTGCCGGAGGGCACCGACGGGGTCGTGGTCCTGGCTCGGATGGGCACACAACGGGTGACGCGGGCATGGGTCGGCGTCCCGGTGGCGCGGACCTGAACCACGCGCAACCGGGCACGGACGATTCCGCGCAACGCTAGGCACCGTAGGGCTACGGTGCCTGGCATGAGCCGCATCCGGTCGACCGTCGCCGCAATGCTGTCCACCGGCCTGATCGCAGGCCTGACCCTCGCCGCACCAGATGCCGCGCAGGCTGTCCCCACCAAGACGGCGCCGGTCAACAAGGGCCAGGCACCGTGCACCAAACTGCCCAAGCTGAAGGGCAAGAAGCCGGGTGAGTTGCTCGCCTACAAAGAGGTCAAGGTGGACCCGACCATGCTGACAGGCGCCCGAATGTTCCGAGTGCTCTACACCACGACCGGCGTGGACGAGAAGTCCGTGGAGGCGAGCTGCGGGCTGGTCCTGCTGCCGAAGAAGCCAGCAAAGCGCACGAACGAAGTAGTCGCCTGGGCGCACGGCACGATCGGCCTGCACCAGTCCTGCCAGCCCTCGAATGATCCCACCGCGTTCCTCAATCTCGGCGTTGTCAAATACGGCACTGTGCAGGGGACCGCGCAGAACGGGATCCTGCAATCGTTCATCAACCAGGGTCAGATGCTCACCGCCACCGACTACTACTCGGGTCTGGGTCAGCCGGCGAGCGCCCAGCAGAACTACATCGTGGGCGTCCCGGCCGGAGCCGCGGTCCTGGACAGCGTGCGCACCGGAATTGCCCTGGCTCAGAAGCTGGGCTCCAAGAAGCACAAGAAGTACGAGATGGCGCTCTGGGGAGCCTCGCAGGGCGGCCAGGCGGCCCTGTGGGCCGGACAACTTGCCAAGGACTACTTCGCGAAGACCAAAGTGAAGAAGCAGCCGACGATCGACCAGGTGGGAGTGGTCGCGACGGTGCCCGCCGCGTCGTTCGTCGCCACCCCCGACACCGCGCCAGAGCTCGTCGGGCGCCACCTCGCCGACCTCGAGATGCATGAGACCGCCATCGTCAACGGTCAGCCCACGGCAGTCATGGGGCCGCTGTTGTTCTCGCTGGTCATGACGTCCTGGTCGAAGTACCCCGACACCGGCAAGCTGTCGCCGTCGGCGAAGTTCCCCGGCTACCCGGCCGGCGCGGACATTGCCATGGCCGACGTCCTGACGGCTACTGGCATCAACACCGCGAACACGATCTCGGCGTCCTGTCTGGGCGTGGCCAGTGGCCTGCAGACAGCCAAATACCTGCAGCCGCAGACCAACGCCTTCTTCGTGCAGCCGATCTGGGGTGGCCCGACCGGTCCCGGTGGCCAGTGGCAGGGACAGCTGGACACGACGTGCCTGAATCCGAGCACACCGCAGGGCCAGAAGAACTGGTGCAACTGGCTGGCCTACAACCAGCCAGGGCCGTCCGGGGTCAATCCCTTCAGCAAGTACCCCCTGCGCGCCAACGGGTCGAAGGCGCCCGTCCTGATCGCGGAGGGGATGGCCGACAACATCATCTATTGCATGAGTCCGGGCACGGCCATGCCCACCGCCGGCGACTGCATGGCGGTGCAGTTGTACGAGTCGATGGTGCCCGCCTGCTCACAGACGAAAATCCAGTTGGATCTGTTCGCCGAGACCCCGACCTCACCGGCCAACCACCTGACGACGACGTTCCAGCTCGCCGATGGTGGTGCCGGGAAGTACCGGGGCTCACGGATGGATACGTTCTTGCGGGCCGCGTTCGGTGGCACCGTGCCACCGGGATGCTCGGCGCAGGTGGTCAACGCCGGGTGACTGGGCTCACCACAGCACGGCGATAGCGACGTTCGCGATCGACAGCACACCGATCGCCGCCCACACGGCGTTGGAGATCGACTCCTTCTTCCGGTTGGCCAGGACCAGGCCCAGGACGACCAGCAGGATCACGAACTTGACGCCGATCTTGGCGTTGTCGGGCAGGCCCCACTGCTCAGGATCGGCATCGTGCAGGGGGTAGCGAAGCCCCACGAGCAGCACGCCGGTCACCAACTGGGTGAGGGCACCGTGCACCATCGCCATGTTCACCACCCGCGGCGACGTGCGGATCTGCACGAGGAAACCACCGATCAGGGACGCGAGGCCGAGGAAGTGCAGGATGACAAGGAGGTTATAGACGAAGCTCACGTCTGTAATTCTCGCTCACGGCACGAGCGGCTCGATCACCGGTAGCGACGAGTCCGCGCCCAGCAGCCAGCTGGACGGGGGGCGGCCCCTGGCCACCATCTCGGCTCCCAACGCCGCGACCATCGCCCCGTTGTCGGTGCACAGCGCCGGCCGCGGGATGCGCAGCTGTACCCCCGCCGCGGTACAGCGCTGCTCGGTGAGCGCGCGCAGCCGGGAGTTGGCGGCCACACCCCCGCCCAGGACGAGCGTGTCCACACCGAGATCGCGGCAGGCCGCCACAGCTTTCGCACTCAGCACGTCAGCCACGGCCTCCTGGAAGGAGGCGGCCACATCGGGCACGCTGGCCTGCGGATTGGCCGCCAGCCAGCGTTTGACTGCGGTCTTCAGCCCGGAGAAGGAGTAATCGTAGGCAGCGTCGCGGGGGCCGGTCAGTCCGCGGGGGAAGGCGATCGCGGCCGGGTCTCCGGCACGAGCGGCCGCATCGATGGCCGGCCCGCCGGGAAAGCCCAGCCCGAGCATGCGCGCGACCTTGTCGAAGGCCTCACCGGCCGCATCGTCGATGGTCGCACCGAGTGGTTCCACGTCGGCGGTCACGTCGGTCACGCGCAGGATCGAGGAATGACCGCCGGAGGCCAGCAGCGCCACGCAGTCGGTCGGCAGCGGCCCGTGCTGCAACTGGTCGACGGCCACGTGGGCGCTGAGGTGATTGACGCCGTACAGCGGCTTGTCGAGGGCCAGTGCCAGCGCTTTGGCCGCCGCCACCCCCACGACCAGCGCCCCGGCCAGGCCAGGACCGGCCGTGACGGCCACCGCATCGACATCGCGCAGGGTCACCCCCGCATCTGCGCACGCCCGCTGCAGCGTCGGCACCATCGCCTCGACATGGGCGCGGCTGGCCACCTCGGGCACCACACCGCCGAAGCGGACCTGTTCGGGGACGCTGCTGGCCACAGCATCAGCCAGCAGGGTTGTCCCCGATACGATCCCCACCCCGGTCTCGTCACACGACGATTCGATCCCCAGGACCAGCGGACTCATAAGTCCAACCCCATCACGAGGGCGTCGGCGAAGTCCGGGTAGTACCGCGGTCGGACTCGGACGACGGTGAAGCCGAACATCTCGTACAACTGCCTCGCGGGGTTGCCAGCCTTCACCTCGAGGCTCAGGCGGCGGCAGCGCTGACCCCGGGCGTACTCCAGCAGATGTTCGAGGAGTTTGCCCCCAAGACCCCGCCCGCGGGCCGCCGGGGCCACCGCAATGGTTTGCACGTCGGCATCTGGTGGGTTCAGCCACAGCCCCGCATAGCCCTGCGGTGGATCCTCGATCACGACGTAGTACCGGTCGTCGCGGGCCAGCTCGGACCAGAACGCCTCCGGTGACCACGCCGTCGGGCCGAACACCTCGGCGTCGATCTTCGCAACGGGTGCGATGTCCCACCACTTCATCGGGCGGATCCCGGCCGTAGTCACGCGAGTGGTTTCGCGTCGGGCTCACGCAAGTACCAGGGCCGCGCCGCTAGGTCTGCCGATACGCACAGCAGGTCGGCGGCGTCGAGTTGCGCGTACTCCCCGAGGTCTGGATAGCGTTCGACCGCCGGCCCCACCACAGGCCCAGACCAGTTCAGATGTGCTGGCGCCACGACGATCGGGCCTTCGACGCGAACCCCGTCGGCGTAGCGCGCGGCAAACACCTCCCGCCGGCGCGCATCCGTCACCACCACGCCGTCGCGTAGCCGCCACCCGAGTCCGTCCAGCGAACACACGCCGTGGACGGGCACGCCGAGCGCGGCGGCCATGGTCACTGCGGTGACCACCCCGACCCGCAGGCCGGTGTAAGGCCCGGGGCCCACGCCGGTCACGATGGCCGTCACCTCGCCAAGATCGGGCACGACCTGCCTGATGAGGTCGACCAAATGCTCAGCGTGCCCGGTGGGGGCCACCACGCCCGCCGATCGGTCGCCGAAAGCCACTGTGCAGTGGGACGTGGCGGTATCCATGGCCAGGATCACAACGGGACCCCCCGGTTGACCCCGCGCACCGTCAACCGCCGACCGTCCCCCACCGTCTCGATATCGATCTCGAGTCGCTGGTCGTTAAGCCCCTCGGCTCGGTCGCGGCCCCACTCCACACACACGACTGCATCATCGCCGTCCAGGTCTAGATCCTCGAACTCGGCCGCGCTGCCCAGGCGGTAGGCATCGGCATGCACCAGGGCCGGCCCACCCACCTCGGACGGGTGGCGACGGGCGATGACGAAAGTCGGGCTGGTCACGGCACCTCGCACGCCCATTCCCTGCCCCACGCCGCGCATCAGCGTGGTCTTGCCGGCACCCAGGTCACCGGTCAGGATCACCAAATCTCCGGCCCGCAGTCGTTTGCCCAGCAAGCGACCGAACTCGACCATGCCGTCCGGGGAGTCCACCTCAACCGAAAGCAAGGCGGCGGATCCCTTCGGTGACCTCGTCCTGGCGTTCCAACTGAATCATGTGGCCGGTCTCGGGCAGGATCGTCCCCTCGGCGTTGGGCAGCAACTCCAACAACTTCTTCGTGTGGGAAACCGGGGTCATCACGTCGGCCTCACCACACACGATCCAGACCGGCACGTCGGCCAGGACCGTGAGGGCGTCGTACAGGTCGTGTGAGAGCAGCGTCGGCAAGAAGGCGACCACCGTCTCGACGGGGGTGGCGTTGAGCATCGCCACGGTGAACAGGTTCAGCGAGTTCGGAGCGCCGGGACCGAACGACCCCCGCTTGGTGAGGGCGAAGTTGAGGTCGGTGTAGCGCGCCTGCTGCATGAAACGCCCGACCACCGCGCCGGTGGGATGAATGCTGGTGGCGATGGTGCGCGCCCGGGCAGCAGCACTTGGTGGCAGCCCCAGGAACTCCGTGGACAGATCCCCGGCGCTGGTCGCAACGAACGCCACCGCTTTCACCCTGTCCTGGAATGTGTGGGGAAACTGGGCAGCCAGCGACATCACCGTCATACCGCCCATCGAATGCCCCACCAAGGTCACCGGCCCCTGGGTGTAGGCGTCGAGCACGTACTGCAGGTCCCGACCCAACTGCTCGATCGTGGCATTCTCCAGCGGTCCCGCCTCGCTGCGCCCGTGGTGGCGCTGATCCCAGAGCACCAGACGGGCCCGGTCACGCAGCGCCTTGCGCTGGAAGTGCCAGGAGTCCTGGCTGAGGCAGTAGCCGTGGGCAAAGACGATCGTGGGCGCCTCGGGGTCGTCGCACGGATGGACCTCGACATACAGTTCGGTGCCGTCCGAGGCGCGCAACCAGTGCGGCTCACCGCGCACGCGGCCGAAGTCCTCCTCCTTGTACGGATCAGGACGCCACGGCTTGCGCACCGCCAGTTGCTCGGCTGCGACGCCGGCGATGAGGCCGGCGGCGAGCGCGATCAGACCACCCTTCATCGATAGACCCGTTCTACTCGCGGTCCCAGTCTGGTCACGATCTCGTAGCCGATGGTGCCGGTCACCTCGGCCCAATCCTCAGCCAGCGGGATGCCCTGCGCCCCGGACCCGAAGAGCACCACCTCGTCGCCTTCAGCAGCGGCGTCATTGCCGAGATCGAGGACGAACTGATCCATGCAGACCCGCCCGGCCACGGTGCGGCGCTTGCCGGCTGCGAAGACCGGCCCGACGTTGGTGGCGTTGCGCGGGATCCCGTCGGCGTAGCCCAGGGGCACGACCGCCGTCGTAGAGTCCCCATCGAGGGTGTACAGGTGCCCGTAGGACAATCCTGAACCGGCCGGCAGCCTCTTCGCGACGGTCACTTGCGCCACCAGTGTCATGACGGGCCGCAGGCCGAGGTCTGCCGCGGAGCCCATGCCTACTCCGGGACTGATCCCATACATGGCGATCCCGGGCCGGACGAGCGTGAAGTGGGCGGCCGGCAGCGCCAATGTCGCCGCCGAATTGGCCAGATGGTGGTGTTCGACATCGAGGCCCTGCGCCGCGGCGACCGCCTCTCGGAAGCGCTCGATCTGCACGGTGTTCAGTGGGTTCCCGGGGTCATCGGCCACGGTGAAGTGACTCCAGATGCCGACGACATCGATCAACCCGGCGTCCTGCATACGCTGTGCCGTGTCGACCAGCAACGCCCAATCAGCCGGGGCGCATCCCGCGCGGCCCAGCCCAGTGTCGATCTTGAGGTGTACGCGAGTGGGGGTCGTCAGGCGCTGCAACTGGGCCACCGTGGAGACCCCGATGTCAATGCCCGCCTCGGCCACCTCGGACCACGGATCGTCGGGCGCTGCCAACCACGCCAACAGCGGCCCTGTGTCCCCCGCTGCGCGCAGTTCGAGGGCCTCGGAGAACAGTGCCACTCCCAGCCACTCAGCGCCCGCCTCGCGCGCCGCCCGCGCCATGGGGAGCAGGCCATGACCGTAGGCGTCGGCCTTGACCACGGCCAGTTGCTGGCTGTGCGGGGCCGCTTCGCGCAGCCGCTGAAGATTGCTCGCGAACGCCGCCAGATCGATGCGGGCTTGGGCGCGAGGCATACCTCAATGGTAGGCGCCAGGGGGCGCGGCACCCGAAGGCGCGTCGTCGCCCGGCGGTCGACCAGTGCGTCAACACATCTGGTTGAAGCGACCGTGCCGCCAACCAGATGTGTGGATTCGGCGTTCCCCTCAGCCTGCCGCCCAGGCCACCGCCGCCCGCACCTCGTCTG
>JAKOZM010000367.1 GCA_029779995.1 Actinomycetes bacterium
ATCAGTGGTGACCACCTGTACTGGATGAGCGTGGATGCCTCGATGACCGATGAGTCTTGTCGTGAGTTGCTGGCCACCTCGGTGGATGCGCCGGACCGTTCGGGGATCGATGGCGTCCTGCAGCGTTTGGAGTCCAGCCCGCCGTGCTGGCTGATTGTCGACGGTGTCTCGTCGACCTGGCACCCCGGTTTCGCCCGCGACCTGCTGGCCCTGGCCGAGCACTTGCCGGATGTGTGTCGGATGGCGATCGCCTCGCCGCACTGGTTCGGGCCCCTTCCGCGCGCATTGCGGCTGTCTGAGGAGGATCTCGCGTTCACCGACGACGAGGCGATGGAGTTGCTGCAGAGGCGGCAGGCGGAGATCGACATCGATGCCGCCGACGACGTGCTCGACCTGTGCCAGGGGTGGGGTGCGGCCCTGGTCAGCGCGGCCACGCAGGCGCCTTCGGACGCGGTGGCACGTTGGTTGACGACTGCGGGGGCCGTCACTCTGTTCGGGTCGTGGTTCGCCTCCTTGCCGAGCGCGCAGCAGGACTTCCTGCGGTCCACGCGGGTTCTCCGGGGCCTGTGCGGCGCAAACACCACGGCGCTGGCCGCGACTGCCCAGGCCGGCGAGATGCTGCTGACGCTCGACGCGTCCCACGCCTACCTCACCGAGACCACCCCGATGATCGAAGGGACGGGTCGCTGGTGGCTTCGGCACCCGTTGCTGACGGCCTACCTGGATCAGATGTCCGGTGGGGACGAGCTGGCGGACCAGTCGCGGGCGGCGGACTGGTACCTGGGCACCGAAGATGTCGAGTCGGTGATGCACCACCTGCTGGCGGCGGGCCGTATGAAGGAGGCGGGCGCCTATCTCACTGATCACGAGTCCGTGCTGCTCAGCGTCGGTGGTAACGCGGACAAGGTGCTCACCTGGTACGACCAGATGGGCGACGCCATCGACGACCGTTATACGCACTTGCTGCGGATCGGTTGGGGGCAGGCGTTGAGCCACGACATCGTGGGTGCCGATGCCACCGTAAATCGCATCAACAGCGAACTGAATGCACAGCACGACCCGTCCCAGCCAGGCAGCAGGCGCTCGGGCTGGGTGGCCGAGGTGGCGCTGCTGCGGTCCTATCTCGGCACGTTCCATGCAGATCCGGCGACGGTGATCTCGGGTGCGCGGCGTGTGCTGGCCGAACCTGCCGAACACGTCAACAGTGACTCGATGCAGCTCGCTCCGATCCTCGCGGCGCGGGGGTTGATCTGGTCGGGACAGGCGGAGGCGGCGGCAGAGATCCTGGCGCCGAAGGCTGGGCGACCATTGCCCAATGACGTCATGCGCGAGACCCATCTCGGTATCGCGCAGGCGTTGTGCGACGTCTCCAACGGCTACGTGCGACGCGGCAAGACGCGCATCGAGGCCGCGGTGCGGTGGATGAACCGGAACAACCTGGCGCACGACACCTTGCAGTTCGGTCCTGCGGTGGCAGTGCTGGCGGAGGTGAACCTCGAGCTGGGTGACGTGGAGTCCGCCCGCATCCTGGCCCATCAGGCGCTCGAGGATGCCCACCGCGGCGACGTTCTGGCGGAGATCGCGTGGGCACATCTGGTGATCGCCCGCTGTCATCTGAACGCGGGTGACTATGGGGCGGCCATCCGGTCGCTGGCGGAATCACGCGTTTTTGCCACGCGCGATGTTGCCGACAGCGCGATGGCCGTCGTGATTGACCGGTCGCGTGCCGAGGCGCACCTCGCTGCTGGTGATGTCGTGCGGGCTGTGCGCATCATCAGAGGGCTGCCCTCCGGTGACGCGCGCGCCCTGCTGTGGGCCCGCGCCGGCGTCAGCCGGCAGCCCGCGGTTGCTCGCCGGACCCTGGAGAGCGTGCACTCGACTATGCCTCGCACCGTGGCCGAGCGGCATCGGCTGCTGGCGGCGATCTACATGCGGGTCAGCCGCCGGATGGCGCAGGGCCACTTGCGTAAGGCCGCGGCCATCGCGCACACGAACGGACTGGGGCAGTTGTTCCACTGCTCCGAGACCGGTCTGCTGACCTTGGCCGAGAGCACCGCGCTGGAGTATCAGGACGACAACCTCATGTGGCTGCTGCAGGTGAAGTCGGCGCCGCTGGTGGCCGCGAGCGGTCCTGAGACGCCGTTGAGCCGCGGGGAGATGCAGTTGCTGTCGGTGCTGCCGTCGCGGGCCAAGAACGGCGAGATCGCCGCCGATATGGGGGTCTCCATCAACACCGTGAAGACCCGGTTGCGGCGGCTGTACGCGAAGCTGGACGTCAACACCCGGGATGAGGCGATCGAGGTGGCCCGGCGGCGGGGTTTGCTGACGTAGGCGGGGCGCGCTGGGCGGTCACGTGTCGATTTTGGACAGCGGGAGTGATCATCTTGCACAGACTTCACCAACCACCGAGGTCTTCTGGGGTTGTTGGCCACGAACCCCGCGCAAACTGCCAACGTCGCGGGAAAAGTGGCGTCGGCACCCACCCGCCCACGACCGAAGCGCTGCGGAGAATACTGCGACCCATGGACCTGGAATCGGCTCTGCACATGGAACCCATCACCGAAGGCCTGGCGGCGGTGATCCCGACCGGGTGGGATCAGGGCCGCACGACGTTCGGCGGGTTGGTGGCCGCCTACTTGGCCCGAGCAGTCGAAACCAACCACCCACGGGCGATCCGCAGCGTCGACGCCTACTTCCTGGAACCCGTCCCGGCCGGCCCGATCGAGTTGCTCGAGACCGGCCTGCGCGAAGGCAAGTACGTCAGCCACGTCGAACAGACGATGACCGTGGGTGGCAAGCCTGTGGCCGTCGCAAGGTTCCTGCTCGCCGACCCCGAACCGGGCCCCTTCGACACCGTTCCCACGGCCCCGGAGCCGACGAAGACCCTCGAGGAATGCACCCGCATGCCGTTCATCGAAGGGATGACGCCCACCTTCACCCAGCAATTCGACATCCGCCTCGGCGAGGGCAGCCTGCCGTTCTCCGGGTCGACGCAGGCAGTGATCGGGGGCTTCGTGCGCAACATCGGCACTGCGACCGGTGTGGCCGCCATGCTCACCCATATCGACGCCTGGCCGCCGCCGGTCCTGGCCCTCGTCCAGCAAGCGGCAGCCGCCAGCACCGTGCGTTGGCACGTGCAGTTCCACGCCGATGTGCGCGACGCCGACGGCGAGCAGTGGTCGTGGATGCGCAATGAAGCGACCTGGCGTTCGGGACGGCTGGCCACGGTCGTCGGCCCGCTCGTACGCGAGGGCCGCAGCGTCGCCTATTGCGAGCAGACGATCGCCATGTACCTGTGATCAGCCGAGGTGCAGGTTTCCGTCGATGTCCACCTCGAGATGCTTCACGTGTCCCATCCCCGGCAGCGGGACGTGCAGATCGCTGAACGTGGACGTGCCAGCCACAGCCACGACGCCCTCCTGCACGTCAGCGCTGAGGTCCAGCGGGACGCTGATCCGTCCGGCGGTGGCCTTGCCTGTGAACGTGTCCCCGTCGCGTTGCCCGGTGAACGTGAGCGTCCCGGTCGTGATCTCGTGGATCAGGGCATGCACCTCGGGGTCGAGCAGCGGGTTGCCGGTGCTCACCTCATCGAGGCGCACCGTGAAGGTGAGGTCGGAATCGGAGATCTCCCCGTCGACGATCGGTGCTGTCGCGTGGATGGTCAGCAGGCCGATCCGGCTCGTGCGGATGCGCATGATGCTGGCGTCGCTGACGACGGGGCGAGTGCTCACCCGTTCACCCTAAGGTGGCCTCCGCCGGCGGTCGCGGTGTGCCGAAGAAGAAGCCCTGCCCACGTTGGAAGCCCAGCTTGCGCACCAGCGCGGCCTGTTCGGCGGTCTCGATCCCTTCGGCAGTCGTGACCAGACCCAATTGACCGGCCAGCGCCACCAGCCCGCGGACCAGGCGCGCGTGCGATTCACTGTTCTGGACCGCCGCGATCAGTGTCCGGTCGACCTTGATGCCGCTGACCGCCAGATCGGGCAGCAGCGCCAGTTCCACGGGCTGGCGGCCGAAGCCGTCGAGGGTGATGCCCGCCCCGGCATCGCGCAGCTGGCGCAGCGCCCGCAGACCCTCCGCCGGGGCCGCCGCCGGGATCAGCACCTCCACCTCCAAGCGCTGCGGGGCCACCCCGGCGTCGCGCAGACAGGCCAGCACCGACTCGGCGTAATCCGGGGTGCACAGCTCGGCCCACGACACGTTCACGCTCAGGCGCAGATCAGGGACCCCGGCGACCACCCGCACTGCCTGCGCAAGGACGTCGCGGCCGATCTCCACGATGGCTCCGGACTCCTCGGCCCGTTGCAGGAAGTCCGCGGGGAGCAGGGTGCGGTCGTCGGGCAGATCCAGGCGCGCGAACGCCTCGAGGGCGACCGTCGAATCGCCGTCGAGGGACACGATGGGCTGCACCAGCAGTCTCGTCTCCTTGCGGTCCAAGGCCAGCGTGAGGTCGGAGGCGCTCTCGGGGTCCTTGCTCGGGACCGTGCGGATGCTGCCGCGCCCCGACCGCTTGGCCTGATACATCGCCGCGTCCGCGTCGTTGAGGATGGCGTTGATGGCGGCCGCATTCGGATCGAGGTCCCCGCTGTGCAGGCTGACCCCGATGCTCACGCTGAAGTGCAGCGGGCGGCCGTCCACCATGATCGGGCGGGTCGCCGAGGTCTGCAGGACCGAGGCGATGGTCCGGGCGGCCTGCTCGTCGACATCCTCGAGCAGCACCACGAACTCGTCGCCGCCGAACCGCGCCACCACGTCGGCCTGCCGTACCGACTCCTGCAGGCGCCGCGCGATCGCGATCAGCACCCGGTCGCCCACAGCATGGCCGAGGGAGTCGTTGATCTGTTTGAACGCATCGACGTCGCAGAAGAGCAGCGCGATCCCAGCGCCCGTGTGGGATGCGCGGATCATGGCCTGCCCGAGCCGCTCGTTCATCACCATCCGGTTCGGTAGACCGGTCAGCGGATCGTGGGTCGCGCGATGGGCCAGTTGGCGCTGCAGGTGCTTACGGAACGAGATGTCGATGTGGCGCACCACGGCTCCGCCGGTGGGCAGCGGGTCCACCTGCAAACTGTAGGAACGATCCCCGTGCTCAGTTCCGGTGTCGTAGTCGGACTGGAACGCGGGCAGCGTTCCCCGCAGCACCGCTTCGATGCCCTCCGCGGCGATGCGGGCGGGCCGGGACACCTGGCCGCGCAGTGCGTGCGGGTAGAGCGAACCGACAGCGCTGCGCTCGATGACCCCCCGGTGCGAGGCCGGGGTCTGGGTCCACGCGGCATTGGTCTGCACCACCACGCCATCGCCGTCGAGGATGGCGGCCTGGTCGGCGAACGCCTCCAGCATGCCGTCGGCCAGGGCCGCCCGGGCCAACACCCTCTGCAGCATGGCCGGCGTGCCCAATGCCGGGCACGCCTCGTCAAGCAGTTCTTGGGCCGGGTGCAGGGGATACCGGGCGGGCAGTGCGAGGACGGCTACCGGTGCGTGGTCGGGCTCGGCTGGCGTGCGCATGACCGCCGTGGCAGGACCCCACACCGGGTCGCCCGGGGACAGCACGCCGGCCTGATCGGCGCCGCGGATGGCGGCCAGGCACAACACCCCGTCAGCGTCGGCGACCCACAGCGCGGACTGCTCGGAGCCGATGGCGTCCAGCAGCGTCTCGCACACGTACTCCAGGCCGCCCCATTGAAATGCACCCACAAAATGCTCTTCGTCCGCACAGGCCGCAGCGTTGAGTCCTCGGCGGTTAGTTCACTCCTCGGGCGTCACGTCGGCGAACAGGCTGGGCCCGCTGGCGATGCCGTGGCCGTGCTCGAGGAAGCGCTCCTGCGAGGCAACGACCTCGCGCTCGGCGGCCGTGCGGTTCTCCCACGTAGCGCCCTCGACGGACTTGCCCGGCTCGAGGTCCTTGTAGACCTCGAAGAAGTGCTGCACCTCGAGACGGTCGAACTCGGGCATGTGGTAGATGTCGCGCAGGTGCTCGAGACGGGGGTCGGCGACCGGCACGCAGATCAGCTTGTCGTCGCCGCCGGCCTCATCGGTCATGCGGAACATGCCGATCGTGCGGCAGCGGATCAGGCAGCCGGGGAACGTCGGCTCGGCGACCAGGACCAGGGCGTCCAGCGGGTCGCCGTCCTCCCCTAGCGTGTTGTCGACGAATCCGTAATCGTGGGGGTACCTCGTGGAGGTGAAGAGCATCCGGTCCAGTTTCAGCCGGCCTGTCTCATGGTCGACCTCGTACTTGTTCCGGCTGCCGCCGGGGATCTCAATGGTGACGTCGAATTCCACTGTTGCTGCTCCAGTCTGTATGCCTTGTGTGGCCTAGTCTTACTCAGGTGAGGGTCGGAAGGCATGCCAGGGCGGGGATGGCAACGTTCTTGATCACCATCAGTAGCACAGCCATGGCGCCGGCGGCACGCGCCGAGATCGACGTTGCTGCCGACTACCAGGTGCTGGCGCCAGTGCAGGCGATCACGGCCGTGGACCGCGCCGCGCTGCAGCGCCGGGTGAATCAGGCATGGTCGGCGCCTGGTCTGGGAACGCGCAAGGCGATGGCGGTCGATGCGTTCGCCAGTGAACCCCAGCCCGAGGTCGCCTACAGCGCCGGGGAGGCGTTGATGCCGGCGTCGACCACCAAACTGCTGACGGCAGCGGCGGTGCTCAAAGCGATGGGTCCGCAGGCGCGTTTCACCACCTCTGTCACGCGCAAGGGCCGCCAGATCTTCCTGATCGGGGGCGGGGATCCGCAACTCACCTCGTTCCCGTCGCCGCAGCAGGTCAATGCCAACGCCAGCCTGCTGAGACTGGCTCGGCAGACCCGCGACGCGCTGCTCACCGCCGGCGTCACGTCGGTCCGGCTGCGCTACGACGATTCGCTGTTCGCCGGTCCCAGTACGCAGCCCTACTGGCGTGACGACTTCCTGTCGCTGGGCATCGTCGCCCCGATCACGGCCCTGATGGCCGATGGTGGCCGGCTCAATCCGCCAGCGTCCCCCCGGTCCCCGGATCCGTCCCTGACCGCCGCCCAGACGTTCGCGGCGCTGCTGCGCCAGGAGGGCGTGGAGGTGCAGGGGGAGGTGGTGCCGCAGCCCGCTGACGGGCTGGAGATCGCGTCCGTGGAGTCGCCCCCGCTAGCCGATCTTGTGGAACACATGTTGCTGGTGTCGGACAACACGGAGGCCGAGGTCCTCGCCCATCACGCGGGTCTGGAACTGCTCGGGGACGCCACGTTCGCCGGTGGTGCGTTGGCGACACTTCAGGAACTCGAGGGGCTGGGCGTGGACACGCGTGGTCTGGTGCTCAACGATGGCAGCGGATTGTCGCGTGGCAACCGGATCTCCCCGCTGCAGTTGCTCGCGGTGCTGCGCTCAGCGATCGAGACCGATCCGGATGCGTTGTGGCCCATCTACACCGGGCTGCCGGTGGCCGGATTCGACGGCTCGTTGGCGATCCGGTTCTCGGGGCCGGACAGCGTCTGGGCGCGCGGCACGGTCACCGGCAAGACGGGCACGCTCACCGGGACGTCGGCCTTGGCAGGGCTGGCGGTGGACCGCGACGGGCAGTTGCTGACGTATGCAGTGATGACCAATGACGTCAATGTGTTTGCCGCATCGCAGGACATCGATGCGGTGCTCGGTCAGATCGCCGGGTGCCGGTGTGCTGGGCGCGCGACGTCGAGTCCGGAGTAGCGCCTAACCGGGCGGGACCAGTCGTCGGGCCACCTCGGCCAGGTCGGGCCGCTGCCGGCCGGGGGCGACCACGTGGCTGATGACCAGCCGCACCACGGTGTCCAGGGCCACGTCGTCGAGGTCGGGCAGGCCGGCGCGCACGTGTGCCTGGGCGACCGCGATCACGCCTCCAGAGCCCAGCAATGGCAGCAGCGAGGGGTCGTCGCCGGTGAGCAGCGACCGGAGCAGGGGATTCTCATCCGCGGTGGTGAAGACCGCATGGGCCGCCGCGATCACGGCCCCGCGGGGGGAGGGGGCAGCCGCGAGTTCGGCGTCCACGACCGCTAGGAAGCGGGCCACTTCCCGGTCGACGAGGGCCTGCGCGACCCCCTCCCGGGTGCCGAACTCGTTGTAGACGCTCTGCCGACTGACTCCGGCGGCGGCCGCGAGTTCGGCCATGGTCACTTTGGCCCAGCCGCGGCTCACGGTCAGGTCGAAGGCGGCATCCAGGATCTGCGCGTGTGCAGTCATGCCGGCAGGAAGTCGATCTTCTCGCGGACACCGCAGTCCGGGCAGGCCCAGTCATCCGGCACGTTCGACCACGTGGTGCCGGGGGCGAATCCCTCGTGGGCGTCGCCGGTCGCCTCGTCGTAGACGTAGTCGCAACTGTCGCAGCGGTAGCGGCTCATGTCGTCGAGGGTACGGGGTAGCGGGTGAGTACCCGGTCGCGCTTGCGCGGGGCGATGTTAGCCCGGCTCATGTCGCCGTCGAAGTGGGTCAGCACCCGTGGGTCCATGACCCGGAACCACAGCGGGGGGATCAGGGCCAGCAGGATCATGCCCGCGTAGCCGGTGGGCAGCACCGGCGCCTCCTCGAAGTCGCGCAGCGCCTGGTAGCGCCGGGTCGGATTGGCGTGGTGGTCGCTGTGCCGTTGCAGGTGGTACAGCAGCACGTTGGTGGCCAGGTTGTTGCTGTTCCACGAATGGCTCGGGCGCACGCGCTCCCAGCGGCCGGTGTGCTCCTTGCGTCGCAGCATGCCGTAGTGCTCGAGGTAGTTCACGATCTCCAGCAGCATGATGCCGACCGCGGCCTGCAGCAGCAGGTACGGCAGGATCGCCAGGCCGAACACGACCAGCAGCACCGTCCACAGCACCACGGACATCAGCCAAGCGTTGAGCACGTCGTTGCGAATGTTCCAGTGGCTCTGATTGCGGCGGCGAAAGCGGGGCTGTTCCAGGCGCCAGGCCGACGCCATGCTGCCAGTGACCGTGCGCGGCAGGAATGCGTAGACGCTCTCACCGACCCGACTGCTCGCGGG
>JAKOZM010000368.1 GCA_029779995.1 Actinomycetes bacterium
GTCCTGGCGAGGTGACCCGGAGATCGCCGTCTTGAACTTGCGCGGAAGGTTGGAGAATTCCGGGCTGCCGACGTAGCGGCGCACGATCTCCTCGATGGCCGGGGTGCCGTCGATGATCTCGTCGGCCGCGATCCCGGCGACGGGGGAGCCGAGGACCACCCGGGGAGTGTCGCCGCAGGCCTCCGTGGTGGACAGGCCCACCGACTCCAGCAGCCGCCAGATCTCGGGCATGTCCTCGATCCGGATCCAGTGCAGCTGGATGTTCTGGCGGTCGGTGATATCGGCGGTGTCGCGCCCGAAACGTACCGAGATGTCAGCGATAGCGCGCAGTTGCTCGAGGCTGAGCATGCCGCCGTCGCTGCGGACCCGCAGCATGAAGTACTCGTCGTCGAGTTCCTCCACGGGCAGGCTGGCGGTGCGGCCGCCGTCGATGCCGGGTTTGCGCTGGGTGTACAGGCCCCACCAGCGCAACCTGCCGCGCAGGTCATCGGCGGGAATCGAGGCGAACCCTTCCTTCGAGTAGATCTGCTCGACCCGGGCGCGGACGTTGAGACCGTCGTCCTCGGCCTTGAAGACCTCATTGGGGTTCAGGGGCGCACGCTGACCCAGGGCCCATTGGCCCGTCTCTTTGCTGCGGGTGGGTCGGGTACTGCTCGGCATCGGTTCTCCTGGGTGCAGGAGACCGGCGTCAGGGAGACTCCAGGCCGGATCGAGGCTTGGAGGGGCCCAGGCGCCGATCGTCCATGGTCATGGCGGGTTGGCGGCGGCTAGGCACAACAACACGAACACATGCACATACCCATGAAGCGGGGTGCGGTGTTCGGCATGAGAGGTATCTTGCCTGACGATCGGTGAACAGGCAACCACCGGGGTTGCTCATGCTGCGTACAGCTGGATCTCTGCCGCTTTGACCGCCAGGAACACGGCCAGGTCCGGGTGCAGGCCCAGCTCTGCCACGGCACCCGGTGTCAGGTCGGCGGCGAACGCGTCGGTGCCGACCCGGACCACCTGACCGTGCGGCGTCAGTCTGGTGATCCGGGCAGGCACCACGTTGCGCGGGCTGCCGTGCGGCGGATGGCGATAGACGCCCACAGCCGCTGGTGCGAAGGCCGCCACGGCCTGCTGGCCCGCGCGCAGGGAACCCAAACCGGTCAGAGTGCCCACGTTCGACGCCAGCGTGTCGGGCCCCGCTGCCACCCCTCGTACCAGGTTCAAGCCGCACATCTGAGCCGCGAAGTCTGTGCGGGGATTGCTCATGACCGTCGTCGTCGTCCCGCATTCCACGACCCGCCCGCCCTGCATGACCAGCAGATCGTCGGCCAATAGGGCAGCATCGAGCACTTCGTGGGTGACCAGGACCGTGGTACGACCGGCCAGGATCGGCCGCAGGGTGTGCCGGATCTCTGCCGCCACACTCGGGTCGAGGGCGGCTAGGGGCTCGTCCAACAGCAGGACATCCGGGTCGGCTGCCAGTGCCCGCGCGATCGCCACCCGCTGAGCCTGACCACCTGACAGGGTCGCCGGCCGACGGTGGGCCAGATCGCCGGCTGCCACCCGCTCCAGCCAGTCCATGGCCTGGTGCCGGTCGGCACGGCGGGCTCGCAGGGCGAACTCGACATTGCCGAGCGCGGTCATGCGCGGGAACAGCCGTGGCTGCTGCGCCAGCAACGCCAGCCGGCGCTGGTGCGGCGCGAGCCACGTCTGCTGATCGAACAAGATGCGGGCGTCGACCGCAGCCGTGCCGCGGTCCGCCCGTAGCAATCCCGACAGCACCTGCAGGACCGTCGACTTGCCGGACCCGTTGGGCCCGATGATCGCTAGGGTGGCCTGGTTCTCGACGGCCAGGTCGACGGACACGTCACGGTCGCTCACGGTGAAGCTGGCAATCAGGCTCATGCGTGCCCGATCCGGCGGGTGGCCAGACCGATGACGGCAACCGCCACCACGACCAGCAGCAAGGAGAGGGCTACGGCTGCGTCCGGATCGGTCTCCCGCTGCAGGTAGATCTCCAGGGGGAGAGTCCGGGTGACACCTTGCAGGCTGCCGGCGAACGTGATGGTCGCTCCGAACTCGCCCAGTGCCCGCGCGAAGGCGAGCACCGCGCCGGTCACCACAGCGGGCAGCAGCGTGGGAATCGTGACCCGTGCCAGCACCAGCGTCGGCCGCGCGCCGAGGGTGGCGGCCACATCCTCATACCCCGGTCCCAACGTCCGCAGGGCAGACTCCAGGCTCAACACCAGGAACGGCAAGGCGACGAACGTCTGGGCCAGGACCACGGCCGTCGTCGAGAACGCGATCTGCAGCCCGAGGGCCTCGAAGGTGCCGCCCAGCAGCCCCCGCCGGCCGAAGGTGTAGAGCAGCGCGATGCCAGCCACCACCGGTGGCAACACCAGCGGGAGCAGCACGAACGGGCGTAACCACGCGACCATGCGGATCTGCGACCGGGCAAGGACCAATGCCATCGGAACGCCGACGATGAGGCAGGCCAGGGTCGCCAGTGCGGATGTCCGCACACTGAGGCCCAGAGCCGCCAGGCTGGCTGGCGACGTGAGCAGGGCGGGCAGTGTGGCCCAGTCGACGCGGGTGAGCAAGGCGACCAGGGGTGCCAGAATCAGCAGGGCACCCACGCCGGCCGGCAGGTAGATCCAGCGGGGGACCGTCACGGTGGGCCAAACCCGTCGTCAGCGAGAACCTGTTGGCCTTGCTCGCTGGCGACCGTGTCCAGGAACTCCCGCCCGCGGGCGTCGCGAGCAGCGATCAGGTACGTATTTGTGGCATTGACCGCGTCCGGGATGACGACGCCTGTGACCGCGGCCGAGCCCAGGTCCGACTCGTACACGATGCCGGCATCCGCTTGGCCACTGCTCACCTTGCCCAGGACGTCGGCGACCGCCGACTCCTCGCTGTCGGCGGCGATGTCGACCCCCGCGGCCTGCTCGACGGCCACCGTTGCCGCCCCGCAGGGCACCTGTGGTGCGCAGATCACCACGGTCAGATCCGGGTTGCTGAGATCGGCGATGCCGCGGACCTCCCCAGGATTGCCCTCGGGAACCACGATGGTCATCGTGTTGGTCGCGAACGGCTGCGGTGACGCCCATCCGGCCTTCGCCATCGTGGCTTCATCAGCCGTGGCCAGCACGCTGGCCGGGGCGCCCTGCTCCAGTTGTGCCACCAGATCCGCAGAACCCGCGAACGTGACCGCGACGGTGGTTCCGGGGTGCTGTTGTTCATAGATGTCGGCGATCTGGGTGAAGGGTGCCGTCAGCGACGAGGCGGCGAACACCGTGACGGTGTTGGCGTCCGGCCCACCACAGCCCGCCAGGAGAAAGCCGGCCAGCAGCCACCGGTTCATGGCCGCTCCACGATCACTGTGGTCGATTTGACGACCGCGACAGCCAGGCTGCCGACCTCGAGCCCAAGAGCGCGCACCGCCTCGCTGGACATCAGTGACACCACCCGGAACGGTCCGCAGTGCATCTCCACCTGCGACATCACGGTGTCGACGGTGATCCGGGTGACCAAACCGCGGAAGCGGTTGCGGGCCGAACTGTGCTCCAGGCCGTCGGACGCGGTTGCCTGGTGTCGCAGATAGGCGGCAAGATCCGTGCCGGCGATGGCCTTGCGGCCGGCCGCGTCTACGCCCGCTGGTAGGGTCCCGGCCTCGATGAGCCGACGGACGGTATCGTCGCTGACACCCAGTAAGGTGGCACATTCACTAACCCGCAACAGCGTCACAAGCATCACTTTAGTCGCGCATGTGCGCTCGCCATGCCGGGGTTTTTGCCGTACCCAAGGTTATCGCCGCAGGATGCGTCGCAACTACATCTTGGGGGTGCGCAGCAGCAGGGGCACAACGCGCCGATTGCGTGTCCAGAAACATGCCTGTAGCCGCGCGTGCCGGGTACTCGAGGGACTACTTTCCGTTACATCACGTTCTAGGGAGGCACGAATGGCACATGGACCCCTTCCCGGTGCCGGCGACTCAGGCCCGGTGGTGGAAGAGAAATATCACACCGGCCGTGTTGTCCGGATGGCCATCGTCGCAGCCCTGGGCGGATTCCTCTTCGGATTCGACTCCGCGGTGGTCAATGGGACCGTTGATGCGCTCAAGGCGAAGTTTGACATAGGCGACGCCATCGGTTTCGTGGTGGCGATCGCCCTGCTGGGCTCGGCGGTCGGCGCCTGGTTCGCCGGCACCCTGGCCAACAAGTACGGCCGCCGGCGGGTCATGGTGATCGCGGCAGTGCTGTTCCTCATCGCCGCGATCGGGCAGGCGTTCCCGCTGGGTGTGGCCGACCTGATGTTCTGGCGTTTCATCGGTGGTGCTGGCATCGGTATCGCCTCGGTCATCGCGCCGATGTACATCGCTGAGATCGCGCCCGCCCAGTTGCGCGGCCGCCTCGGTTCCTTGCAGCAGCTCGCCATCGTCCTGGGTATCTTCACGACCGCAGTGACGAACTACCTGATCCTCAATGCGGCCAGCGCCGGCAAGCCGGAGACCAGTGCCAACAACACCTGGATCTTCGGCCTCGAGGCCTGGCAGTGGATGTTCCTGGTCATGATCATCCCCGCCCTGGTGTACGGACTGCTGGCACTGACCATCCCGGAGTCCCCGCGGTACCTGGTGAGCATCGGTAAGAATGAGGAAGCCGCTGCCGTCCTGGCCACCGTGCTCGATGGTGACCAGCACGCCAAGGTCAGGGAGATCGAAGCCTCCCTGTCCGGGGATCATAAGCCCCGTTTCAGCGACCTGAAGGGTGCCGCGCTCGGACTGCGACCGATCGTCTGGATCGGCATCGGGCTCAGCGTCTTCCAGCAGTTCGTCGGGATCAACGTGATCTTCTACTACTCCAACAGCATCTGGGCCTCGGTCGGCTTCGACGAGTCCCAGGCGTTCCTGATCACCCTGATCACCAACACGACCAACGTGGTGATCACTCTGGTGGCGATCTCCCTGGTCGACCGGCTGGGTCGTAAGCCACTGTTGCTCATCGGTTCGGCGGGTATGGCGGTGACGTTGGGGGTGATGGCCTTCCTCTTCGGAACCGCCCAGAAATGTACCGAGGCGCTGGTGGACGTGCAGGCGGGCTGTGCGGGGGCCGACTCGATCGGAACTCCGTATCTGACGGGTGCGGCAGGTCCAATGGCCGTGGTCGCGGCGAACCTCTACGTGGTCTTCTTCGGCGTCTCGTGGGGTCCGGTGGTGTGGGTGCTGCTGGGCGAGATGTTCCCGAACCGGATC
>JAKOZM010000384.1 GCA_029779995.1 Actinomycetes bacterium
GGACCAGGCGGGGCGATCAGCACCCGTCTGCGGCCCCTCGAACTGGCAACCCCGGGAGTACCGTGGAGCGTATGGACAGCGGCTCATACATCGACCTGGAAGAACGCTCAGGTGCCCGCAACTACCACCCCTTACCGGTCGTCATTCACTCCGGCGAGGGGGCATGGGTCACTGACGTGGAGGGTAAGCGGTACCTCGACTTCCTCAGCGCCTACTCGGCGCTGAACTTCGGCCATCGCCACCCCCGTCTGGTCGCCGCCGCACATCGACAACTCGACGTCCTGACTCTGACGTCACGCGCCATCCACTCCGATGAACTTGGACCGTTCTGCGCCGAACTCACCGACCTGCTGGGGATGGATCGCGCCCTGCCGATGAACACTGGCGCTGAGGCCGTGGAGTCGGCGATCAAGACCGCCCGCGCGTGGGGGTACCGCGTCAAAGGGGTACCAGCCGACCAGGCCGTCGTGCTGGTCGCACGCCAGAACTTCCACGGCCGCACGACCACGATCATCTCGTTCTCGGACGACCCTGTGGCCCGCGACGATTTCGGACCGTACACGCCTGGCTTCCGGGCGGTGGACTTCGGCGATCTTGACGCGCTGCAGGAGCAGTTGCAGGACCCGCACGTTGTCGCCTTCCTGGTGGAGCCGATCCAGGGCGAGGCCGGAATCATCGTGCCTCCCGAGGGTTACCTGCCGGCGGCCGCTGACGCTTGCCGGGCGGCCAACGTGCTGTTCATCGCCGACGAGATTCAGTCCGGGCTCGGACGAGCGGGAACGACCCTGGCCGTGGACCACGAGCAGGTCCGACCCGACGTCGTCCTGCTGGGCAAGGCCCTCGGCGGGGGCATTGTGCCCATCTCTGCCGTCGTCTCTCGCGATGACGTCCTAGGGGTCCTGCGGCCTGGCGAGCACGGCTCAACGTTCGGCGGCAACCCGCTGGCCCTGGCCGTCGCACGGGAGGTTATCGCGATGCTGGCCACGGGCGAGTACCAGCAGCGCAGTGCGCAGTTGGGCGAGCACATGCTGCGGCGACTGCGGGAGGAGGCGCCGTCGACCGTGGCGCAGGTGCGTGGGCGTGGCCTCTGGGCAGGTGTCCAGGTGCACGACGAGTTCGCACCGGTCCGGCCGCGCTGCGAGATTGCCATGACGCAGGGCGTCATCGTGAAGGACACCCACGCGACCACCCTGCGCCTTGCCCCGCCGTTGACCATCTCGCAGGAGGATCTCGACCACGGGATCGATGTCATTCTCAAGGTGCTCGCGTGACGGTGCACGCCTTCACCGACGGGGCCTGCTCTGGCAATCCGGGTCCTGGGGGTTGGGGAGTGGTGTTGCGCTACGGCGACCACGAGAAGGAACTCTTCGGCGGCGAGCCCCAGACGACGAACAACCGGATGGAGTTGATGGCCGCCATCTCGGCACTCGAGGCTCTGACCCGCCATGCCGAGGTCGTCATCACCACGGACTCCACATACGTCCTCAAAGGAATCACCGAATGGGTTCCCGGGTGGAAGTCCCGGGGATGGAAGACGTCGTCAAGACAGCCGGTGAAGAACGTCGATCTGTGGCAGCGTCTGGAGGCCGCGGTCCAAAGCCATGACGTGCGCTGGGAATGGGTGAAGGGACACAACGGCCACCCCGAGAATGAGCGCGCGGACGAACTCGCCCGACGCGGCATCGAGACTGTGCGCTGATCAGGCCGCATCCTCACGGGGCAGTTCCGACCGAGTCCCACCGGCAGCCTTTGTGCGGTCCCGGGGCCCTCGGCTGTTGGTCAACGCCCCGCGGGACTGCTCCACCGTGAACGTCCGCTCGGCTCGGGCCCGACCCAAGAAGGCGACGGCCCAGTGGCCGAGCGTGCTGATCTTCTGCTGGAAGCCCACGAGGTACAGGATGTGGATGAACAGCCAAGCCAGCCAGGCCAGGAACCCGCGCAACTCGAGCCGTCCCACGTTGGCGACCGCCCGGAACCGGGAGATGGTGGCCATACTCCCCTTGTCGAAGTACTGGAACGGACCCGGATGGGGCTTGCCCTCCAGCCGGCCCCGGATGGTCTTCGCCGCGTACTTGCCGCCCTGAATGGCCACCTGGGCCACCCCCGGCAACTGATTCAGCGCGATCATGTCTCCCACGACGAACACCTCGGGATGGCCCGGCAGCGTGAGATCGTCCAGCACCTCCACCCGGCCCCCGCGATCGACTCCGGCACCAGACTGCTCGGCGACCTGCCGCCCCAGCGGCGAGGCCTCCACCCCAGCACCCCAGATCACGCAGTTCGAGGCGATGTACTCCTCGGTCCCATCCTGGGAGGCAACCGTGACGCCGTGCCCGTCGACGTCCTTCACGAACGCCTGCGTCCGCACGTCGATCCCCATCTTGCGCAACTGCTCGCCGGCCTTCAGCGACTGCTTCGGCCCGAACGCCGCAAGCACCCCGTCGCCACCCTCGAGCAGGATCACCTCGGCCTGCCGGGGATCGATCCGGCGGAAGTCCTTCTTCAGCGTGCGCCGGGACAACTCGATGATCTGTCCCGCAATCTCCACCCCGGTCGGCCCGCCTCCCACGACGACGAACCGCAGCCACGGCTTCGCCAACTCAGGGGTGGCCTGCAGCTCGGCCATCTCGAAGGCGCCGAAGATCCGTGCTCGCAGTTCCAGAGCATCGTCAATGCCCTTCAGGCCCGGCGCGAAGGGCTCGAAGTGGTCATTGCCGAAGTAGCCGGTCTGTGCTCCTGCCGCCAGGATCAGCGAGTCGTAGGGCGTGACGGTGACTTCGGTACCGAGGTGGCTGGTGACGGTCCGCGTCGTGAGGTCGATGGCGGTCACATCGCCGAGCAGGGTCGTCGTGTTGCGGTGTCCGCGCAGGATCTCCCGGGTGGCCGGGGCGATCTCGCCCTGCGAGAGGATGCCCGTGGCGACTTGGTACAGCAGAGGCTGGAACACATGACCGGGGCGGCGGCTGATCAGCGTCACCTCACAATCGGCCCGCTTGAGTTTCTTCGCGGCGAAGAGGCCGCCGAATCCCGATCCGATGATGACGACCCGATGCGCACTGTCCATGTAGACAAGATTCCATCAATGCGGGCGTGCATACCATGAGGAAGATCACAGGAGGCCAGAAGTGCACTTCAGCGACCGCGTCTACACGGACCCCGCAGTCTTCGATATCAACCGCCTGCCGGGTCGCGCGGTGGTGTGCGGCACCGACTCGCTACGGGCTTCGGCCGACTGGCGGATCGATCTGGCTGGAACGTGGCGCTTCGACCACCACATCGGGATCAGCGGCCTGGATCCCACACACCTCGGCGAGAGTGGCGCCAGCCACGCCGAACTCACCGTCCCCGGACTGTGGCAATTGCAGGGTTTCGGGACCCCCTACTACCTGGCCAACACCTATCCGCCCGGCATCGGCAAGACCGACATCCCGTCCATCGACGAGTCACGCAACGAGATCGGGGTGCTGACACGCACGGTCGAGATACCGCAGACCTGGCTCGACCGGCGCACCCTGATCATGTTCGAAGGTGTGAAGGCTGGCCTGGCGCTGTTCGTCAACGCGCAGTTCGTGGGCTACACCCAGGGCTCCTTCCTGCCCGCGGAGTTCGACATCTCCGACGTGATCCACGCCGGGCAGAACACCATCACCGCCGTGGTCTACCGGTTCACCGACGGCACCTACCTGGAGAACCAGGACATGTGGTCGCTGGCCGGGATCTTCCGGCCCGTCTACCTGCACAGTGAGCCGCACTCGGCGATCCTCGACCTCGTAGTGACGCCGGGCCTACCCGCCCCCTACACGGACGGCTGGCTGCAGGTGGACGTGGCCGTGCGCGACGTGGACAGCGTGGAACTGCTCCTCAGGCGGCCAGGCGGGGATTGGGAGCCGGTGGCCGAGCTGACCGCGCCGTTCACTCACCGGATCGACGTGCCGGACGCTGTGACCTGGACGGCGGAGACCCCGGATCTGTACGAGGTGGCCGCGCGGATCCCAGGTCATGTGAAGACGGCCCGCGCCGGGATCCGGAGCGTCGAGATCCGTAACGAGCAACTGCTCGTCAACGGGGTGCGGGTCATGCTCAAAGGGGTCAACCGGCACGACTACGACCCGGATACCGCCTGGGTGGTGCCGCAATACCGCTACCGGGAGGACCTGGTCAAGGCCAAATCCCTGAACATCAACGCCATCCGCTGCTCGCACTACCCGAACCCGCAGATCTTCTACGATCTCTGTGACGAGCTCGGCCTGTACGTGATCGACGAGTGCGACCTCGAGACGCACGGTGTGCGCCGCAAGAACGTCCCCGGCGACGATCCGCGGTGGACCGCAGCGGTCGTGGACCGGATGCGCCGGATGGTGCTGGCCGACCGCAACCATCCCAGCATCATCATGTGGTCGCTGGGCAACGAGGCGGGTCTTGGCGGGCCCGGTGGCGGCAACTTCGCCGCCCTGCGAACGGCCGCGCTGGAGTTGGACACCTCCCGGCCCTTCCACTACGAGGGCGATCACCAGCGCGGCGTCAGCGACGTGGTCTCCCGGATGTATGCCACGGCGGAGCAGATGGCGGCCCTAGGCCGCCGGGAGGGGCTCAAACCCGCGCTCACCTCCAAAGTGACCAACCGGTTCCTCACCGACGACAAACCCGTGCCCCCGGAACTCCTGGCAGGGCGGCCGGTGATGTTATGCGAGTACGCCCACGCCATGGAGAACAGCCTGGGCAATCTGGCGGAGTACCTCGACGTCTTCTACCAGTACGACAACATGGCCGGGGG
>JAKOZM010000425.1 GCA_029779995.1 Actinomycetes bacterium
CAGACCGGCCGACACGAGCAGATTCGGTTCATCGAACGACGCCGACAGCGCCGCCGGGGTATGAGACAGTTGCATCTACGAAGTGCCCCTCTTCAACGGGATGTGGAAGCGTCAAGAACTCCCATTCTCCCCACGAACAGGGGCATTTCTGCGTCACCGCGCCGCCCCACCCACCAAGATCACCGGTGGATTCAGGCTAAGCAAATGAGCCAAGTCAGGTTCGGCGCGGCCCCCGATAACCTGGGGGCATCGACACCTCGCTGGCCTACCCCGGGCTGACTACGGCCGAGGTCCGCGAACGCGTCGCCGCGGGCCAGGTCAACAATGTCAAGGACACGGGCAGTCGCAGCCTGGCCAGCATCCTGCGCAGCAACACCCTCACCTGGTTCAACGCTCTGATCGGCGCGCTGTGGGTCGCCATGATCCTGGTCGCACCGTGGCAGGACTCCCTCTTCGGCTTTGTCATCGTGTTCAACACGCTGATCGGAACGGTGCAGGAGTACCGCAGCGCCCGCACGCTGGCCAGACTGTCCCTGCTCAACGAGGCCCGACCGATGGTGATCCGCGACGGCACTCATACCAACGTGCACCTGCGCGATCTCGTCGTCGACGACCTGGTCCTGATCAGCAGTGGGGACCAGATCGCCGTCGACGGCACGCTACTCACCGCACACGGCCTGGAGGTCGACGAGAGCCTGCTCACGGGCGAAGCCGACCCGGTGGCCAAACTGAACGGCGACGAGCTGATGTCGGGCTCCTTCGTGGTGGCGGGTTCAGCGGCCTACCGGGTCACCCGGGTCGGCGCGGACTCGTTCGCCGGTCGGCTGACCCAGCAGGCGCGCACTTTCCAGACCACCTCATCGGAACTGCGGGACTCCATCAACCGGTTCATCCGCTACGTGAGCATGGCCCTGATCCCGGTCGGCGCGCTACTCACGTGGAGCCAGTTGCAGGCAGACCAGAGCCTCAAGGAGGCCATCCGGGGCGCGATCGCCGGCGTCGTCACCATGGTCCCCGAGGGTTTGGTCCTGCTCACTAGCATCGCAATGGCCGTAGGGGTCATGCGCCTGGCCCAACGCCGGGCGCTGGTACAGGACATGCCCGCGGTCGAGACCCTGGCCCGCGTGGACGTGGTCTGCGTGGACAAGACGGGCACGCTGACCGCCCCTGGGATGAGTGTTCAAGACGTCGTGGTGCTCGCCGGGGATCCGGCCCCAGCCCTGGCCGCCCTGGCCCATGCCGAGGAGAACCCCAACCCGACGATGCAAGCGCTGGCGGCTCGTTACCCGGCGACCGCACACCCTGAGCAGACCATCCCATTCTCCTCGGCGCGCAAATGGTCCGGCGCCCGGCTGGGTGTCACCTGGTGGGTGATCGGCGCCCCCGACATCCTCGACCCCGGCGTGGACATCAGCCGCTGGTCGGCGACCGGAGCCCGCGTCCTGCTGCTGGCGTCGACCTCGGCCGAGGTCAGCGCGGACTCCCCGCTACCCGTGCTGGATCCGGCCGCCGTCGTGGTCATCAACCAGCAGTTGCGCGACGACGCCGCCGAGACGGTCGCCTACTTCCTCACCCAGGACGTGGCGTTGAAAGTCATCAGCGGGGACGAGGCAGCCACGGTCGGGGCGATCGCCGCCAAGGCCGGCATCCCCGGCGCCGACCATCCCATCGACGCCCGTACCCAGGACCCGGTGCAGCAGGTGGATGCCGCCAGCGTCTTCGGGCGGGTGAACCCGGACCAGAAGCAGGACATGGTCGACGCCTTGCGCACACGCGGGCACACCGTGGCCATGACCGGCGACGGCGTGAACGACGTCCTGGCGCTCAAACGTGCCGACCTCGGGATCGCGATGGGCTCGGGATCCGCTGCCACCCGCGCTGTGGCCCAGATCGTCCTGCTCGACAGCAAGTGGTCGGCCCTGCCCAACGTCGTGGCCGAGGGCCGGCGTGTCCTGGGCAATATCGAGCGGGTGTCGGCGGTGTTCTTGACCAAGAGCATGTACGCGCTGCTGCTCGCGGTGATCGTCGGGCTGAGCGCTGTGCCGTTTCCCTTCCTGCCGCGCCACTTGACCCTGATCAGCGCCCTGACGATCGGGATTCCCGGCTTCTTCCTGGCCCTGATGCCCAACACCGAGCGGTTCCGGCCGGGCTTCTTCCGCCGTGTCATGGTCTTCGCCGTCCCCTGCGGGGTGATCGCAGCCGCGACCGCCTACGCCGCCTACTACATCGCCCTCACCCTGGAGAACGTTGATGAGGCCCGGGTGGACGCCACGATCGCGCTGTTCATGGTGACGGTCACCGTGCTGGCTGTGTCGGCCCGCCCCATGAACCTGATCCGCGCAGCGATCGTGCTGAGCATGATTGGCGCGTTCCTCGCGGTCCTGTTCATCCCGGCCCTGTCGCAACTGTTCGCCCTGAGCCTGTCCCCCGACGCCGAAGGCGCCTGGACGCTGGTGACCGGCGGGGTGGGCGTCGTCGCGATCGTGCTGACGTCGCGAGTGGTGCGCCGCTGGCAGTGAAGACCGGCGACAATGGGTGCAGTGAGGTGATGAGATGGCGCAGACCGAGGTATTGATCGACCTGTGGAACGCCAGCGACCGCGTGGTCGTGCTCACTGGCGCTGGCATCTCGACCGACTCCGGCATCGCCGATTTCCGCGGCCCGAACGGGGTGTGGACCAAGGATCCGAGCGCCCAGGCGCTGTTCGACATCGACAGTTACGTCCGCGATGAGCAGGTCAGGTTGCGGGCCTGGCAAGGACGGCGGGCGCACCCAGCCTGGACAGCACAGCCCAATGCCGGGCACCTGGCGCTGACCGCGCTGCAGAAAAGTGGCCGGCTGGGCCCGATCATCACCCAGAACATCGACGGCCTGCATCAGCGGGCAGGCTCCGACCCGGTCGTGGAACTGCACGGGACCATTTGGGACACCGTGTGCCTGGACTGCGGGGCGCTGACCCCGACGCTGGTGACCTTGGAACGCAGCGAACCCGACCCCCGCTGTGAACAGTGCGGTGGCATCCTCAAGACGGCCACGATCTCGTTCGGCCAGAGCCTGGACCGGGAGGTGCTGGACGCCGCGATCACCGCGGCCCGCACCGCCGACCTGCTTGTGAGCGTCGGCACCTCGCTGCAGGTGATGCCGGCGGCTGCCCTGGCCGACATGGCCAAGCGACTGGTGGTGGTCAATGCCCAACCCACTCCATACGACGCACAGGCCGACGCGGTCGTGCGCGATCCCATCGGGGAGGTCCTGCCGCGCGTGGTCGCCAGCCTGACCTGACGGCACGCACCAGCCCGAAACTCGCCGCCGCTTGTCGCAGGCCGGTGAGACGATGACAACATGCCTACTCTGAGCAC
>JAKOZM010000427.1 GCA_029779995.1 Actinomycetes bacterium
CTGCCGGGCTGGGCGTGGACTCCGCGGAGTCCGAACTGCTGGAACAGCCGACGAGCGCGAGCGAAGCGACTGCGAAGCCGGCGGCGACGATCTTGACGTTCATGAATCCTCCTGGGAGCGAATTGGCTTTCGTGTATTACTTCGCCGCTCATGTCCGGTTTGGATTCACTTCAATTGTAAGGGAAATGTAAGGCGGGCTCCTGGCAGCGGAGGCCCCGGCGGACATGCCGCGACCACCCAGTCCAGGACCACGTCCAGCACCTGCTCGCGCCAGCCGTCCAGCATCACGTCATGACCCCCGGGCACCCACGACAGTTCCGCATCCAGCGCCTGCGCGCAGCGACGCACATCGGCGGCAGCCACCAGCCGGTCCTGCTCGGCCCCGACCACGAGGACCGGGCTGTCCACCGGCCCGACCCGTTCCGGGCGCAACATGGCCCACTGCGCCCACCGCGACTCCCGGCCCACCCGGCTCGCGTAGTCGCGGGCCTGATCCGGCGGCAAATCGGCGAACAGGTCGTCCGCCCGCAGCCGGATCGTGGCCCCCAGCGTCCCCCGCAACAACTCCATCGGCCGGTTGCGGGCCATCCCCAGCACGGTCGCCGGTGCACCCACCGCCGGGATCGGGGTCAGCAGCACACCGGCCCGCGCCGGATATCGCTGCAACACCCGCTGCACGACCATCCCTCCCAGCGAATGCCCGACGAGGACCGGTGGCTGCGGCAATCCCGCGATGGCCTGCAGCACGTCGTGTTCGTAATCGCGCACCGTCGTGCGACCCAACTCGTGCTGACCGCCGGAATCCCCGTGCCCCCGCAGCGACAGGGCGTGACTGCTGAAGCCCCGGGCCGCCGCCAAGTCCTGCCAGGGCTCGAAACACCACGCGCCGTGGCCCAGGCCATGCACGAACAGCAACGGCGGATTGTCCCCGGCCACCTCGACGCTGCGGATCTGAAGATGCACGGGCGCGGTCGGCCATGCCCACTCGGCCCGGCGCAGGACCCGCCGGCTCATGACGCCACCTGCTGTAGGAACTGCGACACGGCCGCCAAGTAGTCCTGATGGGCGATCTCGTAGAAGTGCCGCGTCGAGTCCTTGTAGTGCGCACCTCCGGTGAACCGCTGGTCGCGGTGGGCGTTCAGCTGCGCATGTAAAGCCCGGGCGCGGGCGGGGTCGCTGCGGTAGAGCCGCAGGAACTCTGCGATGGCCATCGCCTGCCAGTGTGCGATGGCCCACTGCCCGGAGTCGGGCTGGATCAACCCGGACAGCCACAGCGTGGGGTGGGTCGGGGAGGCCATCTGCAGCGCCAGCTGCGGCCGGCCATCGGCCGCGTCGAGATCGGACGGGTCGGCCAGGAACGGGAACACCGCCAGATAGCCGGTTGCGAACACGACCAGATCGACGTCGGCGCGGCTGCCGTCAGTGAACACCGCCCCGTCGGCATCGAAGCGCTCGATGTCGGGCTTGGGCGTGATGTCGCCATGTCCGACGTAGTACACGAGCTGCTGATTCACGATGGGATGGGTTTCGAAGAAGGCGTGGTCGGGCTTCTGCAAACCGAACTTCTCGAACTTGCCCATCGTCGTGCGCAACGTGGCAGCGAATGCCAACCGGCGCACGGCCAGCGGCACCCGCATCGCCAGCAGCTGGTCGGCGATCTGATCCGACGGCTTGCCGAAGACGAACTTCGGGTTGTAGTAGTAACCGCGCCGGGTGGAGTGGAACGTGGCCTGGGCGTTCTGCGCCGCCTCCACGGCAATGTCGCAGCCGGTGTTGCCCGCGCCCACCACCAGCACCCGCCTGCCGCGCAGTTGGGCCGCGCTCTTGTAATCGGCCGAGTGCAGCACCTCCCCGCCGAACTCGCCTGGGTACTGCGGCACCTTGGCATGCCAGTTGTGCCCATTGGCGACCACCACCGCGCCGTACCGGATGGTCGTGTCGTTGACGGTGACATCCCACTGGTCGCCCACCGCCGCGACCCGGGTGACGGTGGCGTTGAACGAGATCCGCTCCCGCAGCCCGAAGTGCGCGGCGTACCGGTCGAAGTATTGCTTCACCTGCCGGTGACTGGGGTAGTCCGGGTAGGCGTCGGGCATCGGGAAGTCGGGGAACTGCGTGAACGGTTTGCTCGAGATCAGGTGAGTGCTCTCGTACACCCGGGAGGTGGGCGCGCCGAAGTTCCAGTTGCCGCCCAGATCAGCCGCCCGCTCGAAACCGTCGGCCGGGATCCCGAGTTGCAGCAGGGCCTTCAGCGCACTCAACCCGTGCGGCCCGGCACCGATCACCGCCACGCTATTACTGCGATCCATGTCCCGACCGTACGTGGGAAGGTGAGGACATGCAGTTGATTCAGGCGGACATCACGACACTGGCTGTGGACGCGATCGTCAACGCCGCCAACGAGCGGTTGTCCGACGGCGCGGGGGTCAACGGGGCGATCCATCGGGCGGCCGGACCGCAACTGAACGCCGCCTGCCGGGCGATCGGGGGCTGCCCGACCGGCCAGGCCCGGATCACCGGAGGCTTCGACCTGCCTGCCCGCTTCGTGATCCACACGGTCGGGCCGGTGTGGCGCGGCGGCGGCCACGGGGAGGCGGACCTGCTGGCGTCGGCCTACCGCAGCTGCCTGGCCCTGGCCGCTGAGCACGACCTGCGTACAGTCGCCTTCCCAGCGATCAGTTGTGGCATCTTCGGCTACCCGGTGGAGCAGGCGGCCAAGATCGCGGTCGCGGCGGTGCGCGACTCCGATTTGGAGGTGACCTTCGCCCTGTTCACGCCCGAACTGCTGGAGGCCTTCAGCCGGGCCTGGCGCGAACACGACTGAGCGGCTGCCGCCCGTGGCAGCAACCGCTCAGTGGGGACTGCTACTGCTCGTTGTTGTTTGAGGGCTGCATCTCGTTGATGTATCCCACGCCCCGGTCGTAGACCGTCTTGACCTCGGCGAACGCGTTCGCACGACGGGTCTGGGCGTTCTGCTTGGCGCTCTGGTACAGCTCGCGCAGGCGCTGCTGCAGGTTCTGGATGCGGGTGTCAGCCTGCTGCGTGGCCTGCTCGATGCGCTGGTCGTAGGTCTCCTTGGTCTGCTCGACCTGGTCGTCGTACTTGTTGTTGGCGATCTCGATGTCGTCGCGCTTCTCCTGGCTGACCGTGTTGATCTGGTCCTGGACCGCCTTGAGTTCGGTCTGCAGATTCTGCTTGCGCACGGGGTTCTTGGCCTTGGCGATCTTGGTCTGCAGCTTCGCGCGCTGCTTGGTCAACTTGTCGAGCTGAGTCGTGTACTTGGTGTTGATCCGCGCGAGCTCGGCCCGGCGGTTGGCGGCGATCGCGTTCAGGCGGCCCTGCTCGGCCTTGCGCAGCGTGGACAGGGTCTGGCGCTTCTTGGCCTTCAGCGCCTGCACCTTCTCCTGCCGCAGCGACTTGCGCTCCTTGGCGACCTTCAGATCCTGCTGGTACAGCTCGCGGACCTTGTTGGAGACCCGCGCCTTGCGCGTCGACAGTTCATTGCGGTACTGCGCGATCTGCGCGGCCGTCTGCGGCTGCCCCTTCTTCACCTCCAGCTGCGACACGTAGGTCTGCAGCGCGCGGAACTCCTTGGTGCTGCGAATGCTGTTCGCAGCGTTGGCCGGAGTCATGCCGAACACCAGGGCAGGAGCGATAAGAAGGGCTAAGAGCCAGCGGAGTCTCATGGGACAAAAGGTACTCCTGGGTCGATCCTTTGGACGTTCGAACGGACACTTGCACCCGTCCGGGCGACCGCCGGTTACCAAACTGCAATCTTGGAGTTCGCTAAGGTGACCGGATGCGAATCCTGCGCCTGTCCGGCGCGGTCCTGCTGGTGGCCGAAGTGCTGGTGATGATCCACCCCATGCTGCTGGCCTCCAACTTCTTCACCGGGGCCGGCGTGCTCGGCAAGGGCCTGTTCTACGTGCGGGTGCCCGATGTCATCGCGCAGGGTGTTTCCTACCTGATCCTGCCCACGGTTGCGGTGCTGTTGGTGCTGGCCGCGATCGGGGTGGCCACCTCCGCTCGCGGCATCGGGGCCCTGATGCTGCAGCCGTTCGTCCTGGGCCCGGCCGTGGTCCCCTTCTTGCGGCCCATGCTGCTCGTGGCGCCGGTGGTGCTGCTGCTGGTGGTCGTCGCGACGGTCGGCGTGCTGATCGCGCTGATCGGCCACACCCCCCGGGCGCGCACCCGCCACCGGCGCTGGTGGCTGCTCGCGATCTACGCCGTCGGGCTCACGGCGCTGGTCGTGGCCAACGGCCGGTCCACCTCGTTCCCGATCCAGCCCACCGACCGGTTCGCGGCCGCGGGCACTGGGAGCGCACCGACCTCGAAGAACCTGCCAGCGGCCGACGCCCCGCAGAACCCCTCGATGGCGGCCAACCCGTTCAACAGCATCCACAACGATTCGTGGGCCACAGACACCTACGACCTGCCGGCGCCCGGGCCCGGTGGCGAGGTCGAGACACTGTTCACCGGAGGCGACTGCGCGACCATCACCTTCGACTCCCGCGGCCGACTGATCACCTTGTGTTCCACCCTCACGCAAGTCGTGGGGTACGTGATCGACCCGGCCACGCTGGAGGTGATCACGAGCCGGCAGGTGGGCGCCCGCACCCCCAGCCTCACGGACTTCTCCGGCGGCGGCTACTTCGTGCTCGACGACAAGGACCGCGTCGTGTTCCCCGCCCGCGGTGGGATGCTGCGCGTGTTGTCATCCATGGATCTGCGCGAGGTGGACAGCATCGATGTTTCCGACACGCTGGCCCCGGATGAGCAGATCACCTCGGTCATGCCCGACTGGCAGGGCCGCTATTGGTACGTCGGATCGCTGGGCACGGTCGGGGTGGTCGGCGACGACGGGCCGAAGGCCGTGAACCTGCAGGGCGAGGACATCGAGAACTCGTTCGCGGTGGCCCGCGACGGGGTGTTCGTCGTGACGGGGGCCGCGCTGTACCGACTGGAGGCCATCGGCAGCGGTCCACCCCGCCAGGTCTGGCGCACCGCATACGACCGCGGGCAGGGGCAGAAGCCGGGCCAGACCAGCCGGGCCTCCGGGACCACACCAACGCTGTTCGCCGACTGGGGTGTGGCCATCACCGACAACGCCGACCCGCAGATGAATGTCGTGGTGGCCGACCGGCGGACCGGCCGGATCGTCTGCGAGGTGCCGGTCTTCCGCTCCGGGGCCAGCGCCACGGAGAACTCGCTGATCGCGATCGACGAGACTCTGGTCGTGGAGAACAACTACGGATACGCACCGGCGATCACCGCCACCATGGCAGGTCGCAGCACCGAGCCTGGGATGGCTGGGATCACGGCTGTGGACGGTGAGTGTTCGCCGGCGTGGAGCAACGACAGCGTCTACGTGCCGTCGTTGGTGTCGAAGGCGACCACCAAGCAGGGCCTGGTGCTGACGTACACGAAACCGCCCACGGACAACGGCATCGACGGCTGGTACTTCACCGCCGTCGATGTCCGCACCGGCGAGCGGGTCTGGACCCAACTGGCCGGCACCGGGGTCAGTTTCAACAACCACTACGCGGCGGCGTACCTCAGTCCGCAGGGTGACCTCTTCGTCGGCACGCTGAGCGGGATCGCGGTGCTGCGCCCATGAGGTGGCGCTGGATCGGGATCGGGCTGGCGCTGCTGGCCGTGGTGGCCTTCATCGGCAGGGGGCTGGTCGTGGAGAAGCTGACGCTGAAGCGAGGGGCCGACGCCTACCTGATCGGCTATCCGCTGGTCACGATGATGGCCACGCGCGACGCGCTGGTGCAGCCGCCGGCGGCGATGAACGCCTTCAGCCACGCCCGTTACCTGCCAGACGGCCAGAGCAGCGTGCAGGTGGTGGCGCCGAGCCGCGACACGTATTACTCCAGTGCGTGGCTCGATCTGCGCGACGGGCCGATGATCATCGAGCAGCCCGACATGGGTGAGCGCTTCTGGCTGATGCCGGTGCTCGACGCGTGGACGAATGTGGTCGCCGATCCGGGCACCCGCACCCTCGGCAACGATCCGCACACCATCGTGATCACGGGGCCCGACTGGACCGGTGAGACACCACCGCAGGCGCAGGTCTACCGCAGCCCCACTGATATCGCCTGGGCGATCCTGCGGATCCAGGCGGGACCAGGGGTGGCGAAACTGCAGGACGGATTCACGATCGCGCCGCTGGCGGACCCGAGCGCCACCACGCAGTCAGCAGTGTTCTCCGAACCCCGGTCGACCGCCGACGTGCGGGCGGCGGTCGATGCGCTGACAGGCGAGCAGTTCTTCACCGAGCTGGCGGCGGCTCTGGAAACCACCCAGATCGATCCGGAGGCGGCGCAGACTCTGGCCCGGATCGGGGTGACGCCCGCAGTGTTCGATGCCCCCACCGGTGCGGCGGCCCAGGGGCTGGCCGACGTCCCCGCCCGGGTCCAGGACGGCATGACCGAGGCCATCGACTCCGGGCAGGGATCGACCCAGATCAACGGCTGGCGGGTGCCGCCGATGATCCTGGGCGACTACGGCGACGAGTACCCCACGCGCGCGGTGGTGGCGCGTGAGGGGCTGGGCGCGAACCTGCCAGCGGATGCGGTCTATGCCACGACCACGGTGGATGCCACGGGGGCGGATCTCCAGGGGGGCCTCACGTACCGCATCGACATGCCGGCTGACGTACCGGTCGGTGCCTTCTGGTCGGTGTCGGTGTACGACTCGCAAGGCAACTTCCTGCCGGGCGCGGTGGACGGATTGTCGGTGTCCGGGGGGCCGGGCGAGGCCGCCGTCCCCATCACCGTCTCGGCGACGAAGGTCGCGGGGCCCTGGCTGCGGTCACCGGAACAGGGGCCGTTCCGGCTGCTGATGCGGTTGTACCAGCCCGGGCAGGTGGTGCTGGACAACCAATGGCAGTACCCCCCGGTAGTGCCAGCGCCGTAGGTAACCCACTGCTGTTGCTGTAGCCAGGACACCATGGGGTTGGGCAGAGGCGGGGTCTTTACGTGCTCTTCGCAGTTGAGGGTGTAGTGCGTGCCCTTTCCGCGAGAGCCCGTGGTCTTGGGTAGGGGTGGGCCTATTTGTCCCGACCTGTCGCGCGGCCCCGCGCCGGGATCGAGGTAGTGACCCAGGCGCGGTTTCACCGGTTTCACGCTGCCGCCGCGGTGGAACTGCCCGGCCCGGTCGGGGTTGTCCCCATGCCCGTGTGTGGGTGGGTGAAAGATGTCAGACCCTCCCCGTAGGTTTGGGGTGTCGCCGAGGTTGGTGGCCATCAGCTCGTGGAGCGACGTCGCCGGGGAGCCTTCTCTTCTGGTTTCGGCATCGACAGTCGTGGGTGGGGGTGTGTGCTGATGGGGTTCTTCGAGATTCCGGCCGGGGCGTTACGCCGCGCCCAGCTGGCTGATGAACTGCCGGTGGAGATCCTGCCGGTGTTCCAGGAGTTGTCCGCGCTGGTGCTGGGCCTGCCGGACCCGGCCGATTTGAGTGTGGAGCAGCGCCTCGGCGCGGTGCAGGCTGCGGCCCGCCTGCAGACGATGCTGGAGGCCTACCAGACCCAAGTCGCCGGGGTGAGCGACGCGCAGCAGGATTCCCGGTTGTTCGCCGCCGGCACGACCGGGTCGATGGTGGCCGCGTTGACCGGGAACAACCGGGCCGTCGGCTCAGCGATCGTGGGCCGCGCCCGGGACCTACGGTCCATGCCGCACGTCGCCGACGCGTACCGGGCCGGGGAGATCACCGGCCGGCATGTGCACCTGTTGTGCCGGGCCGCCGGGCGCCTGCCGCGCTTCCCGGTGTTGGAGCCGGATCTGGTCGCCGCCGCCGCCGTGATCGAACCGGTGGTGCTGGCCCAGGTGATCGACATACTCATCACCCAGGACCGCCGTGAGGCACCCGATGAGGACCTGCGGGGCGCCCGGGCCAAACGCGGCCTGCACCTCTCAGACCTGGGCAACGGCCTGTACCGCGTCGATGGGCACCTGGACCAGATCGCCGGGGCCCGGCTACGCGACGCGCTGACCGGGTTCACCGACCCGCCCCGCCCTGGGGATGACCGCACCCCCAGCCAGCGCCTGGCCGACGCCCTGGACGACCTGGTCAGTGCCGCGCAGGCCAACACCCGACCGTTGGGCGTGTCAGGGGTGACCGTACTGGTGGATGCCGACCAGCTGCCCGACGGGGCCGGGGCCCGGCTGGAGGACGGCACCCTGCTGGGCCCGGACACCTTCGCGTTGCTGACCTGTTCGGCGGTGGTGTCGGTCATCCTGGGCAAACGCCGGGCCGGCAGCTTCATCCCGTTGGCGTTGGGCCGCGCCCAGCGCCGCGCCAGCCACGCCCAGTGGGCGGCGTTGACGGCGCGGGATCGGGGGTGTGTGCGCTGTGGGCAGCCGGCCCGGCGCTGCCACGCCCACCACATCGTCGGCTGGGCCGCCGGCGGCCAAACCGACGTGGATGCGATGTGTCTGCTGTGCCCACGCTGCCACCGCGACCTGCACAACGGCCGGTTCACCATCGAGATGGTCGACGGGATACCGCGCTGTGTGCCGGCACGGCGAAGAACCTGAGCCGGCCCCCACGGGGGGCCGGCCAGACGCCCAGCGTCAGCACCACCACCAACAGCCCCCAGCACGATCAGTGGCGCCCAGCGACAACCTCGACCGGGAATGGACGGAAGATGCGATTCCCCACGGCGTGTCCCAGCAACAACTGCCGAACCGCCCGCAAGAGGGATTGGGCGACCCGCAGTGACCTCACCGAAGTCGCAGCCTTCAGACCACGAACACACTCTGAATCGCGAAGAGTCACTTTACGTACGTCCCACGGACATGCTCAAAACGGCAACCGCCAGACCCAGTCCACCGCCAAGCAGGCCGCGACGGGTTGCACCGCCAGACGCGAGGCGTAACGCGTGCGCGCAAGCCTCATCGGGGTGCTGCAGCCTGCCGACTAGTCAGGGCTGCCCTCGGGCAGGGCGATGTCGAGCTCAACGGTGACCTCGTCGCTCACTTTGAGCTGCCCGAGCATCGCCGAGTACGGCTTGATGCCGAAATCGGACTGCACCACGGCCACGCTGCCCTGGGCGCGGCCGTCAACGATCGTCAGGGTGGTGTCGATCGCCTCGGTCACCCCGTGAATAGTCAAATCGCCCGCCACATCGATCGTCCCCTCGGTCATGACGATGTGGTGGCAATCGAACACGGCCTCGGGGTACTCGCCGACGTCGAGGGACTTACTGGCGTTGCGCTGAATCACCTGCTTGTCGACGATGGTCAGCGGCGTGACGCCGCCGGAGCCGGACTCGACCTTCAGACTGGACAGACTCGCCCGGAAGATCAGGCTCGTCGGCTCTCCTGCCTCAACGTCCACCTGGGCGGACCATTCATTGACGCTGAGCACCAGGCGATGCCCCATCCGCGCCGCTGAACCGGCCACTCCCGTGCGCACTGAGACCGTCCCCTGCTCCGGGCCGAAATCCATACCTTCATCGTAGTTCGTCGATGATCCCCCATTCGTGTTCAAAGTCCGCCCCCGCTGCACATTCTCTGCACTGTAGGCGTATGCTGCATAGTGTGCAGACAGAGCAGCAACGAATGCAGCACCTGCTGAGTGCGCGACAGGTGCAGGAGGTTCTGCATATTGATCGGTCGACGGTCTACCGCATGGCCGAGGACGGTCGGCTCCCCGCGATCCGCGTGGGCAAGCAATGGCGTTTCCCCGCCGACGACATCTACCGGGTCGTCAGCTCGCAGCCGCCGGTCCTGAACACCAGCCCGCTCGATCCCACTGTCGCCAGCGCCATCGCCGACCTCGCCGGTGACCTGCTCGGGGTGATGGTCGTCGTCACTGACATGGACGGCCATCCGATCACCCCGATCGCGAATCCGTGCAGCTGGATGACCGAACACCTCGAAGATCCAACGGTGCTCAACACCTGCATCTCCGAGTGGCAGGGCATGGCCGACGATCACAGTTTCCAGCCCAACTTCCACACCGGCCAGTTCGGTTTCCAGTGCGCCCGCGCCTTCGTGCGGTCGGGGCGCGAACTGGTCGCCATGGTCCTGGTCGGCGGCATCACGCCCACCCACGAACCCGGCTTCTACGACCTCGACGCCAAGGCCCGCGAGCGGGTGCTCGCCGCGCTGCCCCGCGTCGCCGCTGCTCTGTCCAAGACCGCAACACATGAGGAGACACGATGAAGAAGCTGGTGATCCTGGGGGCCGGTACCGCCGGGACCATGGCCGCCAACAAGCTGCGCCCGCAGTTGCCCAAGGATGAATGGTCCATAACCATCATCGACCAGCATCAGACGCACTACTACCAGCCGGGCTACCTCTTCATCCCCTTCGGCATCTACCGCCCAGACGAGGTCACGAAGCCGACGAAGCGATTCATCCCCACCGGCGTCGACCTGGTAACCGGCGCGATCCACAAAGTGGTCGCTGAGGAGAACAAGGTCCTCCTCGAGGATGGCCAAGAGTTCTTGTACGACTACCTGATCATCGCCACCGGCACCACCCCCCGCCCCGACGAAACGCCGGGCATGGCCGACGACCTCGGCGGGTCGGTCCACGAGTTCTACACCTTTGAGGGAGCGACCGCGCTCGCCGAGAAGCTGCGCACCTGGGAGGGCGGGCGCCTCGTTGTGCATGTCAGCGAGATGCCCATCAAGTGCCCGGTCGCGCCGCTGGAGTTTACCTTCCTGGCCGACGCCTTCTTTGATGAGCAAGGCCTGCGGGACAAGGTCGACATCACCTACGTGACCCCGCTGGAGGGCGCGTTCACGAAACCTGTCTCATCGCGGTTGCTCGGCGACATGTTGGACAAGCGCAAGGTGCATCTCGAGCCGGACTTCATGGTCGAGTCCATCGACACGCAGGCCAAGAACCTCGTCTCCTTCGACGAACGCGAGATCCCCTACGACCTGCTCGTCACGGTGCCGGTCAACATGGGTGCCGATTACATCGCCCGCAGCGGCCTCGGCGACGACCTCAACTACGTGCCCGTCGACCAGTTCACCCTGCTGTCCAAGGCCCGCGAAAACATCTTCGCGGTGGGAGACGCCTCCGACATCCCAGCCTCCAAGGCGGGCTCGGTGGCGCACTTCGCGATGGACCTGTTCCCCGCGAACTTCATGCGCCACATCCAGGGGCTGAAGATGACCGAGTTCTTCGACGGCCACGCCAACTGTTTCATCGAGACCGGACATGGCAAGGGCCTGCTGATCGACTTCAACTACGACACCGAACCCCTGCCCGGGAAGTATCCACTGCCCGGCGTCGGGCCGTTCTCGTTGCTCAAGGAGACCGAGATCAACCACTGGGGCAAGGTCATGTTCCGGTGGATGTACTGGAACATCCTGCTGCCCGGCAAGGAGCTGCCGCTACCTGCGTTGATGTCGATGGCGGGCAAGGACACGGAGGCCGTGGGATGACAGCACAACTCGACGGCACGGACCTTGCCTCGCAGGTCGATCGGCTGTCCGCCCAGATGGATTTCATCACCGCCGAACTGCTGGCGCAGCGGGAGGCACGGGAGCGCTGGTCGGAGTTGGTCGAGACTCTGGTCCCAGTCACCCGCGGCGCTATGGATGTGGCCACCAGGGAGATGCAGGAACTCAGTCAGGACGTCACGATCGACGACGTGACGCGGTTCGCGCGGACCCTGGCGCGCAGCCTGCCGCAGATCGAGGCCCTGATGGCACAACTCGACAGTCTCAGTGAACTCACCGAGACAGTCACCTCGCTGAGCGGGGCCGGCGTGGCCAAGCTCACCGACACCCTGCAGGCCGCCGACGAGAAGGGTTACTTCGCGTTCGCGCGGGAGGGGTCGAAGATCGCCGACCGCGTCGTCACCGAGTACAGCGAGGAGGACGTCCGGGCGCTGGGCGACAACGTCGTGACGATCCTCAACGCGGTCAAGGAGATGACCCAGCCCGAGGTGATGGGCCTGGTGCAGCGCAGCGTCGTCCAGGTCCAGGAACCGATGGATCCACCCTCGATGTTCGCCCTGCTGAAGTCCATGCGAGACCCCCA
>JAKOZM010000429.1 GCA_029779995.1 Actinomycetes bacterium
TTCACGCGCGGCCGGGTCGCGGCCACACCGATGACCGGGTGGGGGCCGTCCGGTGAGAAGTACCTCCGCCTCGTGTTCGCCAACGAACCGGTGGAGCGATTGCGCGACCTGCGCAGCCGGTTCGACGCCGCCTGGGGCTAAGAAGCGGCGCGGGTATGCCGGTAAGTCGCCTTCTCATGTCGCGATGCGGCCACGGACTGGGGGCCTCCGACGCTCTGGACTCTTGCCTAAGTCGTCGGCCCGTCGTATCCAATCTTCTGTCTGCGCACCAGCTCGACAGCGGTTTTCAGCGCAGCGACTCGATTCGTCATCAGGGTCGTTCTAGAGACGCTGAGCGTGCCGCCTTGGAGCACGGCCTCACACTTGCGCAGAAGGGAGTTGAGCTCGGTTTCGGCCCGATCAAGCTCCTCGATGTCCATCCCGCTGATCATCCCATCCCTCGCCTGCCGCACGCGGCATACCTGGGTATGAGCTCAGGGCCTCGGCAAAGTCGGGTTGTAAGGCTGTGACCTGCTCCAACGTGGGGTGGCGGTCGGCGTGTTGCTGGTGAGGGGCGTTGGGCTGGTGCTGACGAGGGGAATTGCCACACAATCTCGTCGCCACGGGGGCCCACGCCGCGTTGTCGTCATCCCCCACGGTCCCTTCCACGCGCATCCCTCGGTAGGGTGACCCTTGTGTTTATCCCAGGGACCAATGTCCCCATCGGCGCCGTCCACGCGCAGCAGGCTGCGGAGGATGACGAGGCGGCGTTTCTCGTATTGCTCACCGACGGTGACAGCGGGACGAGTGCTCACTCGAAAGGACTGCACAGCAATATGGCATTCACGGAATTCGCCGTCCTCGAGTTCGCCCGGTTCAAGCGCTCAGGGCGCACGGTTTACAGGCTCGCCTGGAACAACCAGAGCCTCGGTCCGCTCGAGCAGTCAGAGTTGTCCGATGCTCGAGCAAGGGCCACGGCCGAGATCAAACTCCTGAATGAGGCGTCCGAGGCCGAAGCCCGTCGTCGTCAAGAGGAGTGGCTCGCGCGGCATGTGCGGGTTGAGATGGGTAGTGAAGTGGTCCAGGTCGGAACGTTCAAGAAGGAGCAGCGGCACTTCGAGTCGGTCACGGTCGACGGGGTAACCGATCGGGTCGGTGTTGGTGAAGGAGCGGCTCGAGCGAGCAAGCTCGCAGAGCGCGCGATTCCGTTACCTGAGCCGCACGAACTCA
>JAKOZM010000433.1 GCA_029779995.1 Actinomycetes bacterium
CATCCGCTGCTTGCACCACCGCTGTCGCCGGTTGACTCATACCTCAATCATACAAGTGTTCGAGTCCTTCGGCAAGGTGTCCGGCCATCAATTCACTTCGGGCACAATGGTTTCGGACGAGACTGCCTGCCCGGCGCAACGAAGAAACCCCGCCCGACCACAGGCGTTGCTGCTGGTCGAACGGGGTTTCCATCGAGTGGAAGTAATGGAACGTTGCGGGAACAGGCGACCACGGATTGAGAAGCTGGTTTCCGCGTGGAATCAAGGGCCTGTCGGCACAGATGACCCTACCCGAGAGCCGGACGACCCATTGATCGGCGCGTCAGCGGAACCAAGTAAACGACCTCGAACACGTCTGACGGACGAGGAAGTGGATGCTATGCGAACAGCCCGCGCGCAAGGAATCAGTGTGCACGCACTCGCGCGGCGGTACGCGGTCCACCGAGGGACGGTATGGGCGAAGACTCGGAGTACGCAGGACTGATGAATCTCCTCCCGCACACGAAGCGGCCGTTGGACTCCTTACTCCTGTGCGGGCTGTTTCGCGGTGGGTGGACGGCGTAGCAGGGCTTGGTACTTCTCTGCGGTATCCACGGCTTCGGCCATCCGGTCCACGAGTTTCGGGCGATAGACGAACTGCTTAAAGGCGGGCGAGTAGAGGCAGTAGCCGTCCGATTTCGACAGCTGCTCCTTGTCACCACTCTTCGCCGGGCCGATCTGCCAGGCTTTTCGGACAACCGTGAAGTCATTGACGCTGAACTTGAAAGCGATGCGCTCCTCCACGGCCGCCGCGGCCGCCTTGGGGAGCATCTCGTCACCGTGGATCGCCTCTCGGTACTTCTCCGCCACGATCACGCTGCCGTCTTGCCCGAGGAGTGCCTGAAGCTCTTCCTCGCTAAGGTCGTCCTGGCGAACGAAGTTGAGTGCGAGGTCCGCCTCCGTCTTTGGCCCCTTCATCGGAAGCAAGAGGAGTCGGTAGGCGAATCGCTCATCGCTTCGGATGTCCTCCGGCAGGCCGACTTGGAACTCGGTGATGAAGTTCGAGACGGTAGCGGGCAGTCCACGTCGGAGGTTGCGTTGCTCCTCGTATCTCGACGGGCTGAGGGACTGCACGAAGACGGGGAACTTCAGTTCGGAGCCAAGCGTCTCACGGGAGCCAAACCTTCGGACCAGTTCTGCCTCGAAGTTGATGATGCAAGCGTGCGCTTCGGCTGCGGTCGCCACCAGTACAGAATCCTGGAAGCGGTGTTCGACGTGGTTTCGCAGTCCGACAAAGAACTCGACGTTTGCTCTGATCGGGTCGTTGTCCTTGAACTCGTGCTTCAGGCACTGGCTCAGGTCCCAGGTCTTCTTGGAGCCATCCGGGTTTCGCTTGAAGATGCGTCGACCGCCCGATTCGCGGTAGAAAATCTCGGCCTTGCGGCGCATGCGGTCAGCGTGAAGTAGGTTCTGCCACGCGAGGTGGATATGGACGATGAAGTCACTGAAGCTGCGTCGATCACCGGGACGGTTGTAGAAGTCGATCGCGACAAGCGCCTGTCGCCGGGCCTCGTCAAGCGTGTGCCTCCATGCAGGTGGGCGTGCCATCTCGATCAGACCTCCTCGGCTGTGGGCGAGGCCGGCGTAAGGAAGTCGCGAAGCAGTCTCAGTCGCTCAAGAATCTCGTCGTAGGTCACGATCGTCACGCTGCGGGAGTTCGCGCGATACAACTCGAACGACTTCTGTCTTGCAGGATCGCTGGCCGATGGTGTTCGTCCGGCAACCACGAAGCAGGAGACCGCGTAGGACTCCAAGTCCCATTGACGCGAACTTTCCTTCAGGCCGGTGAGGTTCTTCGTCAGGTTGTACGCCTGATCGAGTACCTGGGAGACTGCGCCGTTGAGCTCCTTCGATGGACCGAATACACCCTGCCGGTACTCACGCGCTTCCAGCAGCTGCGTGGCCGGCTTCTTGATCTCCACCAGAGCAACGTTGTTCGTGAGCGAGTTCTTGAACAGGTAGTCAGCGATCTTGTCGCCGCTTCCAGAGAGTCCCCGACCGCCTACGTTCGCTCCAGAACGCACACTTACCATTGGGGCCCCGAAGACCTGTTGCAGCGCAAAGGCGTTGTCATCGAAGAAGGCTTGCCAGTAGGGCTCGGCCTTGCCCTGTTCCAGTGCCTCTGCGTACGCCTCGATGAGGCGATCAAGGCTGACGAGCTCGATGTCTCGCTTGAGCTGCTGAAACTTCTGGGGTGATCCAGCTGCTATCGCTGCCGACTCGGACGCAACCGCTTCGACCAAAGCATCACGTTCAACGCTACTGAGTTCTTCGATCCCGTCGGCGGCCTTCGCGATCACGCGCGAGTCCGGGTGCCGCCCAAGCGAGAAGTCCGCGCTGGCGAGACCAAGTGTCGCGGCGAGGTTGTTGTGTACGAATACGTCCTTCACTCGACCCGCCGCACGATTTCCCCGGTCATTGATCCGACCGATCTCGGCCCAGATCGCGGCGAACCGCGATAGGCCGAGGTGGAACCCTGTCCCGTTGATTGCGGCATTGTTGCCATCAGTGAAGATGATCTCTGTGCAGGGAGTGTTGGTCTCGATCAACCGAATCAGCCGATTGCAGTCCTTGAGCAACCCGAGCCCGTAGGCGAAGTCCTTGACGAATCCGGGCGGTAGCGTCTCAAAGATTGACTCCAGGTCGGATCCCTCGAAGTACTCATCCAGCAACGACGTTTCCAGGGAAAGGGTCCGCACCTGCTCGTACTTCGGGCCAAGGTACTCGCTGTGGTTTGAGAGGGTGTTGACGGGGTGAATCTTCAGGATGCCCGTAGTGGCGTCGAACTCCACGAGCTTCACACCTTCAGCCAAGCGCCGGTGTGCCGACGACTCTTCATGTGGTAGCTCGGTCGGAACGAAGAAGGCCTCAACTCGACCACCTTCGTCCACCGTGCGGACATCGAGGCGACCGATGTTCGTCTGATCGTTTCCGAATCGCGCCACCGCTACCCTCAGCTCTTCTCGAAGCCGGAGCTGGGGTCGAACTTGAGGACGCGGGCGTTCTCGCCGATGGTGCGGACTTCGGATTCGTCGAAGCCCCCGGGCTTGGTGGCCTGGATGTCGATGGTGATGTCGAGCCGCGCACCCGCCCCTGCAAGGCGGTCGATCACCTCGCGGGTCACGTTGCCGATGTCGCGGGCGTAACGGTCGGAGTCGATCTTCACCGATCCGAAGAACCGGGCAAGGACTGCCTCCAGCGCAGACTCGGCCTCGGACGGCTCATCGCCCTCGGCGGACGAGCTACCCGTCCACACGAAGTCAACCGGCCCGACGGGAGCGGAGTCGCCGTCAGCTGTGGAGGCGTTCATCGCAGCCTCACGTATAGCTGCGATCCGGTCAGCCTCGGCCTGCTTCTGGGCGCGCTCGGTTTCGATGAGCAGGGTGCTGTCGGTGACCTGAATCCGTGTGTTCGGGTTCGGTGCCACGAGCAGGCTACGGTAGCGACCGGTCTCGGCATCCTTGCCTGATGCGATAGCGAACCGTTCGTTGTCGACGAGCACTGCTGAGAGCGACTGCTCGATGGCGTTATCGAGCACTTCGCGTCGGACGAGCCGGGGCAGGTAGGTGTAGCGGGTGAAATAGCCCCACAACTCTCCGACGGTGATCTCACCGGCATCACGCCACAGGGCACCGAGTTCGTTGTGCAGTGTCGAGCCGAGGATGGGCGCACCGAAGTCGGTGACGAGCTGATCCTCTCGGCCGAGCTTGGCGCTGACACGCTCGGCCAGCGACCGTCCGCCAGAGTCGGGCACCCTGTCGGCAACGAGCTCGAATGGCTTGGTCGGATCGAACTGCTCGGGGTAGACCGCCCAGACGAAAGTGTCGCGGATGCGGTCAGAGACGGTCTGATCGAGCCGGGAGACCCAGTCGTCGGTCTGCTTTCGCTGCTGGGCCGACAGGTTGAGGCTGTCGCTGGTGGCCTGGACCCGCTTCCACCCGAGGTAGCTGCGGGTCGCAGCTTCGAGACTCTCCAACTCGCTCTTGTCCGCCATCAGGAAGATCAGCGTGTTGCGATGGATGCGCTGGCTCGCGCCCTTGCTCTCGATAGCGTCACGGACCCAGGCGTGCACCGCCGAATCGGCGCCGTCCTGCTTGCGACGGGCGTGACGCGGGTGTCCGATCACCAGGCGCGTGTCTTCAAGGTCCGGGATGTCGGCGGACGACGACGGCGCGATGTGAACACGATCGAACACACCGCGCACACGCTCTTCTCCTTGAAGACGGCGGGTGATCTCGTTCCACACCGTCTCGACATCCTCACGGAGACGCTCGGCATAGTCGTTCGCGGTCTTGGTGACCGAGGGCTGCGTGTCGAACCAGTAGTGGCCCTGCTCCTCGTAGAAGTAGGTCGAGCGCTGCGCGAGCAGTTCCACGGCGCTGCCGAAGTTCCCGAGCGTGTCGCCAGGGACGGCGGTGCCGAGCCAGAGGTACTGCTTGTCGAGCCCCTTGCGGCTGCTCTTGATCCTGGGGGCCGCGCCCATGAAGATCGTGCGGGCGATGCGCTGGGTGACGAACCGCTGGCCGAGATTCGGGCGGTCCAGGTCGATCTGCTGCGCGGTCGAGCCGGGGCCGTCGATGTCGGAGTCGATGATCGGCTTCCACTGATCTTCGAGGTACTGCGTCAGGTCCGTGTTCACAGTCGTCGCATCCAGTGGCACGTTGCCGGGCAGGATCAGCGGCGAGGCGTCGTTCGATGCCCACAACTCGTGCACGATCGACGAGACGAGCTTCAGAACACCACGGGTGCGCTGGAACCGCTCCAGCGTCGACCAATCCTCATACAAGCGATCCAGCAGTTCGGGGTGCAGAGGGTAGGACGCGCGGATGCGCTTCTCGTAGTCGTCGTTCGGCGACGCCGCATCGCGCGGAAACAGCGCGGTGTTGTTGCGGTACAGGTTCGTGAAACTGCGCGCCACAGCCGAGATGGTCGTGAGCCCTTCGGCGTTCGGAGCCTGGAACAGACGGCGGCGGACGATCTCAAACGACTCGTCCTTGCTCGACGGCCGCCACTGGTCGGCGACACGGCGGATCACGTTCTGGAGGCGCTCGAGCGCGAGCTGGCCGTTCGCGCCACCAATCTCAATGTCGCTGCCGCGTCCTTCGGTGCCGGTGTCGGAGGCCGGGATCGAGACCACGAGCATCACGCCAGGCACGGAGCGCACGATCTCGGTCAGGGACTGCGCGAAGGTGAACTGCGTCTCGAATGAGCCGGACGGGAGTTCCTTGTCCGTGACGAGCTGGCGGGCGTACGCCACCCACTCGTCGATCAGGATCAGCGACGGCGAGTAGCGCACTATCAGAGTGCGCAACGCTTCACCGGGGTTGGTGCCAGCGCGATCGTCCTCGGCGATCAGGTCGTAGGCTTCACGCCCGCCGAGCTGCCAGGCGAGTTCACCCCAGAGCGTGCGAACCTCGGTACCGTCGTCCTTGATGATCGGCGAGCCGGCCTTCAGGTAGGTGCCGACGAGCGCGACCCTTCGGACATCGAGCGCGCCGAGGTCGGGGTTGCCGTTCGCGGCGATGAGTTCCTGAAGCTCCTGCGGGAAGTCCTTGACCGGAGTGCCGCTGAACAGGTGGTACAGCGCCAGCATCGAGTGGGTCTTGCCGCCACCGAAGTTGGTCTGAAGGTTCACCACCGGGCTCGCGCCGGCTTCCCCGTTCAGGCGTCGCAGCGCCCGCGACAGCAGGTCGCGCAAGCCCTCGGTGAGGTAGGTGCGAGTGAAGAACTCGACCGGATCGCCGTACTCGGGGCTCGTCGCTTGACCCGTGTGGACAAGGTGAAGGTCGGCCGCAAACTCCGAGGCCGTGAACGCGCCGCGCGCCACGTCATCGTGGGGCCGGATCACCTCACGCCACGGACGCAGCCCGGAGCCAGGTTCGAGTGACACCTTCGTACGCTTCACCTGCTTGCGGGTCTGATCCTCGAACACCGTGCGCTGGAGATCGACGCGCAGCTTCCGTACGTCCTCTGCAGAATCGACCGCACCGACCGCGTGCAGCAGACGCTCAATCGTGTCGAGCGCACGCGATGCGTCATCGGAGCTGAAGGGCTCGTTGTGCGCCCACAGGTTCCGGGTCTCGCGCAGCTCGGATGCGAAGCCTTGCTGGGCGCGGGAGAGCACGTCCTTGAAGTGATAGCCCTGCTCGGTGATCGCGCGGAGCTGCACCTGTACATCGTGCTTGGTCAGCGTGCGCAGCGGCCCGCCCCGGCGCTGGGCATCCTCCTTCGCCCACGCGGCCGGCCAGTCAGCAGTCTTGTAGGCCCGCGTCATGACCTCATCGACCTCGTCCAGGAGCCCCTCGGAGAGCAGGTCGAAAGCCTTGCCCACTCGATCTCGGTTGTTCATCGCCATCGTTGTCTCCTAGAACCCACTACTTACTGCCGACGAGGCTGTATCCAGTGCCGGCCAGTCCCTACTCATCAATGTCTTCTTCCGCCGCTGCGGTGAGCTGCCTACGGGCGATCCGCTCCTGTGCCTCCCGGTAGACCGCTTGGATACGGGCCTGGAGCTCCGCCTTCGGAGGTAGGGTCGTCCAGTATTCGGCGACTACGATCCCGTCCTTGTGCAGTTCGAGCAGCTCGATCTGGTCACGGCTCGCCTCGGTACACAGGATGAGGCCGATGGGCGGGTTCTCGTCTGCCTGGCGTTCGTGCCGGTCCAGCCACTTCAGGTAGAAGTTCATCTGCCCCTGGTAGCTCGGCTTGAACTTGCCGACCTTCAACTCCACCGCGATCAGCCGACGCAGTGGACGGGAATAGAACAGCAGGTCGAGGTAGTAGTCATCGCCGTCGAAGGTCATTCGCTTCTGGCGTTCGACGAACGCCCACCCGCGACCAACCTCCAACAGGAACGCCTCCATGTCGTGCCGCAGAGCCGCTTCGAGGTCGCGCTCCAAGAAGGTGTCGGCCAGCCCCAGCATGTCCAGCAGCACCGGGTCGCGGAAGGCATCCAGCGGGACTGCCGAGCCCTCGGGAATCTGCGAGTCCGCGATCTCACGGCGCTCGAACGCCTTGCGGGAGATGGCATAGCGCAGGTCACGGACGCTGAGGTGACGGTCGATGATCTCCCTCACGTAGAAGGCTCGTGCGTCGTCGGTTGCGAGCGGAAGCAGCTCGCGGAAGTGGGTCCAACTAACTTGTTGCGCGAGTGACGCAACAAGTTCGGGCTCGGTGAACTGCTGAGAGAACCGCACCATCCGATACAGGTTCGTCCGATCGTAGCCTCGCCCGTACCGCGCGGTCAGTTGTTGCGCCAGCGACGCAACAAGTTCCTGGTCGTGCCCGGCGCGTCCCTCGCGCAGCACGGCCACGTCGATCAATCGACCGATATACCAGTTCCGCAACGTCAAGGTCGCGTTCACCTGCGCCGCCGCGAACGCCTGCGCCTGGTCGATCAGAGCCGACACCTGCTCCACGAGTTCGCCACCCTCAGCGCTGACCGACTCCGCGATGGCCCGGAACGGAGTCAGGTCCGCGCCAGAGTGACGCGTCACTGCGGCACCACCCTGGGCCTGATCTCGGTTGCGAGGCATGACCTAATCCTCGTCCTCGTCGAAGTCGAACGCCTGCTGCGAAGAGCGCGGCGTCGATGCGTACTTGCGCGCCTGCTCGTTCACGTCACCCCATGCGCTCACCAAGCCGTTGAAGAGGATGGCGTCCTTCGTGTCCTTCTTCTTCTCCGCTTCGTGGAACAGCAGGAAGCCCAGCTCTTTCACCGCATCCAGGTTCACACGGGTCTGCACCGACGGCAGTAACTCCGCCACCTTGTCGGCACCGTCCTTGGCCATCACGGCCGCGAGTCGAACTGTCGCCTCCCATACGCTGACGCGCAGGTCAGCTGCAGCATCCCATTGGCCTTCCAGCTGGGAGGGCGAAAGAAGCCGAGCTTTTCCGCCCTGCGCCTCGAAGATGCCTCCGCGTTCCAGACCGCCGACCGACGTATCGGAGGAACGAGCCAACTGGTCGGCGATTCCAGAACTCTCCTGAGCCCATCCGAATTGTCGATACCACTTCACCGCGAACCGCGTATCCGGATCGAAATCCGATTCATGCTCACCCAGAACTTCGTCGAGCGTCTGATTGATCAAAATCAACGCATCACGGACGTTCATGTCCGATCCGTCAGCCTCGCGCACCCGGGAGTAACGCGAAAAGACCGAGATGCCTGGGCCGATCGCTGCTTGGGCGAGGTCTACAGGAGCAATCGCTCCGAGCATGAGCTTGCGCAGTGCTTCCGGAAGCTCACTCTTTAGCGTCGCGACGAAGGCGCGTCGTGTTGAAGTTGGTGCAGCGACAGGCCGAACTCGGCAGGCAAGCACAATTGATGATGCGAGGGCGTTGCTCCCGATATCGCGGGTCCGTCCCGCTCGCTCGCTTCGCATCGGCCATGTAGCAGTGATCTCCCAACCAGAACCGATGATCGCCTGGAGGATGGTGTACCAGCCCCCTGCGCCTGAACCACCACTGGTTGAATCTTGCTGTTTATATGCGTAGTAGACCGTCATCGGTAGGTCATCGCGCGCTCCGGATCGGATCTTTTCGAAAACTCGCTCAAACCCGGACGTAAATACCGACTCTGCCCTAGATTTTCCGTTCCAGCGATGAGGGTTCGCGACGAGTTCATCCTGCTTAGGAGTTTGGACCGTGGCGAGTTCAGGCAAGTCAAGACCGACGAGAGCACGACGGAGCCAGACATAGAAGAAGTCCGCCAAATCGGCATAGCCCACATAGTCGTAGTAGGGAGGATCGGTCGATACCACCACGTTCCTGTAGTCGAGTGACGACGCATCGGCCGCCGCGACATGCGCAACATCAGCGACCGGTAGTTGCTCAATGGCGTTAGCGATGGTGTCGAGGGCAACACCAACGTCTCCCGAGGCGCCCGCGAAGGGGTAGACCTCCACAAAGTCCCAAGCGATCTGAATGGCCTGTTTCGAGAACAGGTTTCGAGTCTGGTCGCGGCTATTTGACCACGTTGCGAGAGAGTTACCGAGGTCAGCGGTCCGGCTCACCCCAAGTGCCAAATAGGTCGCGATTGCGTCCGAATAGGCACGCGCATGGCAGCCGCCCTCACTCAGCGGTAGTCCTTCGGGAAGACCCGCAGCGAGTGCGTCCTTGAAGGCGGTCTGGCGAGTCTCCTCAACCAGGTGAGTCAACTGCACCATCACTTCAAGCTGACGAGGCAGGAACAAGTCTGCCCACTCGAACAAGCCATACGCTTGAATATTAATTCCGAGGCCCTTCTCAGGAGTCTGCCCGAGCGGCGCATCCTTCGATCTAGCGAGCCTTAAGGACTCAGTCTGCTGCGACTGGGCCTCGACATACTCTCGGCCCCGTCCGCCAGGGGACTTTACGACAACCGCGAGTAGGTGATACCCCATTCGGCCCGCCCGAGCCTCAGCCCGGATGTAGTCAAGGCTAATCGGCGTACCGTCCGCGATCGAGAACGCCCCGCTACGCCCAACGGTGCCATCCTCCTGCTTCTTCGGTCCAGTGTTGTCCCGCCTCAAGCGATAGCGGATCGAATCGCCCTCGACAATCGGCTCGACCCAGACCTCTTTTCCTTTCTTGGTTGAAAGCCACCATGAGTTCACCAGTGGAACCTCGACCGGATTCGCCGGATTGGGGCTTCGAACCGTTCTCGCCCACTTCCAAGCAATCGGTTCCGCGGTTCCACCTCCCGGCCAGGAGACTGGCGGGTACAGCGCGTCCAGCCTTCTCCGAGCTGCATCTCGAAAGTCCCGACCGTATTGCCTGACGTCCTCAGCCAAACCCCGCGCTGCTGAATAGCCCGCCAGACTTGAACCTGCCTCTGGATGAATGGGCGGCTGGTCCACAAAAAGATGCGGAAGCTGCAGCAGTGCGCGCTCGATTAGGACGGCGACAGGGTTCAAGTCACTCGACGAGGCACCAATACCAAGTCTTTGAGCCTCGAGTGGGATCGACCCGCCGCCTGAGAAAGGATCGAGAACAGTTGGAACACCGTCGGGGTTGGACCTGCGAATCTCCTTCCGTGCCGCCGCCCAGAGATGCTCATCGTTTCGGTTCTCCCAGCGGACGAGACTCTCTATCATCGTATGAAGTCGCAAACGCTCGGCGTCTTGCGCCTCGACAGTGGGAAACAGGTCAGGTCTGGAGGACGGGTCGTCGACAAGCTGCGCAAACAGTACGGCCCGGGCTGTGGCAAGCGGTTTGCGCGACCACCAAATGTGCAAGGGGAAGGGATGCCCTGATCGGATTGACTTCTCTCGGACCGACTCCGCGTTGATCGCTTCGAGCGGCATCGAGACTTCGATGAGCTTCTTCTTGGGCGCTGTGGTCACTGTACTTCTCTCGCTGGCGTTGGTCTGGTTGTCGCTGGTGTGGGTCATCGCGGTGGTCCTCCGCGTTCCCAGTAATCCCGCCAGACCTCGTTGTAGGAACGGGTGGTCGCGGATGGCTCAAGGTGGGTAAAGGCGTCGCTCACGTAACGCAACTGGTCGTTGGCGGCACCACTGGTCGAGACCTCGACCAGGGCGAGCCGGTGACGGTCGCCTTGGGTCTGGGCGAAGGTGATCTCGTTCGTGGTGATGGTGAAGGTGTCGGAGCCTTCGATGCGTCCCTTGACCTCGATGTAGTGGACGAAGCCGCTCTGGTCGGTGGACTGGATGTCGTAGCCGGGGTTGTTGCGCGGCATCTCGACCGGTTCCCGTCCGAGTACTCGCTCGGCAGCAAGCACAGCTTCGACGGCTCGACGCTCGACTTCCTCGGTCTGACGTGCGAAGGTCTGTGCTTTAGGCTCGGCACCGGTCGCGAGGAGTGCACTGGGGACGACGAGAGCGGCACCGCGGATCACGGCAGGTACGGCGACAAGGTTGGCGGCCTCATCGAGCTGTTCGAGCCGGTGATTCAGCCGCTCATCGAGTTGGCGAGCGCGAACGAGAGCGGTCTCCGCGCGGAGCCTGCCGACGGTGCCTCCTCGTTCGAGGGCTTCGAGGCGGTTGTGTTCGCGATCCCAGTGGTTGATCTCGGCCAACAGGCGATCCTTCACCTGTGCCCGGGTGCGCGCGGTCTCGATGTCGAGGCGGGTCTTGATCTCGTCCATGCGGGGCTGGAGCCCTTCACGGTAGGCCCAAGAGCGCACGAGCTTCTCGTGGTTCTGCCGCGCCCAGTCGCCGCCCGCGATCTCAGCGATGGCTTCGGTCTCGGTCGAGTCGGGGCGGTCGTAGTCGAGGTACGGGGGTGCTGCGGAGACGGTGACGGTGCCGTCTTGTTCGACAAGCGGGTAGTCGAAGTGGTGAGAGACGGTGTCAGCGTCGTCTGCGGTGTTCTCGATGCGCTGCTCGACGCTGAACATCAGCATCGGCGCATCTGTCTGCTTGGTGCGCCGATCGACCAGCACCGTGCCTTGCTTGAGAGTGGGGCCGAGGTCGTCGATGGTTGCCTCGATCACGGCGTGCAGCAGCGGGTGGCCCGGTGCGATGAGGGAGGCGTCGGCGAGGCCGTCGGGGTGCATGCGTGAGAGTTCGAAGGTGATGCGCTCGTATTGCTGGGCGACGGGTGCCCATCGGTTGAGGCGACGCGCGGTGTCGATGACGCGGGCCGGGACACGGGTGATCTCATAGCGTCCGTTCTCCCGTTTGCGGATGCGCCCGCCGAGCCGTGTGAGCGCGGGGAGAAAGAAGGCTGCAATATAGCCGGGCTGGAGGCGTCGTTCGCGGGCCCTTTCCATCCGTGCCCGCACCTCGTCGAGGTTGAGGGCGGAGAACATCTCGGGGTGGAGCGCGCGCTCGGCGAGCATCTCGTCGAGGCCGTGGGAGACGCCGGCGTCGATGATCCGATCGAGCTTGGTCTTGACCTGGGGCTGGTTGCCGTAGCGGATTGCCTCGATCAACAGGTCACGCAGCGAACGCTCCTGGAAGGCATCGGCGTCGCCGAGCACGTTGAACAGATTGCCGTTGTAGGCGATCGACATCTGGTCGATCTTCGCCAGCAGCCGTGTGAACACGTCGCCTTCGCGGGTGTCTTTGGCGACCATGTTCCACAGGTGGCAGACCTCGCGCTGGCCGATGCGGTGGATGCGGCCGAAGCGCTGCTCGATCCGGTTCGGGTTCCACGGCAGGTCGTAGTTCACCATCAGGTGCGCGCGCTGAAGGTTCAGACCTTCCCCGGCGGCGTCCGTGGCCAGCAGGACCACGGTGTCGGGGTTGTGGGTGAAGCGTTCACGGGCGAGCTTGCGGTCTTCGCGTCGGGTGCCACCGTGGATCGTGATGACCGAATCGGCGCGGCCGAACTGCGCGGTGATCTTGGCTTGCAGGTAGTCAAGGGTGTCCCGGTGCTCGGTGAAGATGATGATCTTGCGCGCATCGCCGGAGCTGTCGTGGGTCAGGAGCTGCTCGTCGAGGATGGTGCGCAGTTGCACCCACTTCTTGTCATCGTCTTGCAGCCGGACGCGCCGGGCGACCTTGATGAGGTCTTCGAGGATCGCGATCTCAGCCCGCAGCTCGGGGATCGTCTGCGCGGCCGTAGCGAGATCGACAACCTGGTCTGCCTGTTCCTCGAACTGGGCGCGTTCTTCGTCGGTTGTCTCTTCGTCGAAGTCCTCGAAGTCCTCGACCGAGAACGCGGGCAGCGTGTCGCTCCCGAAGTCCAGCGTGGTCTTGCCGGTGGTCCACTCGTCGATGTGTGAGGAGATGGAGGTGCTGAAGCGTGCGTCGTCGGTGATGCGCTGCATGTCGCGCAGTTTCGTGTCGAGGCGCTGCTGGCGTCGTTCCAGGGACCGCAGGATCGCTTCGGGGCTGGAGGCGAGACGGCGTTGCAGCACGGTGAGCGCGAACCCGACGTTGTTGCCGCGCTTCTTGTCCCCGGCCTGGGCGATCCGTTCGGCGCGTCCCATCTCGGTGCGGACGTAGTCGGTGACCTGTTCGTAGAGGTCTCGCTCGGCCGGGCTCAGCTCGTACTCGACGGTGTAGGCCTTGCGTTCGGGGAACAGCGGCTTGCCCTCGAAGGTGAGCAGGTCTTCCTTCACCATGCGGCGCATCAGACCGTCGGTGTCGGTGCGGTGCACGCCTTGCCGGTACTGACCCTCGAAGCGGTCGCGATCCAGCAGCGACATGAACAGCTGGAAGTCCTCCTCCTTGCCAGCGTGCGGGGTCGCGGTCATCAGCAGGAAGTTGTGTGCGGTCTCCGACAACAGCCGCCCGAGCTTGAAGCGCTTGGTCTCATCGACCTCACCCGCCCAGGACGAGTAGTGCGCCGACATGCGGTGGGCCTCGTCAACGACCGCGACGTCCCAGGTGACCTCGCTGAGCTGCTCGGTCAGGTCTTCGCTGCGGGAGAGCTGGTCCATGCGGGCGATCAGGAAGGGGTGCTCTGTGAAGACGTTGCGGCCCTGGGCGTCATCGACCATCTGGCGGCTGAAGATTTCGAAGCGCAGGTCGAACTTCTGGCTGAGTTC
>JAKOZM010000441.1 GCA_029779995.1 Actinomycetes bacterium
GGATCTACCTTGAGAACCAGTTGGCTCGCCGGCGGTGGTTGCTGGAGCGTTATCCGGAGTTGCGGCCCCAAGGCCCTCGCCGGGGAGGAGGGTGACCGGCATAAGCGGAGGCCGGTGAGAAGAAGCCGCTACGCATAACGCGGCGTTTATGTTACGTAGGTCGCCAGTTGCGCAAGATTGCCTGACATCTCGACAACAAGAGTGTCGAGATGCACTTAAGACTGCTCGCTCTCGTGCGGCGCAAATCGCATGAATCAGCCCGTTCGGTGGGGTCGTGCAAGATCGCGCCCCCGGGCGATCGCGAGAGCCCCGTGGGTTGCTGATCACGTGAGGGACGGCAGTTCCCCTACTCCCGGGACGTCAGTCCGTCATCCTCCCACGCTCGAAGCTGCTTGACCACCTTCTTGGACGAGACCGGCATGACATGGCTCGTCCGCTGGGGGTCATGGGTTGGAACGGGCTCAAACACGAGGCGCGGGCTCGGCCACGCCAGTAGACCGAGAGCTTCATCCCAGACTTCGTTGACATCGAGGTCGCGCGCATGAATGACCCATCTCAGGTACCCGACTTCGCTCACCCGTCGGAGACATTGCGAAACCTGAGACCCCAAGTCGGCCTGGCGGACGACGGTTTGACCCGCTAGTGACCACAGGACCCACTGAAGGACGTAGCCGGCCACACGTGTGTGGTCGTGCGTGCCAGCCAACGCGTGACGAATCGAGCGTTGTAGCCGCGTTCGGTCATAAGGAACACGCTGGTGCACCATAGTGAGGCGTTGGGGGTTGTCGGAACCAAGGCCCACCACACCTGAAGCTTGAGGATGCCCGTCACGGGGCGCGTTGGGGAGGACGGACTCGGGTCGTCGCGGCGCTGGCCCCGCGAGGTGTTGCAGGAACACGACGTGGGAAGGTTCGGGCGCCGCGTCATTGCGGAGAGGAAGCCATCTGTCCTCTCGTACTCCGTGATAGTGGCTGCGGACCTTGTAGCCGTGTCCGCCGGGGTCCACGACTTCGCCATAGTTTGTAGCCAGCCAGTCGAGGACGGCCCGGGCGTCAGGCAGTGCCGCACCGCCGGTCCCACGAGCGAGTGCGTACAGCATGTGGGCGCGACGGTGGTCGCGGCGATACAGATCCTTCTTGGTGTGATCGCGAGCCTCGGCTGCGAGGGTAGAAGCAACCACGTTCCGAATGTCAGCAGGCGTGACTCGCATCGTGACGTCTCTGGGAAGTTCGGGCTGGCGACCTCCACTCTTGTGTGTGAGAACGATCTGCCGGTATACCCGCCGTAGAAGCGCCTTGCGTTGACCCTCCGCGAGGGCGCTGCCAACGGCATAGTCGATGTCACTAGCGAGGGCGTTGCGGGAGAACGCCAGTGCATCCGGGCCGCTGATCACCTCGGCGCGGTCGAGGATCTCCTCAGTCGCGGGCTGCTCAAGCGTCTCGAACTTGTGTTGCTCAGGGTGAGCCTCGCAGGTTCTGACGCGTACGAAGGCGCCGCGGTTCTGCACCCACGAACCGCCTCGATCACGGATCGAGGTGCTTCCACCGCAGAAGATGCAGGGCATCGGTCGCGAGGCCATCGGGAGTATTTCCTTTGCGTGCGGGGGAAACGAGGCGAGCGTGGCCTCGCGCCCGCAGACGGCGGCTCGGAGCCCACCACCAGACCCTAGTCACCTATCGAGCGTTCCGCCGGAGGTCTCCCACGACCACTGCGGGAAATCCGGTCTGCGCGCCGCCCTAGCCCGCGGCCTCGATTCTGCCCCCTCCGCAGATCTACCGAACCGGAGTGCCGGCACCTACCGTGATACACGGCGGCAGCAAACGGAACGGCCCGGTCTCCTACAACCGGGCCGAACCTAGCCTCCAGACACTCGCTCACGCGCAAACACGAGAGGTGCCCTGAATGACACACGCCACTCTACCCTCGACTACCGTCACCGCAAGCCCCGCGCACCTGGCCGAGCTTGGCGGCGGCCACAGTTGTGAATTTACCCGAGACCTCGCCAGCAACGCCGCCTCTCGACCCCGCTGGGGACGTCTACACCTGACCGACGAGGAGTCCCAGAACCTCGCCGAGGCAGCCCGCCAAAGCACCTGCGACCCCGCCGCCGACCCGGCCGGCTTCCGTGCGGAAGCGCAGCTCGGGTGGGCTGCGCTGAACAGCGCGACGCTTGACAGGTTGGCCAAGTTCGCGCGAGGCGAAAGCGGTCGCCCCGAGCTCTACATCACCAATCTTCCCCTCGACACGACCTTGCCTCCGACCCCGGTCAACGGTCAGTTCACGGACTCAGTCACCAGCACCATGGGCGAGTACCTCCAGGTCACCTTCTCGCTCGCGTTGGGGCTGCCGATCTCATACCTCGACCAGAGAGCCGGCCGACTGGTGCACGACGTCTTCCCCACCCGATTCAACGCCGAGCAGGTGTCCAGTCAGAGCTCCGCGGTGACCCTTGGCTTCCACACCGAGATGTTCTTCCATCCGCAGCCGCCGGAGTTCCTGATCCTTCACTGCCTGCGACCGGATCCGGAGCACCGGGCGGCGACGAGCATCGCCTCGCTCGACGACATCAAGTCGCGGCTCACGGAGCAGCAGATCAGCGTGCTGAGCGAGCCCAGGTTCGCGCTCGACCTGGCTCGACTCCACGGGACGTACCGTTTCGACGGGCGAACGATCGATGAGACCGACCCGCGCCCGGTGATAGCGATCGTCGACGAGAAGTCCGCTGGCGGAGTGGAGTTCCGGTTCGAGCCCGGCCTGACGACCGCGATCGACGAGCATGCGCACGATGCGCTGATCGCTGCCGATCGGGCGGCGGAGGAGGTCCGAGCCGAGGGGCATCTCTGTGAAGGCGGAATGCTGCTGTTGGACAATCGCCGGGCGGTGCACTCCCGGTCGCCTTTCAAGGCAAACTTCGACGGCCGAGACCGGTGGCTGCGCAGAATGATGATCGGCACCACGAACGATGCTGGCGCCGAGGTGATGGCGCAGGGTTTTCATCGGCGCCCGAACCTGGAGGTCGCCCGCGCTTGGGAGACGTCGGGCGTCGCGCTCCGAGTCGTCCCCTACGGCGTCGGCGGCTACGAGGACCAACGCGACACAGGCCAAATCAGCGTCGGGAGCCCCGAGCGCGCCAATGACACCGTTCAGAGCGGAGTGACCCGATGACCCAGTTCTGGCTTACCGACCTGGCTTACGAGTCGACATGCCACGAGGTGCTCGCAAGGGAGGCCGGCGAAGTCTTGGGTGAGCGAGGTGTCGTTCGCATCACCGGCTTCCCCGACTCCGCCGCAGTCCTAATCTCGTTCCTCGGGCATCTAGGTACTCCGCTCGGCTACTACGGCGGAGACGCAGGCACCCACCCTGACCACAATGCCATATGGCGCGTGGCCTACGATCGTGACGCTTCTCAGCGCGGCGAGACGCACGCGATCGCCGGGCCGCTCGCGGTGCACTCCTCGCAGTCGCTCCTCGATCCGCGACCACGGTATTTCTGCATGCTGATGGCCAACCCTGGCTGGCAAGACCTTGAGCCCGGCATGAACGGCGAGTCGCTCCTGGTGCCCTGGTCGCGGACCCTCCGGCTCCTGGCCGAGGAGAACCCGGACGAGTACGGCAAGTTGCTCGACACCTTAATGTCTCCGGTCCCCTATCCCGACGGGCTCACCCGGCCGCTGGTATACGAGCTCAATCCGATGCGGGAGCGGTTCGACTACGGCGTCCGCCTCAAGAGCGATCTATTGACCACCTTGAAGGCGGCGTTTCCCGATGAGGACGTCACCCACCTGATGGAGAAGTTCGCTGCTGCGGGGCAGCGTGCGGCCAAGCGCGTACAGCTCGCAGCCGGGGACCTCGTGGTTGTTGACAACGACCGGTGGGGGCATGGGCGCGAGAGCGTGATCGGTCGTCGCCGGGCCGCTGATGGTTCATGGACTGTCAACCCGCGGGAGTTGTGGAGCCTCACGTTGGCCTGACCGGCGAGACCCGCCGAAGTCGCGGATGTAGGCGGGGTAGGTGTGCCAGGTCGTCACGCCGGCACCAAACGACGTGACTACACCGGCCCCGGCGACGGCTCCGAATCGGGCGACTGGCAGCCAGCGGCGTTCGAGGCCTCGGCGCCCACAGGCAATTGCGGCACTTCGACGTTCGAGAGGAGGGAAAATGGACAACTGGACACGGCACCAGATCGCCAACCAGCAGGCTCTCGAGCAGGCAGCTCAGGAGCGTGCACAACAGGCGCGCGAAGCCGCGGCCCGCGCCGCGGACGCAGACAGGGCACGGCGTGCAGCCGAGGAAGCGCGACGCGCGGAACAGGCCGCTCAGGCTGCGCGGAACATGGCGCAGGGCTATCGCGACAACTGGCGATAGATTCCGGTCGCTATGAAGGGCCAGGCGTGAAACCGATCGCGCCTGGCCTTTCGCGCGCCAAACCGCAGAAGGATCACGCCCGCTTGTGGAGGGCGTAGCCGAGCTCGAACTGCTGGTGCTCGTCGAGGGAGTCGGCGAACTGGCGGAAGCGGGCGCGGTCCTTGGCGGTCGGTCGCTTCTCGCGCCAGGCGGGTGAGAGGTCGAGGTGGGCATGGGCGACGTGGACCCACTGCCAGGTGAGGGCGAGGTCGTGGTCGCCGTATCGGGCGTCGGGACGGTTGCGGCGGGCCCATTCGTTGAACCAGCGGGTCATGCCGAGTCGGTGGTGGATCTTGGCTTCGGTGGCCCGGTAGTCGCGCCGTTCGGTCTCCTCACCTGCCCGCCAGATCCGGCTCTTCCACTCCTCTGCGCTGACGAGCATGGTGGCTGAGCAGGCGCGGGCGCAGCGCACGCCCATCAGTCCGGGCATGTTGAGGGCTTCGGCGGCCGCGGCCCAGGTCGTCACGTCCGGGTGCATCCGCGCCAGCGACAGCGACGCGAACAATCGCACGGTCTCCGCGCTGGAAGTGGACGCGCCGTCGAGGTGTTCGAGGTACTGGGCGTGCGGGATGACCTGCGGGACGAGCGTGAGGTTGATCGGCATACGCCCTCCGAGGTGGTTGTCGAGGTGGTGGGACAGGCGCCGGTGTGGCGCGCGGGCAGCCATCACGAGACGGGTCAGGGTCGTGGTCATGACGGTGCGGTCGGCGAGCCACCCAAGCGGGCCGTCGTTGGTGGTCGGGGTGAGCTCGGTCCACGGGGTCAGGCGGGCAGCGGCCGTGTCGACGTCTGGTGCGGTGAGTATGCCGTCCGCTGTCGCTAACGCTTCAGCGCGCAGCCCGGGCGGTTCTGGTGGGCGCAGGCCCCAGCGCGGTCCGCGTTCACCGCTGCGGGCGTCGGCTTCCTCGGCCACGCTGGACACCCATGGGGCCAGCTGCGTTGCGCCGGGCTGTCCTGCGAGGTGGAGCAGGAGCGTGGTGAGGTGGCGGAGCTCGGTCAGGTATGCCGCGGCCTTGGCGGCCAGTCCGAGGACGGTCAGGGGGTGCCCGACGAGAGCCCTGTCGACGCGGGACTGGAGGGTCAGAACGTCCTGGCTGGCGGGCGTCGTGGGGATGGTGGTGAGGTCGTGCTGGCATTGCTTGGTGGGGCCGGCACCGAGCGGGTTCCCACACACGGTGGCGGCGCCAACGCGACGGAGGTGGGAGTGGCGTTGGTCGCGGAACGGTCGCCGACAGGACGGACATCGCGCGACGAGCAACGATTCGTGACGGGTGCAGGTGGTGACGATGAGGAGCCGCCACGCGGTCTGCCACGCACGATCTTCGGCGAGGCACGTCGGGCAGATCTGGGTGCCGTGGGCTGGGGTCCAGCCGCGGGCGGCAACCTGACGGTAGGAGTGTCGGTCGGCCGGTTCGAGCCCGGTGAGGTCAAGTGCAGTGCCGTCGAACGCGGCGAGGGTGGCGGCATACACCTCCTGTTCGTCGACGCGGGCCAGAGCCGCGAGCCGGGTGATCGTCTCTGGTGACGGCGCGAGAGTGAGGTACCGGGTGCTGCCGCGACCACGGCCGGTGGCGTTGAGGAGTTGCGCGGTGGTCAGGCCGTTGGCGTCGGCAAGGTGTTCGAGCCAGGACTCGATCGACTCACCGGGGCGGGGTGTCACGGACACCGGCAGTGCCGCGGTCATGGCGTGTCTGGGGGTGGTGTGCGCGACCCCCAGGCCCTGTCGTCCGGCAGGAGATCCTGGGGGTCACTTCCCGGTCCCTCGCAAGGGTGGGCGTCAACGGTCAGGCTACCCGAGCGCGGACCGGCGACTCTGGCTGCTGACGGGCGGGCCAAGGCGTGGAACCACGTCTCTAGGGCGCTGGCAGCGTCGTTGACGGTGCGGGGGTTGGCGGCGTGGATCGCTTGGGTGGCGGCGTTCGCGGTGTCGAGTGCCCAGATGAAGTCGTCAGGCTCGAGCTGCCCGGCAGGCTTGGGGCATCCGGCCTGGTGGACGGCCTCCCGTGCTGCGGCGTTGAGGTCCTCGAACAGCGGGTCCCAGACCGAACGCAGCGTCGCCGGGCAGCCGTAGGCCCCCACGAGGCGGGCCAGCAACGCGGCCGCGTCTGCCGGGTCCTGGACGACGGTGGCGCCGAGGACCCGACGATCAGGCAGCCCCATCACCAGCAGGACGACAGCGTGGTCGCCGTCGGCGAGCCAGACGTGGTTGGGGTAGAGCTGCCAGGCGCTCATGCCGTCCTCCGTTCGCGCGGCGCCCGGGCACGCGCGTGGTCGAGTCGGCCGTTGCGGTAGCCCTCGCCGCCGGCGATGCCGGTGTAGCCGGACAGTTCGGCGAGGTCGGCGCACTCCGCGGTGATGGAGCACCCCGCGCAGACAGCGGCCGGTTCGGCCAGGGCTGCGAGACGAGCCGCCCGGGTGAGGGCGGCGGCATACGTGTTCTCCCACCGCGCCCACTCGATCGTGAGGTCTTTGCAGGCGCCGTCGGCCAAGGACCAGGCGGCGTCGCGGGCGAGGACTTCGCGGCTGATCCCCCGCATCACCGCTCCCGTGACTTGCGCGCTGGCTGCGGGTCGGTGGACCAGCGGGCGCGCAGGTCCTCGATCGCCGACGAGCACAGGGTGATCGGGGTGAACGCGAGATCAGGGATCCCAGCGGTCAGCGCAGCGGCGGTGGCGGTCGTGCACACGCCCACCACGACCCCGTGGCGGGTGATGACCCAGGTCTGGTCCGGCAGCTCCACGGGTGCGGCGTTGGTGGCGGTGAGCCATTCCTCGACCAGGAGCCGGAGCTCTTCGTAGTAGTGCTGGTAGGGGCCGTGGTCGATGGCCTCGAGTGGGGTGTCGTCGATCGCGGTGAGCATCGCCGTGGTGCGCTGGTGCAGGTCCTCCAGGGCGGGATGGTCGAGCGGTGTCATCCGTATCTCCTTGTGATGGCGGCCCAGGTGGCGTGGGTGGTGTGGATGGTGATGACGTCGGCGTCGGCGAGCAGCTGCTGCCCGGACTCGGCGAGGACGAGGCGGGTCTCGGGGTCGATCGCGGCGTCGAAGGCGCGCACGTTTCGGTCGGCGATGAACGGGCGCGGGCTGGTGAACGCCGGCCCGTGCGTGAGCCGCGTCCAGATCCACGTCAACGCCAGTTCGCGTCCGGGGTGGCCGTCGATGTCGGGTAGCCGGTCGGCGGCGAGGGGCAGCCGCGGGAGGCGGGTGAGTGGTCGCAGCGTGTCGCGGCGGCGCTGGTAGCCGACCAGCCCGGCGTCGACGAGAGCGTCGATGGCGTCGGTGAGGCGGGCGGCGTCGAGGTCGTGGATGCCGCGGCCGAGGCGTATGCCGTCCAGCAGCAGGCTGGTGTCGGTGTCGGTGGTGCCGAAGGCGTGACAGGCGTGGCTTGAGGAGGTCGGTCCGTCGTGGATGTGGGTGAGGAGCATGTGCAGAGCGATCGCGGAATGCCAGCGGGTGCGCCACACGGACGAGTCGGGTAGGCCGTCCTCGCCGGGCGCGGGCAACAGCGCGGGGACGTGGTCGGGGTGTATGCCGTGCCGCCTCACCTGGTGGCCCAGCTGGGTGATGAGCCACTGGAGGCGGCGGGCGTCGTCGCGGTTGAAGCCGGCCAGGATCGGCGCGGTCTTCGGTGGCGATGGTGGCCGTATCGGCAGGTACTTCCGGGCATTGGGCACATGTTTCGGCGGGACAGCAAGGGTGCGCCCGCGGCGGCGACGTTGCGCACCTTCGCGGAGCAGGCGGTCCCGGTGGTAGCCCGAGTGCAGGGCGGGTGCGGCCGCCGACAGGATGACGGCCACTGTTCCTGGGTCCGGGGTGGGGAAGCAGCCCCATTGGCGGGCCGCCGCCACGTCGAGGGCCGGAAGTCCGCTGGGGCGGTCGGGCCACTGGTCATCGATGGTCTGAGCCACGACGGCGCACACCCGGCGCAAGGCACCGAGCCGGAGACGGGCCGACTGATGGCCGACCGACGCCTCAGCCAGCGACCTGAGTTCGCCGACCAGGTCCACCAGCCGCGGCGACGGCACAATTGCCGGCTCGGCCAGAGACCCGGCCGGGACCAACAGCAGATGGCAGTTACGGCATGCGGGCGAGAGGGCGGTCTGCCAGAGCAGCTCTCGTCGACCGGTCAGGGCAGTGCAACGCGGGCACACCCACTCGACGCTGAAGTGCAGCCGCCAGCCGCCCCGGTGCGTGGGACCCCGCCCGCGGACGGTCGGCGGGTAGCGGTCCATCGTCATCCGGGCCGCGGCTGCGGGGTCGAGGCCGGCGAGGGCTGCGACGGTGTGCAGTTCGTCAGTTGGGACGTCGATGTCGCGGCGGTGACGGTCGATGGCCATGCCCCGGGGGAGTCCGTTGGCGTCGGCCAGGCGCACGGCATACGCCGTCAACGGCTCCCCGGGGAGTGGTTCAGGGCGGACGGGCCAGGCTGCAAGGGTCATGACACGGTCGCCTTGACGCGCCGGCGGCGTGAGGGCGGTGTGGGTGGTTGACGAAGCTCAGCCTCTCCGGCCATGGCTCGAGCCGACAGCGGGATGCTGTCGAGGTGACCGGTGGTGATGGTCTCGGATCCGTCGTCGAAGGCGGCGAGGAGGGCTTCGGTGAGGAGCAGTGCGGTGTCGCCGACGTAGCCCTGGGTTCGGCGCCAGATGTGGCCGGCATGTTGCACGCTGAAGATGCCGGCGGGTGCGCAGTCGAAGTAGGGCAGCAGGACGGCTTCGGCGTCTTTGAGGAAGCGTTGCCATGTGCGGCGATCATCCTCGGTAGCCACGGGGTAGGCGCCGAGGGTGAGACGTTCGAGGCGCGAGTTGATCTGCGGGTCGAGGTAGAGCGGGGACTCGTGCAGGTCGGCGCCGACCAGGATCATCGTGCCGCCGAGCTCGCCAAGCTCGGTGTTGAGGTACTTGAGGAAGTCGAGCATGTCCCGGCTGTCCTTGTTGGACACGTCGAGGAAGTGGCTGTCGTCGATGATGAGCAGCCGGACGCCGTGTTGCCGGAAGGCGTGGATGACGCGGGTCGTGGTGACCCGGACGAGACCTTCGCTGGGGTAGCCCATGGTGAGCAGCAAGGTGGCCAGCACGTCGCGGATCTTCGAGGCCGCTCGCAGGGTGATGTAGACCTGCGGGATCCAGTCGGCGGTGACGCCGGGTTCGGGGTTCCACGTCGGGCGGGGATCTGCGCAGGCGGGGCCCAGGAGATCTCGGTATGCCGCTTGGGCCCAGTCCTTGACGAACGTGGACTTGCCGACGGCGAAGGAGTCGCTGACCGAACCGATGGCCTTGGCGCCCGGTGGGCGTAGGCGGTTGCGGTCGACAAGTCGGGTCAGTTGGTGCTCCGTGCGCTGGGCGAGAACGGAGGGGAGCACCAGACCGGTGAGCCCATTGGTCAGTTCGTCCCAGTACGTGTCCTGGGCTACCTCGGACATGGTGTCGAAGGTGTCGACCGGGATGGGGGTGGGTAGAGACTTGAGTGGGGTGGTGGCTTGCTGGTGCCACAGGCGAGCGTCCATCACTGTGCCTCTGCGTCGTAGTCCGGGAAGGGCGCGTCGTAGTCGATGACCAAGGGCTCGGCGTCGCCAGTCGCATCGCGGTCGTCGCCGGCCGTCGCGGCCCGCTGGCGCAGGGGGCGTACCACATTCGCCTGCTCGTCGACGAGTTCGCGGGCGGCTTCGGCCTCGGCGTAGTCGATCTGGGCCTGGTCATGCCGCACGGCGGCGCGGATCAGCTTGGCGCGCCATTCCTCGTCAGTGGGAGCGGTGGTGAGTTCGGTGATCGCGGTGATGATCTCGCGGGCGACGTTGCGGCGGGAGACCACGCCGTTGCCGCCGCGGTCTCTGATGAGCTTGCGGGCGGCGTCTACGACGACGTCGGTCAGTGGTGCATCGATGAGGTGGGCGTCGCGCCACTCGAGCTCGTAGATTCGGTCGTCCAGCCGGCTGCGGTGCCAGATCCGGGTGCGGTCTCGCGGGTCGTAGAGGAAGGGGACCTTGGCGTCCTTGGCGCGGTAGGTGCCGGGTCGGACGCCGCGGATCTCGTCGAGGATGTCGCCGTCGTAGGTCAGGCCGCGGAACTCGATGCCCCCGTTGCCGGGCGTCAGCCACTTCTCGGGCAGGAGGCTGAAAATGAGGTCGGGGTGTTGGGGGACGAGCAACCGGCCGGTGATGTTCATGAGCATGTCGTGTCGCTCGATCGGGGTGAAGTTGCCGTCCTCGACGCCGGGGATCTTCACGCCTTCGTGTCGATCGCGGTGATACGAGACGCCGACAAAGCGGTGCAAGTGCTGCTGCAACTCACGCCACGAGCCGAGCGGCTCGAATCCCACCCAACCCACGTACCGTCCCCGTTCATAGACGGCGCGGCCTTTGAAGCCGGCGCCGTTCCGGAAGGACTGGTATGCCGCCTGAAGACGGTCGTGCCACCGCTCCACAATGTTGTTGTCCACGGGGCGCCCGGGTCGGCTCGGCATGAAGTCGACGCTCCAGTCGCGGAGCAAGGCCAGGACAGGTTCGCTGAGGAAGATCTTGCCGTTGTCGGCGCGCAACGAGACGAAGGCGATGCCGGGCTTGACGTGGCGGCCCTGCACTTCGCGGCTGGTGCGGACGCGGCTGGCGTGCGCGGTGATGGGGTTGTCGCCGAAGTCGAGGCTGGCCGGGATGCCGCACCAGCGGAAGTCGTCGATCGTGGTGCCTTCGACGACCATGGAGAAGGGCCGGATCGCGTCATACAGCGCGAGGGCGACCTCGAGGGAGTTCGCGGACTGAGGCACCACTCGGCATGCGACGACGACCCGGGTGGGGATCGAGATGATCGTGATGATCTCGACCGAGTAGACGCGCTCGTACACGTCGTCCCAGACCAGATTGTCGCAGCGCGTGACGTCGACGGCGAAGTGCCCAGGGTGCGTCGCGGGGTAGTTGGAGCGGGCGGCGTTCTTCCGGATCGAGGCGGTCTTGTGCTGCTTGGTGGTCCGACCGAGCGCAGCGAAGCGGGTTGACAGGTACTGCTGGGTGATCCGCTGGGGGAGGTCGATGTCATCGATCCCCTCTTGCTTGAGCCGGACCAGGATGCGTCGCTCGATCTCGACCAGGCTGACCTTGCTCTTGGTGCCGTCGAATGCTGCGAGCTCCTCATCGACCATCCGCACGAATCGCGGGTCGATGACCTCGAAGCCCTGCCGTCCCTTGGTCTTGCGCCCGTCGACCAGCCCACGGAGGCCGTCGCGCTGCCACGCCTTGATCCAGCCACGGATTGTGTTCGGGGACACGCCGTTCTTGACGATCTCCCCAGCGAGCACCCGACGGACTCTCGTCCGGTCGACGCCGTACTCGAAGGTCAACTGCCGTGACATCGCCTCGATGCGCTTGGTGAGGCTGACACCGAATCCTTCCCCGAACGGGTAAAACGGTTCGCCTTCACGGGCCATGAGCGGGTGACCGTCTCGGTAAGCAGTGAGCACCTCGAACACGACCTCGAGCTTGAGTCGCACCTCTGCCTTGATCTCAGGCGAGAGGCTGTTCCACCAGGGCTGGATCGACAGATGGATGGCGTCGAGGCCGTCCTCGCCGATGCCGGTCACCGTCAGCTGGTCGGCGCGGACGAAGTGGTTTTCGCCCAATGCGTCCTTGACGGTCACGCCGTGTCGGCCAACCTCGACGACGACGGCAGGACCGAACGACATCAGCACCCGAGCGCCCTCGAACAACTCAACGGCCTTCCTCACAACGACACCGCCGCCACGTCGTGGATGACAATTCGGGTCTTACGCTTCAGGGGACGGTCGAGATCGCATTCGATCTGTCGGCTCCAGATGCCGTGCCACATAGCCGAGATCACGTGCCCGCCGCCGGTGTCCAGCCCCAAGACGTCGCCGATCGTCCCGTCGCCTTCGAGGTACTCGCGGATCAGCCGTAGCGAACCGGCATACCAGGGCATCGGTCGTCGATAGGCATGAATCCACATGAGATTGACGCGCCGCACGCGCGACCAACCCGAGAAGACCTCATGCTCCCAGCCGACCTCGGCACATGCCTCCTTCGTGAGTCGGACCTTGAGCGTGAAGTCGTCATCCTGTCGGCTGGCAGGTCGGGCATCCCACAGTCGGATCGTCCCGTCGTCATAACGGACCAAGAGGTCGGGCGTGTGCTCGAGCCGGCGCCCGCGCCGCTTCGCCGAGAGGCGAAGCAAGCACGGCTGAGCGACCAGCCAGTTTACGTCCGGACGGCGGTCGAGCTCTCGGACCAGGTCGTGCTCAAGCCCCGACTCCAGGCGCAAATGGGTCCCCGTCGTCACGCAGAAGGCGAACACCGGGATGTGCCCCGACCGCGCCTTCACCTTCGGTGTCCGGGTTCTACGGAGCTGGGTGACATCGGGGCGCTCCCCCCAGGGCCACATCGCGAGATCGGCCCCGACGTCGAAGAGCCACTCAACTCCCAGATCCGGAGCCAGCACCACAGGGGCTGGCCGCTTACGGGCATGCGAAATAGACTCGTCCACGCGACGGCACCTTCGTTTCTGTCCAAGATTCATCGGGACCGTCGCCGAGGGCGTGCCAGGTGCGAACTGGTGCGCCCTCACTTGCGCGTGAGCGCCGCCCTCGTCTACGGCTCCGCCATCAACGTACTCGCCACACCGGATTTGGGCAACATTTTCCGCAGGGTTTCGACAGACTCTATGGGTTCAGCCGCGCTCTCCCGGGATCAGGGGACTTGCTGCGACCCGTCAACCATGTCTCCTGACCAGCGCCCGAGAGCCAGCCTGGAAGGTACCCTCAGCGACCGTCTTCGCTGGTCAGGCCTACAGACCTTATCTATGCACGGCCCTCTTGGATACCCTTGCATGGATAAGACACGAGGAGGCTACAGTTGGCGCTGCAAGCAAGCCACGCGTCTGACCAGCGCAACCCGGACAGGGCAGTTGCCGTGCCGTTGACCCTTCAGTCGGCTCTCGCTAGGGAGCCGGAGGCAGCCACCGAGCGAATCCTTGAGATCGCCGAGGGGCTGTCTGACTTGCCCAAAGGCCCCTACCCCTGCCTGAATCCCAAGTGCCGCAAGAACTGCGCCTATCCCGAGCGGGGAGGACAGGGTCACCGCCCTCAGCGCTTCTGTTCGCGAGAGTGCCGTCTCAAGTTCGAGCGCGCACGCGCGCGCTTGGTTTGGGAGGTCGACCGCCTCAAGGAACTAGAGGATGGACCTCTCACGACTCGACAGAAGGTCACCCTAAACCGGGAGATCAGTCGTCGCCAGTGGGCTCTCGACCGCTATCCGGCCTTGGGAGCGGCCGGTGAGTGATGCTGCCCAGGGAGTCGGCGATCGTCGCGGCTCTCTACTCCACGGGGACGCAGTCTGTGACAGGACGGGCATCGCCAGATGACATCCATGCCTGGTGGGGCTTCTGACAAGGCCGGCAACGCCTACGAGGAGTTGTGGACGGCGCTGCGCATAGCCGACCTACTTCGCGGGGAAGCCTCCAGCATCCAGCTTGAACCAGTAGGCGCCGACGGCCTCGGCATCGAGTTCCAGGTTCAGCTTCCTGACGGCATCTGGGGGGAGCAGACCAAACACAGCTCAAGCAGCTGGACCATCAACCGGCTGAAGGACGAAGGGGCGCTAGCGGCGGCCAAGCACCACGTCGACGGCGGTCGAGGATATCGACTCGTCACCTCAAGCGCGGCCGACGCCCTTGAGAAACTCGCTGACCGAGCTCGCATTGCTAGCTCGGTGGATCAGTTCGAATCCATCCTCCCCGACAAGTTGAGACCAGCTCTCGACGACCTGGTCAAGCATTGGGGGGATCCCAGAGAGGTGGCCTGGCGTCGCCTGCGGAAGATCGCCGTCGAGCACCACCCACTCACGTCTTTGCGTCGGATCGTGAACCTGGCCTTCGAGATCCTCTACAGCGGGGAACCAGACCTCGTAGTCGCTGCCGTCTCGGCCTTCTGCACGGCACACATGCACGAGACCCTCCGGGCCTCGCAAGTTGCCACTTACCTTGATCACCTTGGCTTCGCTCCCCGCCTTCTTGCCGGCGACAAGAACACACGGCGCCTTCTCCATCGGACCGTCGCACGTCAAGAACGCCGTGTGCATGAATCGGCGCCCCAACTCGGCTTGGTCCCACGCCCAGACGTTCAAGCGATCGTTCAGGATTTGCTCGACGCGGACTGCCCCCAGTTGCTGTTGATCGACGCACCTGCGGGCTACGGCAAGACGGCCGTCGCCACAGCGGTAGCCACCACCATGGAGAGCCAGGGCTGGTGCGTAGCCGTTGTGCGCCTGGACAACGCCTTGGCGATCCCGACGTCAAGACACCTCGGCGAACACATGGGCTTGGAGGAGTCGCCCGCCATTACATTGATGGGGGCGAGCGAGGGGGCCGCAGGGCTGTTGGTCATTGATCAGCTTGACGCCATCAGCCTCTTTAGCGGGAGGATGCCTGACAACTTCGACGCCATAGCCGAGGTCATCGACGAGCTCCGACAGCGTCACAACGTCAGGGTCTTGCTGGTCAGCCGCACAACCGATGTCGAGAACGACCCGCGGATGCGAGCTCTCGTGCGCGCGGAGGGTGCTACGCGCCGACACACCCTTGGACGCCTCCACGCTGGCCAACTGCACGACTATCTGACGTCTCATGGCGTGCAGACCGCGGGTCCCGAGACGGAGGAACTGCTCAGGACCCCACTGCACCTAGCGGCGTATCTCCTGCTATCGGAGGGCTCGCGCGCGTCGAACTACCGAACGCTGCAAGACCTCTACGACCGACTGACGACGGATATTAGGCGCCGCGTGGAGCAACGTGCGGGCGCGCTTGACTGGCGAGGCATCACGACGCTCATGGTCGAGACCATGAGCGGCGACGAGACGCTAACGGTGGCTTCAGCACGATTGGATCGTTTTCCCGCCACCCAGCTTGCGGCTTTGGAGTCCGAGGGCTTGCTCGTGTCGGACTCGGGAGGCTACGCCTTTTTCCATGAGTCGTACTTCGATTACCTCTTTGCCCGCGCCTTCATTGACGGCGGTGGCGACCTCCTGACCTTCCTCGCGGAGTCGGGTCAGGCGCTGTTCCGCCGCGCCCAAACGCGTCAGGTCCTTGAGCACCTCGCTGCCACCGATCGGCCACGGTTCCGGGGGGTGGCAAAGCAGCTCCTCGAGTCAACGACGATCAGGTCTCACCTGAAGCACGTCGTGGTCGGCGTACTCAGGGCAATCGAGCCTCAACCCGAGGACTGGGAAGCGGTGGAGGAGGTCGCTTGGTCCGACGTCCCGATCGGCCCTCATGTGATCGCCCTACTGAGCCACCCCGGCTGGTTCGAGGCAGCCGACGAGCTCCACCGTTGGGAAGCCTGGCTAAACGACCCCGCACGTCTCGACGCTGCGATGAATCAACTGGTACCCGCGGCCCGGCATCACGGAGACCGCATCGCAGATCTGGTTCGCCCTCATATTGGGGAGAGCGAGCAGTGGCGCCTCTGGCTGCGAGCTCTTGTTTCCTGGTCTCTGACCCCGGAGCTGGTACCACTGGCCGTCGAGCTGATCGAGGGCGGCCATATCGATGACGCTCGGGGGCCTATCGCGGTCAACAGCGACTTCTGGTCGATTGTCCACACACTGCTGACGAAGGACCCGGTCGGCGCTACGCGCGTAACCGGATCCTTCCTGCGCCGAGGACTTGAGGTCGCGCAGGCTGAGGGGTCAGGCGATCCCTTCGAGTCAGGGCATCTCTCGACGCACTCGACGGACGAGAGCATCTTCATCAAGATGGCCAAGGGCGCGCCACGGGAATTCCTTCAGGAGGTTCTGCCTTTCGTTGTCGCGGTCGCCACGGTGGGCCAGCACGACTTGAATGGGCACCTGCCCGTTGGACGCCGCTGGGGATACAGGTGGCGCAGCACCCACTACTCAGTTGACGACGCACTGTTTGAGGCGACCGAGGTTGCGCTGACGAGCTTGGCGGCGACCGAACCGGACGTCGTCAAGGTTCACATCGAGCCGCTACGTGGATGTGAGAGCGAGGAGCTTCGCTTCCTTGCGTGTCGAGCTCTGACGGCTCTGGACGACGCTGACGACGCGATCAGGTGGCTGACGGGAGATCCAAGGAATCTCGTGCTCGGCTGGGCCGACAACCCTCGCTGGGCCTCACGCGAGCTGATCGAGAAGCACTCCCTCGCCTGCTCCGCGGACCTCTTCGCTCCCCTTGAAGTCGCGATACTGGCCCACGAGTCCGCGTTCGAGAACCGCCCAACGGGACACGGGCAGTACGTCCTTCTATCGGGCCTGAACCCTGACAGGATGTCGGAGCAAGGCCGGCGACGGCTTGCTGAACTGGACCGCAAATTCGACACAGCCCCGTCGGCGCCCAGACCGATCGAGGCCGCGATAGTGGGTTCCCCAATACCTATGGCGGCTACAGCGAAGATGCCCGATGCAAACTGGCTCGCCGCCCTCAGGAAGCATGCATCGGAAGAAACACGCTGGTCCGCTGACGAACCGGTTGGGGGCGCGCGCGAACTGGCTCAGCTGCTGGAGTTGCGGGCCAAGGAGGAGCCTGGCCGCTTCGCCCGGTTGGCATTGCAGTTCGATAGCTCGATCCCCGCCACGGCCGGGTCCCACGTGCTCCGTGGCGCCCATGCCAACATCGAGCCGGCTCTCCTGACGGCCGTTTGCGAACACTTGGCCGACCTGTACGGCGAGGCTGTCGGCCGCGACATCTGCAGCGCGGTAGAGGCGGCAAACGAGCGAACGGCGGAGATGGTTGCTCTCATCGAGCGCTACTCGACCTCAAGCGATCCCACTCAGGAACTGGCGCGTACGCCGGCGTCAAGCGGCGGCGACTATTACGGGGGCGACCTTTTCATGGCGGGCCTCAACTGCACGCGGGGCGGCGCGGCTCTGGCTGCCGCCTCCACGCTGTTCGGCAATCCGCCATTCCTCAACGAACTGCGTCCGGTCATCGAGAGATTGTCTTGCGACCCAATCATGGCTGTCCGAACCTGCGCCGCCAACGGCGTCATCGCACTGCTGAATCACGACACCGCGCACGCGCTCGTGCTAGCTGAGGCCCTGTTCGACGGTCCGATCGACATCCTCGACGCCCGCACTACCGAGCAACTGCTGATGCACTGTATCGTCCGCTCGCCGCTGAGGTTCGCGGCGCAACTTGATCGTGCACTCAAGGGCCCCGACTCGGTTGCTCGGCGCGGGGGCCACATCTGGGCCGTGGCCCAACAGAGAGGTGCCCTTCCCCCAGGGGCACCCAACCCGGTTGACGCCCTGCCGCCGGTGGCACGGGTTGGCGCTGCTCAGGTCCTTGCTGAGAACGCTTTCGAGGGAGCACAGACCCTGGGCCGGCTCTTTCAGGATCCCGATGCGCGCGTCCGAGCGGCGGCTGCCCTCGGCATGCGCAACCTCAACGCGGTGGCCGCGGACACGGTAGACGGCCTCATCGAAGCTTTCGTGCGGAGCGCGTCTTTCCCCGAGCACATGGAGCACCTCTTCGATGCCTTGGGTGACCTAGGGACAAGGCTCCCTAAGTCGACCCTTGACGCCTGTCAGCGCGCCGTCGAACTCAGCGGCACCGGACTCGGCGACATCAGGACTGCCCGTGCAGGGCTGGGGCAAGACATTGTGACCATCGTCCTTCGCCTGTACCGGCAAGGTGACGAGGCCACGCGGTCTGCCTGCCTGGATGTCGTCGACCGCCTGATGGATGCCGGGGCGCATGGGGTTGCAGACGCTCTGGCAGACGAGCGATAGTCAGCAAGCCTGCAACCATAAGGAACGCGCGCGACACGCCCGAGATGCATAACGTCGGCTAATTCTTAGAATCGGTCGGCGTTCTTACAAGATTGAGTGCATCTCGACAGCCGCCCGCAGAGCCGGACGCGGTGTCGGCCAGTGCTGAGCCGGGCTCCGAGTTCGACGACTTCGCCGAGTTCGCCGGGCTTGCCGACGACTCGGCGCTGCAAGCGCGGGCCTACGTCACGGCGGTGACCGAGGTGGCCTCCGGGTCCTCGCCCGACATCGCGATCCCCTTGCTGTTGCTCGCGACCGCTCAGTTGCTCCTGGCCGGGTCACGACTCGGCGCAGTCCAGGACGTCGTCCTCGACGAGCGCTACGAGCCCGACCCCGGCCCAGACGCCGACGTCGAACCCTTGCGCGACAACCTCGCCAACCTCTTCGAAGGCATCGACGACTACGCCGACCTCGTTGACCCGGTCACGCAGGCCGAGCTCACCAAGGGGTCGCTGTCCAACGACATGACCGAGATCTGCCTGGCGTTGGCTCATGGTCTGAGCCACTACGACGCCGGCCGACGCGTCGAGGCCCTGTGGTGGTGGCAGTTCTCCTACCTGTCGACCTGGGGCGAGCGGGCTGCGGCATCGTTGCGGGTGCTCCATTCGATCATCGCCCACCTGCGGCTGGACGCCGACGAGGACGTCGTCGCGGACGCCGAGTTCGACGCTCTGCACCCCTGACCGCCAGCTGAGACAGCCGTCTCGCGATGCGGAGGGCGGGCTGTTGGCGTGCGCGCCCTGAGTAAACTCGGGCGGTCCACAGGTCCGTCTCCGGGAGCAGGTCAGTGAGCGTCATCGTCCAGAAGTACGGCGGGTCGTCGGTCGCCGACGCCGAGGGCGTCAAGCGGGTCGCCCGGCGGATCGTCGAGACCAAACAGGCCGGCCACGACGTGTGTGTCGTCGTCTCTGCCATGGGCGACTCCACTGACGAGCTCATCGAC